>NZ_FYDH01000002.1:3846-539167 GCF_900187475.1 Pseudomonas sp. Irchel s3h9 | reverse complement strand
CGAGCACCGCATCGCTCAAGGTCAGCAGTTCTTCGCCGGTGACCATCGACACCGGGCAGCCGTTGGTGCAGGTGCGCGGCACGCAATCGGCGCTGTCGCCGTTGGGGTTTTTCGCCTGATCCGGCGAATCGTCATGCGGCTCATGCCGCTCGATCCGGCTCGAACCGCCAGACTTGTCCCGCACAACAGGCGCCGGGTTTGGCACGGTCAACACCAGCGAATCGGCCTGACGAATGTTCAGCGGTATCGCCGGTGTCGGTTTCAACTCAACGTCACGGACATTGAGCATCAGCGGTTTCAAAACGCTGGCATGCCGCGTCAAATCCGCCGAGGACGTCAGTTCGGCCAAGCGCAATGCCGAGGCCGCCAGCCATTCCCGCGCGCGCGGCGACTTGATCTTCGCCAGCACCTTGCTGCTCAAACGCAGCGGCACGCCGATGCCACCCGACACGCCCATCAACAGGAAGCTGATCAGCAATTCGACCCGCACCTCGGCCACCACTTCAGCCAGATACTGCGGCGGCAGCATCTTCAGCCAACTGGTAAACGCGGCCAGATGAATGAACAGCAGCGGCTCGTCACTGAGGATCAGCAAGCCATTGGCGATGGCGTCGCTGGAGGCATTCAATAACGCCTCAAGCTCGGCCTCGCTGAGGTATTCCAGCAATTTTTCACTGTTGGCCTGCAAGTCTGCGAGCAGGGCAAATACCTGTTTAATGTCATCCCAGACGCCATTCAGGGCTTTCTCGAATCCACGCCAATCGGCCTGTTGCAACTGACCGTAACGCTCAAGAAACCCGGCGCTGGAAAATTCCTTCCACTGCGGCTGACATTCACTCCATTCCCCGCGCAACCAGCCCTCCAGCCCATCGATGATGCCCTGATAGGAGGCGTACAGCTTCTTCACATGGTCCGTGGACACATCGGGAAAGAAGGTGATGCGATAACGCTGGCCCCGATCGCAGTCGGTCACTTGCAGAATGCCGCTGGGGCCGATGGTGTAATGCAGCGGTTCGCCGAAAGTCAGCACGCCGCCGACATCGGCAAGCACCGGTTCGAGGATTACCGGGGTGTTGCCAATCGGCACAAACCTCGCGGCCTCGAACATATGCACCAGCGTCAGCGACCCGCTGGCCGAGCACATGACCACCGATGAACTGAGCGGCTGGCGCGACGTGATCGGCGCGCTGAGGCGTACGTCGTTACCGACGGTGAAGACCTGTTCGACATCCAGCGCGGTGCCTGTCCAGAACTGCTCGGCCCAGGCGTCGTAGTGGTTCAGGCACAGGCGGAACTCGCGGATCAGGTGTTCGAAGTCCGGCTCATCGGGATTCAAAGCAGCAACAACGAGCAGGCCGATGCTGTTGTTCAGGGCCAGAAGCCGATCGGTTGGAAGCATTCGCAGTCTCTCGCGCACGTCAAAAAGGTGCGGGGACTTTGCGGGGGATCAAACAGGAAAGAAGTCGGGCGAGTAGGCGATGCCTGTAGGACATTTCGCTAAATGTCTGCGAGTAGTTCATCGCTCAATAAACATTGGCCGTTGCTCAATGTCTGTCGCGCTCGTTATGCTGCTGAACCCTTTAATCAGATCCGAGCAGCGGTCCACCTGCCGCTTGGGATGTCTTTGTTAACGGATCCGATGATGAATGCACCGCTGAAGGCGTTCGGCCCGATCAAGGCCGTGATTTTTGATATGGACGGTTTGTTGCTGGACACCGAGGGCATTTACACCGAAGTCACTTCGCTGATTGCCCAGCGCTACGGGCGCACCTTCGACTGGAGCGTCAAGCAGAACATCATTGGTCGCGGGGCCAACGATCTGGCGAACTACGTGGTGCAGGCGCTGGATCTGCCGATCACCGCTGAAGAGTTTCTGGTGATCCGCGAACCATTGATGCGCGAGCGTTTTCCCACGGCGCAAGCGATGCCGGGTGCCGAGGAGCTGATTCGCCACCTCAAGGCGCACAACATCCCCATCGCCGTCGGCACCAGTTCATCGCGGCAATCGTTCGGGCAAAAAACCACGCTGCACCGCGACTGGTTCGCGCTGTTCGACTTCATTGTCACGGCGGACGATCCGGAAGTCGGCGCGGCGAAACCGGCGCCGGATATCTTCCTGACCGCTGCCCGCCGTCTGGGTGTGGCACCTGAGGATTGCCTGGTGTTCGAGGATTCGCCGTTTGGCGTGACCGCAGCGAAAGCCGCAGGCATGACGGCCATCGCCATCCCCGATGCCGCCATGGCCGATGAAAAGTACGCACACGCTGACGGGATTCTTCGGAGTTTGAAAGCGTTCACGCCAAGTGCCTGTGGTTTGCCGGCGCTGGAATGGATGTAAACGTCTGAGACAAAAAAACGCCGCCCCTCTGTAAAAAGAGGGGCGGCGTTTTTCGTTCAGGCGACTCGGGAAATCAGGCGCCGAAACCACCGTCGATGGTCAGGCTGGCACCAGTGATGTAACCGGCTTCCGGGCCCGCCAGATAGGCGACGAAACTGGCGATTTCTTCGGCTTTACCGTAACGACCGACGGCCATCAACGGAATGAGGCTTTCGGCGAAGTCACCGTGCGCCGGGTTCATGTCGGTGTCGACAGGGCCGGGCTGCACGTTGTTGATGGTGATGCCGCGTGGGCCAAGATCGCGGGCCAGGCCTTTGGTCAAACCGACCAGCGCCGATTTGCTCATCGCATATACACCGCCACCGGCGAAGGGCATGCGGTCGGCGTTGGTGCTGCCGATGTTGATGATGCGCGAACCTTCGCCCATGTGCTTGGCGGCTTCTTGCGAGGCGATGAATACGCTGCGCACGTTGATTGCGAGGGTCTGGTCGAAGTCTTCGAGTTTGAAGTCTTCCAGTGGAGCAACGGCCAGCACACCGGCGTTGTTGACCAAAATGTCGAGTCGGCCAAAAGCTTCGACCGTGGCGCTGACCGCGTGGCGGATCGCTGCGGCGTCGGCACTGTCGGCCTTGATCGCCAGGGCTTTGCCGCCGTTGGCGGTGATGCTGTTCTGTAACTCTTCGGCTTTGGCGGTGGAGCTGACGTAAGTGAAGGCTACTGCAGCGCCTTCAGCGGCCAGGCGTTTGACGATGGCAGCGCCGATACCACGGGAACCGCCTTGAATCAGAGCGACTTTGCCGCCGAGGTGTTGAGTGGTCATGTTCGATCTCCAGACTATTCAAGGCGGGATGCCTTGTTGTTGGAGCCGAGTATCGACCTCTGATCCGCAACCGTGTAGACCCTGATTGCTATAGTCTATGTAAACCAGAAGTTTATAGTGGCGGCCATGGAAACCTTCAGCAGTATCGAATGCTTTGTCCGTAGTGCTGAGGTCGGCAGCTTTGCCGAGGCGGCGCGGCGCTTGAGCCTGACCCCGGCAGCGGTTGGCAAAAGTGTCGCAAAGCTTGAGGCGCGGCTGGGTGTGCGGCTGTTTCAGCGCAGCACCCGCAGTCTGACGCTGACCGAGGCGGGGCAGCTGTTTTTGAGTGAAGTCAGTGCCAGCCTGACCACGATCCAGAATGCCGTGGCCAATCTGGCCAGTGCCGAAGGGCAGCCGATCGGCACCTTGAAAGTCAGCATGGGCACGGTGTTCGGGCGCCTTTATATAGTGCCGTTGCTCGGCGAGTTTCTGCGGCGCTTCCCGGCGATCAATCCGGACTGGCATTTCGATAATCGTCAGGTCGATCTGATCGGGCAGGGCTTCGATGCGGCGATTGGCGGCGGCTTTGAGCTGCCACAAGGTGTGGTAGCGCGCAGATTGACGCCAGCGCATCGGGTATTGGTCGCTTCGCAGGATTATCTGAACGGCAATCCTGCGATCACTCATCCGGACGATCTCAAGCAGCATGACGGAATTCTGATTCGCTCACCGCAAACCGGGCGTGTGCGTTCATGGCAATTGACGCACCGCGATCAGCAGCACAGTCCGTTGATGCTCAAGGCCCGGATGACCATGAGCGATTCCGAAGCCGCGTGTGCGACAGCAGCGCAGGGCCTGGGGATTGCACTGGTGAGCATGCCTTTTGCGGTGGGGTATCTGGAGGCGGGTACGTTGCAGCGAGTGTTGCCGGACTGGTTTGTCGATGATGGCAACATCTCGATTTATTACGCCGAACATAAGTTGTTGCCGGGCAAGACGCGGGCGTTTGTCGATTATGTGATTGAACAGTTTGCGGAGAGAGGGTTGGCGCGGCGGTTTAGTGCTATTTGAGCAACCTTGATACCGAGTTGCGGCCTTCGCGAGCAGGCTCGCTCCCACATTTGGAATGCATTTCCCCTGTGGGAGCGAGCTTGCTCGCGAATGGGGCGACTCGGTTTCCGATGATAAGCTTAGCGGGCAAACCGCCCCGGCCAGCCAATGATGTTCTTCGGCCGAGGTGTCGCATACGTTCGCACTTTCGACGTCGACAAGCGCAAGCGCACCAGCGATTCCGCAATCGTTACCGCCGCCGTGACGCCATCCACCACCGGCACGCCAGTGCGCCGACGAATCTGCTCATCCAGGCCGGCCATGCCGCCGCAACCCAGGCAGATCACCTCGGCTTTGTCCTGCGTCACCGCCAGTTCTGCCTGATGCACGATGGCTTCCAAGGCACGCTGTGGCTCGTGTTCCAGTTCCAGAACGGCCAGACCACTGGCCCGTACCGATGCACAACGATCCCACAGGCCGGACAATTTCAGCCGATCTTCGATCAGCGGTACGGTGCGATCCAGCGTGGTCACCACCGAATAGGCGTGGCCGAGAAACATCGCCGTGCTCGCGGCCGCATCGGTGATATCCACCACTGGCACGTTGAGCAATTCCTGCAGACCTTCGCGACCGTGCTCGCCGTAGCCGGCCTGAATCACGGCATCGAACGGCTGGTCGTAGGCCATCACCCGATCCATCACCGCGATGGCCGCCAGATAGCTTTCGAAGTTGCCTTCAATCGAGTCGGCACCGAAGTACGGCGTCAAACCGACGATTTCGGTACCGGGCGAGGCGACAGCCTGCGCCGAGCGGGCAATGGCCTCGGTGATGGATTCGGTCGTGTTGACGTTGACCACGAGAATACGCATGGGGAAATCCTTATAGCGGGCAGTTCTGCGGCCCGAAGTCCGGGCCACGAGGGAATTAATGGCAGACGTTGTCGACAGCGATCGATTCGCCGCTGATGTCGGCGTAGTGCGCATGGCGTTTGGCAATGATCAGGTAGAGCATTCCGGCGATCCCGGCGCCGATCAGCCAGGAGAACGGCGAGACGCTGTGGAAACCCGGCACGAGCGCCAGGACGATGGCGATCAGCGCCGCAGGAATAAATGCCGCCACCGCACGGAAATTCACCCCACGGCTGTAGTAATAAGCGCCGTCGGGATCTTCGCTGTAGAGCTGCGGGACGTTGATCCGGCCTTTGCGGATCAGCCAGTAGTCGACCATGATCACGCCGTACAACGGGCCGAGCAGGGCGCCGAGGCCAGACAGGAAGTACACGATCACCAGCGGGCTGTTGTAGAGATTCCACGGCAGGATCAGCACAGCGATGGTTGCGCTGATCAGCCCGGCGCGACGGAACGTCAGGTACTTCGGCGCCAGGTTGCTCAGCACGAATGCCGGGGCGACGAAGTTGGCCATGATGTTCACCGCCACAGTGACGATCAGGAATGCCAGGCAACCGAGCACGAGGAAGAAGGTGTTGGGAATCGAGGCGATGATCTCGGTCGGGCTCTCGATGATCCGGCCGTTGATCTGAAATTGCGCACCGCAGAGCAGCACGGTAATCGCGGCGAACACCAGAATATTCACCGGCAAACCCCAGAAGTTTCCTACCTTGATGGTCTTGCGGCACGGCGATGAGCGGGCGAAGTCGCAAAAATTCAGAATCAACGTGCCGTAGATCGCCAGCCACAACGCGCCGCCGGCAAAAATGTTGCGCCACATCTCGCCACCGGTCAGTGGCTCGCGGATCGACCAGGCAATGGTCGCGTTGGCTTGGAAGTACATCCACCCAGCGAGTGCCGCAACTGTCAGCAAAATCACCGGCCCGGCAAACGCTTCGTAACGGCGGACCATTTCCATGCCGTAGGCGAGGATCGCCAGTTGCACGAACCAGATCGCCACGAAACACACCCAACCCAAAGTCGACAGCCCGAGGATCGAGTTGTGGTCGTATGCGGCGAATCCGGGATGGACTGCCGTGAGCAATACGCGAAATACCACTGACGCCAGGTACGTCTGAATGCCGAACCAGGCGATGGCGATAACCGCGCGGATCAGTGCAGGAATTTGCGCGCCGTGGATGCCGAAACTGATCCGGCTGATCACTGGAAACGGCACCCCGGTTTTCTGTCCCATGTACCCGGACAGGTTCATGAAGAAATACACCAGCGCCGCGCCGATCCCCAGCGACAGCAGGATCTGCCAGCCACCCAGGCCAAGGGCGTAAAGGCCGATGGCGAACGAGTAGTTAGCAATGTTGTGCACGTCGTTCGTCCACAGGGCGAAGATGCTGTATTTGCCCCAGCGCCGACCTTCGGCCTTGGTTGGCGCCAGGTCGCTGTTGTGCAGGCGGGGGCTCAGTTGTAACGGCTCGGTCAACCCGTCATCGGGTGACGGCTGGTCGAGAGCAGCGGCGGGCAGATTCAGCGCGATGTTGTTGGAGAGACTTGTACGCATTCCGGCAGGCTCCTGATGTTCAGGGCCGCGATGACTGTGCATGAGCCGGCAGGCTCGACAAATCTTCGTCGCGGCAGTGAAAGCATCACTGGTTACGGGGCATCTGCAGCCTGTACGGGATAGGGCGCTTCAGGCTTGCGGATCGAAAGTGTTTATGTTTTGCAGTTTTGTATACAAAACATGTATGCACCTAAGCCAGATCTGTGCCAGTCGTTGATCTATGCGCAGCCGTGCTCATTTCGAAAAGTTATCGATGAGCGCTAAGTGCCTGAAAATAATTGGTTAAAAATTGACCGATTGAACAAGTATTTATTTTTGGCGGGGGATTTTGTTGGCGGGCGGAGGCGAGAGGTTTTTGGTAGGGATGTAACTTTTCAGGGCGCGGATACAAAAAAGTGCACACATAAATGGCACCGATGGTGACATTCGTGTGTACACATTTTTGGAGTCGCTACAAACCCCTGTAGGAGTGAGCCTGCTCGCGATAGCGGTGTATCAGCCAAAAAAATTATCGACTGAGACACCGCTATCGCGAGCAGGCTCACTCCTACAAGGGGGAAATCAGCGCGGCAGGGAGTTAGGCCTTGCTGATGATATTCCCGGCATGCAGCCCGCATTCTTTCTGCGTCGCCTCTTCCCACCACCAACGCCCCTCGCGCTCGTGCTGATTCGGCAGGACAGGGCGGGTGCACGGTTCGCAGCCGATACTGATAAAGCCGCGCTCATGCAGGCTGTTGTACGGCAACTCGAGCATGCGGATGTAACCCCAGATCTCTTCGCTGGTCATCTGCGCCAACGGGTTGAACTTGTACAGGGGTCGCTCGGGTGTGGAGAACGCGGTGTCGATTTCCATCACGGCTACAGCACTGCGGGTGCCCGGGCTCTGGTCGCGGCGCTGGCCGGTGGCCCAGGCTTTGACGGTGGACAATTTGCGGCGCAGCGGCTCGATCTTGCGGATACCGCAGCATTCGCCGTGACCGTCCTTGTAGAAGCTGAACAGGCCTTTTTCCTTCACGAACGGTTCGAGTTTCGTGTAGTCCGGCGACACCAGTTCGATGTCGATCTTGTAGTGCTCGCGCACCTGATCGATGAAGCGGTAGGTCTCCGGGTGCAGACGGCCGGTGTCGAGGCTGAACACCTTGACGTTCTTGTTGAGCTTCCAGGCCATGTCCACCAGCACCACATCCTCGGCGCCGCTGAAAGATATCCACAAGTCATCGCCGAACTCGGCGAACGCGAGTTTGAGGATGTCTTGCGCGGATTTGTTGGCATAGGTCGTGGCGAGTTCCACGACGTCGAACGTTGCACTCATCAGGGCGGCTTCCTACAGGTCGGTGGCGCTGGGCGCTCTATATGGCGCTGATGGTAACAAAAAGCTGCACGGCTCGGGGGCGTGCTGTGCGTTGCGCGTCTGCATGTGAGTCGCTAGAGTTCGGCCTCGCTCGACTCAAATAATCAATACAAACGGGAGTGTCTTGTGGAAATTGCTTGCCTGGATCTTGAAGGGGTACTGGTGCCGGAAATCTGGATCGCCTTCGCTGAAAAAACCGGAATCGAATCCCTCAAGGCCACCACCCGGGACATTCCCGATTACGACGTGCTGATGAAGCAGCGCCTGCGCATCCTCGATGAGCACGGCTTGAAGCTGTCGGACATTCAGGAAGTGATCGCCACACTGAAGCCGCTGGACGGCGCTGTGGAGTTCGTCAACTGGCTGCGCGAGCGCTTTCAGGTGGTGATTCTGTCGGATACGTTTTACGAGTTCTCACAGCCGCTGATGCGTCAGTTGGGCTTCCCGACGTTGCTTTGCCATCGCCTGATTACTGACGAAACCGGGCGGGTGACCAGCTATCAGTTGCGCCAGAAAGATCCCAAGCGCCAGTCGGTATTGGCGTTCAAGAGCCTGTATTACCGGGTGATTGCGGCGGGGGATTCGTATAACGACACGACGATGCTGGGCGAGGCGGATGCGGGGATTCTGTTCCATGCGCCGGAGAATGTGATTCGCGAGTTTCCGCAGTTTCCCGCGGTGCACACCTTTGCCGAGTTGAAGCAGGAATTCCTCAAAGCTTCGAACAGAGAATTGAGTTTGTAATGAATACCCCTGTAGGAGCTGCCGAAGGCTGCGATCTTTTGATCTGGTTTTTCAGGATCAAGATCAAAAGATCGCAGCCTTCGGCAGCTCCTACACGGGTTGTGTCATTCAGAGGTTCTGCAGGGTGTCGAGGAGGATTCTGACTTTGGTAATCGACTCCTGATACTCAGCCTGCCAATCCGAATCGGCAACAATTCCGCCACCGCCCCAGCAGCACACCAGCCCATCCTTGACCAACAAACTGCGAATCGCGATGGAACTGTCCATCTCGCCGCGCACGTCCAGATACAGCAACGACCCGCAATACAACCCACGCCGCGTCGGTTCCAGCTCATCGATGATCTGCATTGCGCGAATCTTCGGTGCGCCGGTAATCGAGCCACCGGGGAAACTGCCGGCAATCAAATCCAGTGCGTCACGATCATCCGCCAACTCACCGGTGACGCTACTGACCAAGTGATGCACGTTCGGATAGCTTTCCAGACTGAACAGCTCCGGCACCCGCACCGAACCGATGCGGCAGGTGCGCCCGAGATCGTTGCGCAGCAGGTCGACGATCATCAGGTTTTCTGCGCGATCCTTGGGGCTGGCCAGCAGTTCGGCGGCGTTCGCGGCATCTTCGGCCGGGGTCATGCCACGCGGACGGGTGCCTTTGATCGGCCGGGTTTCCACCTCACGGTCGCTGACTTTGACGAAGCGCTCTGGCGACAGGCTCAAAACGGCACCGCCATCAGGCAAGCTCTGGAAACCGGAAAACGGCGTCGGGCAGGCCTCGCGCAACGCGCAATAAGCCAGCCACGGATCGCCCTGACACGCAGCGCGGAAGCGCTGGGCGAAGTTGACCTGATAGCAGTCGCCGGCCTGGATATAATGCTGAATGCGTTCGAAGGCCTGACGATAATTGTCGGCGCAGAGGTCGGCGGTCATTGGCTGGTTCAGTTTGAACGGCGCCATCGATTCGACAAGCGGCTGGCTGAACAGCGCGATCAGCCGCTGTTTCTCGCTATCGATCACGGACGGGTGAAACACCAGTTGGCTGCTGGCCCTCTGGTGATCGCTGATCAGTGCCCAGTCGTACAGGCCAAAGCGGGCATCCGGCAATTGCAGATCATCCAGCGCCTGGCTCGGCAGGTTTTCCAGATGCCGACCGAAATCGTAGCTCAGGTAGCCGATCAAACCGCCGGCGAATGGCAGGTCGAAACCTGTTGGCAAATCAGCCTCGCCCAGACGGGTCAGATTATCCCGCAGGCGTTGCAGGAAAACTCCGCCGCTTTCGTCGGGCAACACCGCCAGATGTTCCAGCGGCCAGGCGCTGAGCAGGTCATAACGGCCACGGTCGGCACTTGGCCGGCCGCTGTCGAGCAGCACGGCGCCGGGCGCGTTGCGGATGGCCGCGAAGTAGTCGGCGGGATTGGCGCGGTAGGGCAGTGGGTGTACAGAACAGGTCAACATGGGCGGGGCAGATCGGCCGTTGAGGCGGGGTGGGGATTGTAGTCCTCTCCGATGCCAGATCAAAGTCAAAAGCCTCCCCCTCACCCCAACCCTCTCCCCCAGGGGGGCGAGGGGGAAAGGGAGCAGATCTTCATGCTTTTCAAGATCCGAGTTCGGCTCGATATCTCAAGCTGGCGAGGGAAAGGGAGCCGATCATCATGCTTTGATCGTTCCCACGCTCTGCGTGGTAACGCCGCCATGGACGCTCTGCGTCCACTGTGACGCGGAGCGTCACGGGATGCATTCCCACGCAGAGCGTGGGAACGATCATCGGGGGAGATCAGCCCTCGATGGCTGGAATATGCCCAAACATCTCCTGAGTAAACGCCACCCGCTCTTCAACCGATTCAGTCACCCCACGCGCCTTCAGCTCTTCCAGTCGCGCTTCCACCGCATGGGTACGCAACGTCAGCCCACAGTCGTTAGCAATCTGAATATTCAGCCCCGGCCGCGCATTCAGCTCCAGAATCAGCGGGCCTTTTTCCTGATCGAGCACCATATCAACACCGATATAGCCCAACCCGCACAGCTCATAGCAGCCGGCGGCGAGTTTCATGAAACCGTCCCAGTAGGGCAGTTGCACGCCGTCCACCGCGTTGGTGGTGTCGGGGTGTTTGGTGATGATGTTGTTCAGCCAGGTGCCGCGCAACGTCAGACCCGTGGCCAGGTCAACACCGACACCGATGGCGCCCTGATGCAGGTTGGCCTTGCCGCCGGACTGCCGGGTTGGCAGACGCAGCATCGCCATCACTGGATAACCCATCAAGACGATGATGCGGATGTCCGGCACGCCTTCGTAGCTGATGCTTTTGAAGATCTGATCCGGGGTCACGCGGTATTCGATCAGCGCGCGATCACGGTGGCCGCCCAGCGAATACAGGCCAGTGAGGATGCTCGAGATGTGATGCTCAAGCTCTTCATGGGCAAGGATCTTGCCCGACACCGTGCGATAGCGGCCCTCGAAACGGTCGGCAATCACGATGATGCCGTCACCGCCAGCGCCTTGGGCCGGTTTGATCACAAAGTCGTTGCGCCCGCCGATGATCTGGTCGAGTTTGTCGATTTCCTTCTCGGTGGAGATCACGCCGTACAGCTCCGGCACGTGAATGCCGGCCGCGATGGCGCGTTCCTTGGTGATGATCTTGTCATCGACAATCGGGTACAGGCTGCGCTTGTTGTACTTGAGCACGTAGTCGGCGTTACGCCGATTGATGCCCATGATGCCCCGCGCTTCCAGGGCCTTCCAGGTCTTCCAGAAACCGAACATCAGGCGTCAGCCTTCTTCAGGAAAGCCTTGAAGCGCACCAGCTCGGTCAGGCGGTAGCCGCGATAACGACCCATCGCCAACATGAAGCCGACCAGAATCAGCAGGATCGCCGGGAAGGTGAACACGAAGTAGACCAGCTCTGGAACGGTCATGATCAGGTGCGCGAGTGACGCCGCGAACAGTGTGCCGATCGCGACTTTCATCGCATGGCTGGCACCGCGTTCTTCCCAGGTGATCGACAGGCGTTCGATGGTCATGGTCAGAATCACCATCGGGAACAGCGCCACCGACAGCCCGCGTTCCAGGCCGAGCTTATGGCTGAACAGGCTGATCGCCGCGATCAGCACCACAACAAAGGTCAGCACCACCGAGAGTCGCGGCAGCATTTGCAGCTTCAGGTGTTCCAGATACGAACGTAATGACAAGCCCAGCGCGGTGATCACGGTAAACAAAAGAATGCCGAAGCCCAGTTGCGTTTCGCGGAAGGCGAGGGCGATCAGCACCGGGGTGAACGTGCCGAGTGTCTGCAGGCCGATCAGGTTGCGCAGAATCAGGATCACCAGCACGCCGATCGGGATCATCACCATGATCATGAACGTCTGCTGAGTCTGCAGCGGCAAGCCGTACAGCGAGTATTCGAGGAAGTTGGCGTCGGTGTTTTCGTCGGTCAGCTTGGCCAGACGAATCGCGTTCATCTCGCTGTTGTTCAGGCTGAAGGTCACGTTGGCTTTTTTGCCGCCATCGACGGTGATCAGGTTTTCATCGCCGGTCCACCACAGCAGGCGGTCGGTCGGCAGGCCTTGCTCACCGGTTTCCGGGTTGAAGTACAGCCAGTCGTTGCCGTTGAAGCTGCGCAGCCACAGTTCCGGGGTTTGCGGCTGGTCGGCGACGAGGCGGATGGTGTGAACTTTTTCCACCGGGACGTGGGCGATGGACAGCAGCAGTTCGACGATTTTGGCTTTGTGCGGCGTCGACGGATCGCCGGCCAGCAGCAATTTCACGTTGTCATCGTTGACGTTGTTGACGCGTTTGATCGCCTCGCCAATAAAGGTTTCGACGTCGGCCGAGTGCTGACGGATCGGCGCGAGCAGGGCTTCGGCGGCGATTTTCTCAGGGCCTTCGATGGCGATGCTGTCGCGGAAGGTCGGGCCTTTGATCTTGGATTTTTCGGCGGTGTAACGCTTGGTCAGCACCAGACGGTAATAAAGGGTCTGGTTGCCCTTGGCCCGGCGCGCCGACCAGGTAACCTTGCGGTTGCCGTCGACGCGGTTGACGGCGACACCGTAGTTATTGGAGATAAAACTCTCGTTGAGGCTGACGTAATCGCGGCTCAACGGCGGCACGAACATCTGGATCTTCACCGGATCCTTGGTGCTGGCGACGAACTCGACCTTGGCGTCGATGTTCCACAAGTCGTCGGTGGCGTCTTCGGTCACCGGGATGCCGAGCACGAAAATCTGATAGGCCGTAACCGAAACGCCCAGGAGCACCAGAATGGTGATCAGGATTTTCAGGTGGAAGGTTAGAGAACGCATGGAAATTACTCGGCGGTATGAGCGGCGATGGTGCAGGCGGGTTTGCCGGCAGCGTATTTAAGGCTTGGATCGACCAGCGCATCAAAGCGTTTCAGCGCTTCGGAGCCAATCAAAAGCGGGTATTGGAACGCACTACGGTCGGTCAGGTTCACTTCGATGCTGCGCATCGCCGTGCCCATGCAGATATCCAGCTCGATCACCGGACGGGCGGTGTACTTCTTGCCTTCCTCCGGGTCGTAATCGCCGGCGCGGCGCTTGATCTTGCTGACCCGCGCCAGCGGCCGCTCGATCGGGTGTGAATGCGCAGCGTCGATGGCCAGGTAGAAACGTACCCAGGACTCACCGTTGCGTTTAAAGCGTTTGATGTCGCGGGCACTCAGCGATGCGGTTTTCGCACCGGTGTCGAGTTTGGCCGCAACTTCCAGATTGATGCCGTCAAGCGAAGCGTATTCGTTGAGGCCGTACACGGTTTTTTCCCCCGCGGCGGCGAGGCCGGGCAGGCAAAACAGGGCAAAGAATGTGGGAAAAGGCTTGAGTCTCATAAATCCTGGTGCGCAGCGTTCCGTTTTCGGTTCAGGTCCTTGGCAAAACTTGCGCAAGGCCCTTCGTGTGCCTATCAGCTTTTTATGACAAGCCGTACAAATGGCCAGCAAATGCGGGCGGCATTCTAGCACGGTGGGTTTATGGCGCCAGCGCCGGCACCGGTCTATAACCCTTGGGATTCCCTGTGGGAGCGAGCCTGCTCGCGAAGGCGGTGCGTCATCCCAAGCAGATGCTGACTGACACTACGCTTTCGCGAGCAGGCTCCACAGGGGTTAATCGACCAATGGAAGATTGCCTACGGTTATTAGACGATTGTCGACAATGTCTATTTATACTTTGACTGACGCGGGCGAATTGGCTAGTTTTTGCCGGATTGGATTTAAAGGTGTCGACAATCATGCTGGATCAACTCGATCCCCCGGTCATCAGCGGCGACGATTCCGAGACGCTCTCGGAAAACGTCTTCCGGCGCATTCAAGCGGCCATCGTCAAAGGTGAGATCGCCCCGGGCAGCAAGATCTCCGAGCCGGAGCTGGCGCGCACCTACGGCATCAGCCGTGGGCCGTTGCGTGAGGCGATTCATCGCCTGGAAGGCCAGCGCCTGCTGGTGCGCGTACCGCACGTCGGTGCGCGGGTGGTGTCGCTCAGTCATGCCGAATTGCTCGAACTCTACGAAATCCGCGAATCCCTCGAAGGCATGGCCTGTCGTCTCGCAGCCGAGCGCATGAGCGTCGAAGAAATCGACGAACTGCGCCGGGTGCTGGAAACCCACGAGCGCGACGCTGCGTTTCAGGCCGGCGTCGGCTACTACCAGCAAGAAGGCGATTTCGACTTTCACTACCGGATCATCCAGGGCAGCGGCAACCGCACGCTGACGCAGATGCTCTGCGGCGAGCTGTATCAATTGGTGCGCATGTACCGCATCCAGTTTTCCACCACGCCGAACCGCCCGCGTCAGGCCTTCGCCGAACACCACCGGATTCTCGATGCCATCGCCGACCGTGACGGCGAACTCGCGGAATTGTTGATGCGCCGTCACATCGGGGCCTCGAAACGCAACATCGCCCGTCATTACCAGGACGGCGCCCACAATAAGACAGCCACTGAACGAGGTGAGTCATGAGTTCCAACCTGAACACTCCAGGCCAGCGTTTCCGCGATGCGGTCGCCAGCGAGCATCCATTGCAAGTGGTCGGCGCGATCAACGCCAACCACGCGCTGCTGGCCAAACGTGCCGGTTTCAAGGCGATCTACCTGTCCGGTGGCGGCGTGGCCGCAGGTTCCCTCGGCGTGCCGGATCTGGGCATCACCGGTCTGGACGACGTGCTGACAGACGTTCGGCGCATCACCGACGTCTGCGATCTGCCGCTGCTGGTCGATGTGGACACTGGTTTCGGCTCCTCGGCGTTCAATGTGGCGCGCACGGTCAAGTCGATGATCAAGTTCGGCGCGGCGGCGATTCACATCGAGGATCAGGTCGGCGCCAAGCGCTGCGGCCACCGTCCGAACAAAGAGATCGTCAGTCAGCAGGAAATGGTCGACCGCATCAAAGCCGCCGTCGATGCGCGCACCGATGACAGCTTTGTGATCATGGCGCGTACCGATGCACTGGCGGTGGAAGGTCTGGAGTCGGCACTCGATCGCGCAGCGGCATGCATCGAGGCCGGCGCCGACATGATCTTCCCGGAAGCCATCACTGAACTGGAAATGTACAAGCTGTTCGCCAACCGCGTAAAAGCGCCGATCCTGGCCAATATCACCGAGTTCGGCGCGACGCCGCTGTACACCACCGAGCAACTGGCTGGCGCCGATGTGTCGCTGGTGCTGTATCCGCTGTCGGCGTTCCGCGCGATGAACAAGGCAGCAGAAAACGTTTACACCGCGATCCGCCGCGATGGCACGCAGCAGAATGTCATCGACACCATGCAGACTCGCATGGAGCTTTACGATCGCATCGACTACCACACCTTCGAGCAGAAGCTCGATGCGTTGTTTGCCGCCAAGAAATAAAGATCAAAAGATCGCAGCCTGCGGCAACTCCTACACAGATCCCTGTAGGAGCTGTCGAGTGCAACGAGGCTGCGATCTTTTCGCCACACTCCCTAACAAATTCAAGATTGGAGAACACAATGGCCGAAGCAAAAGTACTCAGTGGTGCCGGGCTCCGTGGCCAGGTTGCCGGGCAAACCGCACTGTCCACCGTGGGCCAGGCCGGTGCCGGGCTGACCTATCGCGGCTACGACGTGCGCGAACTCGCTGCCGATGCGCAATTTGAAGAAGTCGCGTACCTGCTGCTCTACGGCGAGCTGCCGACGAAGGCGCAACTCGACGAATACCAAGGCAAACTGAGCAAGCTGCGCGACCTGCCGCAAGCGCTGAAAGAAGTGCTTGAACGCATCCCCGCCGACGCCCACCCGATGGACGTGATGCGCACCGGTTGCTCGTTCCTTGGCAACCTCGAGCCGGAGCAAGACTTCTCCGAGCAGCGCGACAAGACTGACCGCTTGCTGGCCGCGTTCCCGGCGATCATGTGCTACTGGTATCGCTTCAGCCACGACGGCAAACGCATCAACTGCGTCAGTAACGAGCCGACTATCGGCGGTCACTTCCTGCACCTGCTGCACGACAAGAAGCCAAGCGAACTGCACGTCAAAGTGATGAACGTTTCGCTGATCCTCTACGCCGAACACGAATTCAACGCCTCGACCTTCACCGCGCGCGTTTGCGCCTCGACCCTGTCCGATCTGTATTCCTGCGTAACCGCGGCCATCGGTTCGCTGCGTGGCCCGTTGCACGGTGGCGCCAACGAAGCGGCGATGGAAATGATCGAGCGCTTCTCGTCGCCGGAAGAGGCGATCAAGGGCACTCTCGGCATGCTCGAGCGCAAGGACAAGATCATGGGCTTCGGCCACGCGATCTATAAGGACAGCGATCCGCGCAACGAGGTGATCAAGGGCTGGTCGAAAAAACTCGCAGACGAGGTCGGCGACAAGGTGTTGTTCGCGGTTTCCGAAGCCATCGACAAGACCATGTGGGAGCAGAAAAAACTGTTCCCCAACGCCGATTTCTACCATGCCTCGGCGTACCACTTCATGGGCATTCCGACCAAGCTGTTCACGCCGATCTTCGTCTGCTCGCGCCTGACCGGCTGGGCCGCGCACGTGTTCGAACAGCGTGCCAACAACCGCATCATTCGTCCAAGCGCCGAGTATGTCGGCGTTGAACAGCGCAAGTTCGTGCCAATCGAACGTCGCTGAAATGGTGAGGGCCGAATACTGATCTCGAAGCTCACCTAAATCCCTGTGGGAGCTGGCTTGCCAGCGATGACGGCGTCACATCCAACAATGATGCTGACTGACCCACCGCTATCGCTGGCAAGCCAGCTCCCACAGGGTTCAGTGTGAATGTCGAAGTCGGTGCCAGGCATCATCCTTGCAAACACCGTGACCCGAGTCCTGACCCGATGAACACAGAATTCCGTAAAACCCTGCCCGGCAGCCCTCTGGATTATTTCGACGCTCGTGCGGCGGTCGAAGCGATTCAGCCCGGCAGTTACGACACCCTGCCGTACACCTCCCGCGTGCTGGCGGAAAACCTCGTGCGTCGCTGCGACCCGGCCACGCTCACCGACTCCCTCAAGCAACTGATCGAACGCAAACGCGACCTCGACTTCCCGTGGTTTCCGGCCCGTGTGGTCTGCCACGACATTCTCGGCCAGACCGCGCTGGTCGATCTCGCCGGCCTGCGCGACGCGATCGCCTTGCAGGGCGGCGACCCGGCGCAGGTCAACCCGGTGGTGCCGACGCAATTGATCGTCGACCACTCGCTGGCGGTGGAGGCGGGCGGTTTCGACAAGCAGGCGTTCGAGAAGAACCGCGCCATCGAAGACCGTCGCAATGAAGACCGTTTCCACTTCATCAACTGGACCAAAAAAGCCTTCAAGAACGTTGATGTGATCCCGCCGGGCAACGGCATCATGCACCAGATCAACCTGGAGAAAATGTCTCCAGTGATCCAGGTGCGTGAAGGCGTGGCGTTCCCTGATACCTGTGTCGGTACCGACAGCCACACCCCGCATGTCGATGCCTTGGGCGTGATCGCCATCGGCGTCGGCGGCCTCGAAGCCGAGAGCGTGATGCTCGGTCGCGCGTCGTGGATGCGTCTGCCGGAAAGCGTCGGCGTCGAACTGACCGGCAAGCTGCAACCGGGCATCACCGCCACCGACATGGTGCTGGCGCTGACCGAATACCTGCGCAAACAGAAAGTCGTCGGTGCATGGCTGGAGTTCTTCGGCGAAGGTGCGGCGGCGCTGACCCTCGGCGATCGCGCAACCATTTCCAACATGGCCCCGGAATACGGCGCCACGGCGGCGATGTTCTACATAGACCAGCAAACCATCGATTACCTGAAACTCACTGGCCGCGAAGATCAGCAAGTGCAGTTGGTCGAGCAATACGCCAGGCTTACCGGACTGTGGGCCGACAGCCTGAAAGGCGCGCAATACGAGCGCGGCCTGACTTTCGATTTGTCGTCGGTGGTGCGCAACATGGCCGGTCCGAGCAATCCGCACGCGCGCGTTGCGGTGGCGGATCTGGCGGCCAAAGGCATCTCCGGGCAGTGGGAGGACGTGCCCGGGCAAATGCCCGACGGCGCGGTGATCATCGCCGCCATCACCAGTTGCACCAACACCAGCAACCCGCGCAACGTGATTGCCGCCGGACTGCTGGCGCGCAACGCCAACAAGCTTGGCCTGACCCGCAAGCCGTGGGTGAAATCCTCGCTGGCGCCGGGTTCGAAAACCGTGGCGCTGTACCTCGACGAAGCGGGGCTGACCACTGAGTTGGAGCAGCTTGGTTTCGGTGTTGTCGCCTTCGCTTGCACCACCTGCAATGGCATGTCCGGCGCGCTCGATCCAGTGATCCAGCAAGAGATCATCGACCGCGATCTGTACGCCACCGCCGTGCTCTCGGGCAACCGCAACTTCGACGGCCGCATCCACCCGTACGCCAAGCAGGCGTTCCTCGCGTCGCCGCCGCTGGTGGTGGCTTACGCCATTGCCGGGACCATCCGTTTTGATATCGAGAAGGATGTCTTGGGCGTGGTCGACGGCAAGGAAATCCGCCTCAAAGACATCTGGCCGAGCGACGAAGAAATCGACTCGGTGGTGAAGTCTTCGGTCAAGCCTGAGCAGTTCCGTCAGGTCTACATCCCGATGTTTGCCGTCCACGAAGACACCGGCCCGAAAGTCACGCCGCTGTACGACTGGCGCGAGATGAGCACTTACATCCGCCGACCGCCGTACTGGGAAGGTGCGCTGGCCGGCGCACGTCCGCTTAAGGGCATGCGCCCGCTGGCGGTGCTGCCGGACAACATCACCACCGATCACCTGTCGCCATCCAACGCGATCATGCTCGACAGCGCCGCCGGCGAATACCTGGCGAAAATGGGCTTGCCGGAAGAGGACTTCAACTCGTACGCAACCCACCGTGGCGACCACTTGACCGCACAGCGCGCGACGTTCGCCAACCCGAAACTGTTCAATGAAATGGTCGTGGAAAACGGCAAGGTCAAACAGGGTTCGCTGGCGCGCGTCGAGCCGGAAGGCAAGGTCATGCGCATGTGGGAGGCCATCGAAACCTACATGGAACGCAAACAGCCGTTGATCATCATTGCCGGCGCCGATTACGGACAGGGTTCGTCCCGCGACTGGGCGGCGAAAGGCGTGCGTCTGGCCGGTGTCGAGGCGATTGCCGCAGAAGGTTTCGAGCGCATTCACCGCACCAACCTGGTGGGCATGGGCGTGTTGCCGCTGGAGTTCAAGCCGGGCACTGACCGTCACACCCTGGCCATCGACGGCAGCGAAACCTACGACGTGGTCGGCGAGCGCAAACCGCGTGCGGACCTGACGCTGGTGATCCATCGCAAGAACGGCGAGCGCGTTGACGTGCCGGTGACCTGCCGTCTGGATACCGCTGAAGAAGTGTCGATCTATGAGGCTGGCGGCGTGTTGCAGCGCTTCGCTCAGGACTTCCTCGAAGAGTCGGCGGTTGCCGTTTAAATCTACTGATGCAGGCGTGAGGCTTGGGTCTCACGCCTGTGGTTAAGGAGCACCATGGCTCACGCACCACAAATCAAAATCCCTGCGACCTACATGCGCGGCGGCACCAGCAAAGGCGTGTTTTTCAGTCTCAAGGATTTGCCCGAAGCGGCACAGATTCCCGGCCCGACCCGCGACGCTTTGCTGCTGCGCGTGATCGGCAGCCCCGACCCGTACGACAAGCAAATCGACGGCATGGGCGGCGCGACTTCGAGCACCAGCAAAACCGTGATCCTGTCGAAAAGCATCAAGGCTGATCACGACGTCGATTATCTGTTCGGTCAGGTCTCCATCGACAAGCCGTTCGTGGACTGGAGCGGCAATTGCGGCAACCTCTCGGCAGCGGTCGGTTCGTTCGCCATCAGCAACGGTCTGGTCGACGCCAGCCGCATTCCGCACAACGGTGTTGCGGTGGTGCGTGTGTGGCAGGCCAACATCGGCAAAACCATTATTGCCCACGTGCCGATCACCAACGGCGAAGTGCAGGAAACCGGTGATTTCGAACTCGACGGCGTGACCTTTCCGGCGGCCGAAGTGCAGGTTGAATTCATGGATCCGGCGGCGGAAGAAGAGGGTGGCGGTGGCTCGATGTTTCCCACCGGCAACCTGGTCGATGAGCTGGAAGTGCCGGGTGTTGGTACGTTCAAGGCGACCATGATCAATGCTGGCATCCCGACGATTTTCGTCAATGCTGAAGACATTGGTTACACCGGGACCGAGTTGCAAGGTGCGATCAACAGCGATCCGCAAGCGCTGCAGATGTTCGAGACGATTCGGGCTTATGGCGCGTTGCGCATGGGTCTGATTGCCAATCTGGATGAAGCGGCCAAACGTCAGCACACGCCGAAAGTCGCGTTTGTCGCCAAGCCTGCTGATTACGTGGCGTCGAGTGGTAAAGCGGTTGGCGCCGGTGATGTGGATTTGCTGGTGCGCGCCTTGTCGATGGGCAAGTTGCATCACGCGATGATGGGTACTGCGGCGGTGGCCATCGGCACCGCTGCAGCAATCTCCGGCACCCTGGTAAACCTCGCGGCCGGTGGCGTTGAACGTAATGCCGTGCGCTTCGGGCATCCGTCCGGGACGTTGCGCGTTGGCGCCGAAGCCAGTCTGGAAAACGGCGAGTGGATCGTCAAAAAAGCCATCATGAGCCGTAGCGCGCGTGTCCTGATGGAGGGTTACGTGCGCATTCCCGGAGATTCGTTCTGATCCAAGAGCTTTACCCTCACCCCAGCCCTCTCCCGGAGGGAGAGGGGGCCGACCGAGGTGTCTGGGGTTGTACATCGACCTGAAAGACCGAGGCGACTATGGATTCAGGGGGCCGACCGAGGTGTCTGGGGTTGTATATCGACCTGAAAGATCGAGTCGATTATGTATTCAGGGGCCGACCGAGGTGTTTGAAGTTGTGCATTGACCAGATCAATTATGGATTCAGCGCAGATCGCTCACGTCGGTGAACCTCTACAGCATCCCCCAATCGGTTCCCTCTCCCTCGGGAGAGGGCTAGGGTGAGGGGCCACTCACTGAAGAAACCCAAAACAAGCAGGCACCCCAGACCTGCAATCAACCAGACCAAACCCGCCAAGCCCCGAGGAAGACCGCACCCACTCATCATTCCCGCACAGGAGTACCGCAATGAGCGCCAACGTCGACCTGAACAACCGCCCCGACTACGATCATGTCCTGCAGGACATCGCCGATTACGTCCTCACCTTCAAAGTCACCTCCGCCGAAGCCCTCGACACCGCCCGCAACTGCCTTATGGACACGCTGGGCTGCGGCCTGCTGGCGTTGCGCTTTCCCGAATGCACCAAGCATCTGGGCCCGATCGTCGAAGGCACCGTCGTCCCGTTCGGCGCACGCGTTCCCGGCACCTCCTATCGCCTCGACCCGGTCAAGGCCGCCTGGGACATCGGCTGCATCGTCCGCTGGCTCGACTACAACGACACCTGGCTCGCCGCCGAGTGGGGGCATCCATCTGACAATCTCGGCGGAATTCTTGCGGTGGCTGATCACCTCTCGCAAAAACGTCTGGCCAACGGTGAGTCACCGCTGACGATTCGCGATGTGCTGGAAGCGATGATCATGGCCCATGAGATTCAAGGTGTGATCGCCCTGGAAAACTCCTTCAATCGTGTAGGACTCGATCACGTCATCTTGGTGAAAGTCGCCTCCACAGCCGTTACCGCCAAACTCATGGGTGCCAATCGCGAGCAATTGCTGTCGGCGTTGTCCCATGCATTCGCCGATGGTCAGGCGCTGCGCACTTATCGCCATGCACCGAATGCCGGTTCACGAAAATCCTGGGCAGCGGGGGATGCGTCGAGTCGTGGTGTGCGCCTGGCCGACATCGCCATGCGCGGCGAAATGGGCATTCCCGGGGTTCTGACGGCAAAGCAGTGGGGCTTTTATGACGTGCTGTTCAGCCACACCAACAGCGATCTGGCGCTGAAACCGGAGAATAAACGCGCCTTCAGTTTCTCGCGCTCGTTCGGCAGTTACGTGATGGAAAACGTGCTGTTCAAGATCAGCTTCCCCGCCGAATTCCACGCGCAAACCGCCTGTGAGGCGGCGGTGACGTTGCATCCGCAAGTGCGCAATCGTCTGCATGAAATCGACCGCATCGTCATCACCACCCACGAATCGGCGATTCGCATCATTTCCAAGGTCGGGCCGCTGGCCAACGCTGCCGACCGCGACCACTGCATCCAGTACATGACCGCCGTGCCGCTGGCGTTTGGCAATCTGGTCGCCGAGCAGTACGAAGATGATTTCCACAAGGCGCACCCGATCATCGATGTGCTGCGCGAAAAAATGGTCATCGTTGAAGAGCCACGTTTCACCCGCGAGTATCTCGAGGCCGACAAACGTTCGATCGCCAACGCCGTACAAGTGTTTTTCAAGGATGGCAGCAGCACCGAAAACGTCGTGGTGGAATACCCGATTGGTCATCGTCGCCGCCGTGTCGAGGGCATTCCATTGCTGGAAGACAAGTTCAAGGCCAACCTGGCCACACGTTTCACCGGCCAGCGTAGCGGTGAGATCTTGGCGTTGTGCAAAGACCAGACGCAGCTGGAGTCCACTCCGGTAAACCGTTTCGTCGACCTGTTCGTGATCTGACGATCGAACTCACTGAATGAAACCAACCCATGTAGGAGCTGCCGCAGGCTGCGATCTTTTGACTTTGATTGTAAAAAAACAAGATCAAAAAATCGCAGCCTGCGGCAGCTCCTACATGGACGATTTGCGCCACTTTTCGATAGGCAATTTGGTGAGCGCAAAACCACTCAGCAAAACCGCCGAATAGATCATCAACTCCTCGGACAGGGTTTGTCCCTCGTACCAGGCGCCGATGATCACGGCGAACACCGGGAAAATGATAAACACGAACGACAGAATGATCGGGCTCAAGCGTTTAAGCAGTAAAAAGTAAACGATGAATCCGCCGACCGAGGCCACCAGCCCGAGATACAGCAGGGCGCCCCACGAGCGTGCTGTCACCTGCGCAAACGCCGGTGTTTCGATGTTCAATCCGACAATAAATAACATCCCCCCGGCAATGCCGATCGGCAGTGTGTTGTAGGTGATCACGCTGATCGCGCTGCCATGTTTTTTCGTCACCACGTAACACAGCGCATGCATCAGCGCTGCGCACAGAATCGCCAACACGCCAAGCCACTCCGCCTGATCCAGATGCAGACCCTGACTGCGAATAATCATCAACAGACTGCCAAAGCCGATGGCGATGCCGAGCATCTGCGAGGGGTAGATTTTCTCGCGCAGAAACAACGCGGAAAACAACAGGATAAACACCGGCATGCAACTGAACAGCAGCGCTGTCAGGCCTGACGACACGTGCATCTCGCCATAGTTGAGCAAGTAGTAAGGCAGGCTGAAATACGACAGCGTGACGAACACAAAGAACCAGCGGCTTTGTCGGGGAAACAACAGCGGTTCCTTGCGCAACAGCGCGAAGCTCAGGAACAGCGGAAAAGCAATCAGAAAACGCAGCCCGGCGGCCGTCAGCGGCGGCACGCTTTCCACCGCAATCTTGATCCCCAGCCACGTCGTGCCCCAACTCAGACAGACGATGAGAAACAGCGTGCTGGTGATCAATCCGGCGAGCCAGGGTTTGCTGATGTGCATCGGTGTGCTGACGGCTGTCGACATGTGGCGTACTCCGAACGGTGGAATTGACCTGATCGCGAAAACGGTCTATTTCTGATTGAACCTGTTTTCAGCACGCTATTCGGGGCAAGAATGACTGTCAAAGTAAGTATTGCCATGGTGTCAAACCTCCGTGATGGTCTCGCCAATGGCGTGGGCGTGAAGTACAAACGCCTGGCGAATGCCGTCGCGCAAGCCATCGATGAAGGCATTATCGATGCCGGTAGCAAACTGCCGCCGCACCGGTTGTTGGCCGACAGTCTCGGAGTGACCATCGGTACGATCAGCCGTGCCTACGGCGAATTGGAGCGCGTGGGGTTGGTCGTCGCCCGCGTCGGAGATGGCACTTATGTGTGTCAGCGCGGGATAGAACGGCCGCAGGACAAAGGCTTTCGTAATGTCAGCGATGAGCCGTCAGCCTGTTTCGATATGAGCCGCAATCAGCCGATTCCCGCACAGGAAGCGGCGTTCATGAGCCAGAGTCTGCAGGAACTGGCCAGCGATCCTCGGGTGCTGCAACAGTTGACCGGGTACACCGCTGAAGCCGGGTTGGCGCGGCATCGTGTGGCGGGGGCGGTGTGGTTGCAGCATGCGGCTTATGTCCCGCATGCCGATCAGGTGTTGTGCGTCAACGGTGGCCAGCATGGTCTGCTGTGTACGTTGATGGGCTTGCTCAAGGTCGGCGACACCGTTGTGACCGAGCATTTGTCCTACCCGGGATTGATCGGCGTCGCACGCCAGCTCGGGATAAAACTCATTGGCGCAGCAATGGATGACGAAGGGCTTTTACCGTCGGCGCTCGAGGACATTTGTCGTCAGCATCGTGTTTCAGCGCTGTATTGCACCCCGACGATCCAGAATCCTACGGCCGCTGTGATGTCGATCCCACGGCGCGAGGCGATTGCCGACCTCTGTCGTCAACACAATCTGCTGATTATCGAAGACGAGGCCCATGCCGTTCTGGATCGCCAACGCCCGTTACCGCTGAGCTATTTTGCGCCGGAGCGATCGGTGTTGATCGGCAGCCTGAGCAAGGCTGTTTCGGCGGGGCTGCGCGTCGGTTATCTGCATGCGCCGCAAGCCTTGATCGGGCGTTTGAGTGCCGCCATCCGCGCAACATGCTGGATGGCCAATCCGTTATCGATGGAAGTCGCGAGTCTGTGGATTGAGAGCGGCATGGCCGAGCGTTTACTGGACGAGCAGATCAGCGAGATCACTCGGCGCAAGACCTTGGTGGCGCCTGTTCTGCAGGGTTTGAACTACAAGACTCACCCTTACAGTCCGCACTTCTGGGTGGAGGTGCCTGAGCTGTGGCGGGCGTCACAGATTGCGGCGGAGTTGAAGGAGAACAACTATCTGGTGGCCACCGCTGAGGCGTTTGCGGTGGGGCATGCAGCGGTGCCGCAATTTATTCGGGTGAGTGTGTGTAATGCGGTGGGGGATGATCGCTTGTTGCTGGCAGGTTTTGAAGCTCTGGCCAAGGCATTAACAGACACCGTGTAATCGTTCTTCGCGAGCAGGCTCGCTCCCACATTCGACCGCATTTCAACGGGATAAACGCGATCAAACTGTGGGAGCGAGCCTGCTCGCGAAAGCGTCAGCCCAGACACCACAAATCTACTTGAACCGCCGCTCCACACCTTTCTCCACCAGAATCTTCGCCGAAATCTCTTCCACCGAAAAATGCGTGGAGTTGATGTGCGGGATGTTCTCGCGGCGGAACAGATTCTCTACTTCACGCACTTCGAATTCGCACTGGGCGTAGCTCGAATAACGGCTGTTGGGCTTGCGCTCGTTGCGAATCGCGGTGAGGCGGTCGGGGTCGATGGTCAGGCCGAACAGCTTGTGCTGATGAGCGCGCAGGGCCGTCGGCAGGGTCAGGCGTTCCATGTCGTCTTCGGTCAGCGGATAGTTGGCCGCGCGAATGCCGAACTGCATGGCCATGTACAGACACGTCGGCGTTTTGCCGCATCGCGACACGCCCACTAGTATCAAATCGGCTTTGTCGTAATAGTGCGTGCGCGCGCCGTCGTCGTTGTCGAGGGCAAAGTTAACCGCCTCGATACGCTCCATGTAATTGGAGTTGTGCCCGATCGAGTGCGACTTGCCGACCGTGTAGGAAGAGTGCTCGGTCAGTTCCTGCTCCAGCGGGGCAAGAAAGGTCGAGAAAATGTCGATCATGAAACCATTGGACGTTGCGAGAATCTCACGGATGTCCTGATTGACGATGGTGTCGAAGATGATCGGGCGAAAGCCGTCGGTTTCAGCGGCTTTGTTGATTTGTTGTACCATGGCCCGCGCTTTCTCAACGCTGTCGATGTACGGTCGCGTGAATTTGCTGAAGGTAATGTTTTCGAACTGCGCCAGAAGGCTTTGACCCAGGGTTTCGGCAGTGATGCCGGTGCCATCGGAGATGAAGAAAGCAGATCGTTTCATTTGCACCTTGGGCCTTAAGCTAGTCATCAATCTTGGATATGATAGGCGCGATTTGCCGGCCGCCATTGGCCCGCATTCTCACTTATTTTCCAGGTCCAGGCCATACAACCGGCCAAGGCTCCCCCGGGCCGCCGGTTTCTGAGCTTTTCCAACACAGTTAGTGGAGAGATCACCTTGGTAGAGTACGTAGTTTCCCTCGATAAGCTCGGCAAACACGATGTTGAGCGTGTGGGGGGCAAGAACGCATCCCTGGGCGAGATGATCAGTAACCTGGCAGGCGCCGGTGTTTCGGTCCCCGGCGGCTTCGCCACGACGGCTCAGGCTTATCGTGATTTCCTCGAACTGAGCGGCCTCAACGACCAGATCCACGCGGCCCTCGATGCGCTCGACGTCGACGACGTCAACGCCCTGGCCAAAACCGGCGCACAGATCCGTCAATGGATCATGGAAGCCGAATTCCCCGAAAAACTGAATGCCGAAATCCGCACCGCGTTTGCCGCGCTGTCGGCCGGCAACCCTGACGTGGCCGTGGCCGTGCGTTCTTCCGCCACCGCCGAAGACCTGCCGGACGCCTCGTTCGCCGGTCAGCAGGAAACCTTCCTGAACATCCGTGGCGTTGAAAACGTTATCCGCGCCGCCAAAGAGGTGTTCGCTTCGCTGTTCAACGACCGTGCAATTTCCTACCGCGTGCACCAGGGCTTCGACCACAAACTGGTCGCCCTGTCGGCTGGCGTGCAGCGCATGGTGCGTTCGGAAACCGGCACTGCCGGCGTGATGTTCACCCTCGACACCGAATCCGGTTTCCGTGACGTGGTGTTCATCACCGGCGCTTACGGCTTGGGCGAAACCGTCGTACAAGGCGCGGTCAACCCGGACGAATTCTACGTACACAAGGGCACGCTGGAGGCCGGTCGTCCGGCGATCCTGCGTCGCAACCTCGGCAGCAAAGCCATCAAGATGATCTACGGCGACGAGGCCAAGGCCGGTCGTTCGGTCAAGACCATCGACGTCGACAAGGCTGATCGTGCGCGGTTCTGCCTGTCCGACGCTGAAGTCAGCGAGCTGGCCAAGCAAGCGATGATCATCGAGAAGCACTACGGCTGCCCGATGGACATCGAGTGGGCCAAGGACGGTGACGACGGCAAGCTGTACATCGTGCAGGCGCGTCCGGAAACCGTGAAAAGCCGCACCCAGGCCAACGTCATGGAACGTTACCTGCTGAAAGAAACCGGCACCGTGCTGGTGGAAGGTCGTGCGATTGGCCAGCGCATCGGCGCCGGTAAGGTTCGCATCATCAAAGACGTCTCCGAGATGGACAAAGTCCAGCCGGGCGACGTGCTCGTTTCCGACATGACCGACCCGGACTGGGAACCGGTGATGAAGCGCGCCAGCGCCATCGTCACCAACCGTGGCGGCCGTACCTGCCACGCGGCGATCATCGCCCGTGAGTTGGGGATTCCGGCAGTGGTTGGTTGCGGCAACGCTACCCAACTGCTCAAGGACGGCCAAGGCGTGACCGTGTCCTGCGCCGAAGGCGACACTGGTTACATCTTCGAAGGCGAACTGGGCTTCGACATCAAGAAGAACTCCGTCGACGCCATGCCAGAGCTGCCGTTCAAGATTATGATGAACGTCGGCAACCCGGACCGCGCCTTCGACTTCGCGCAACTGCCGAACGCTGGTGTGGGTTTGGCCCGTCTGGAATTCATCATCAACCGCATGATCGGCGTCCACCCGAAAGCGCTGTTGAACTACGACGGTCTGCCGCAGGAAATCAAGGACAGCGTCGACAAGCGTATCGCCGGTTACGACGATCCGGTCGGCTTCTACGTCGAGAAACTGGTTGAAGGCATCAGCACCCTCGCGGCTGCGTTTGCACCGAAGAAAGTCATCGTGCGTCTGTCGGACTTCAAGTCCAACGAATACGCCAACCTGATCGGCGGCAAGCTCTACGAGCCGGAAGAAGAAAACCCGATGCTGGGCTTCCGTGGCGCTTCGCGTTACATCAGCGAATCGTTCCGTGACTGCTTCGAACTCGAATGCCGCGCGCTGAAACGTGTGCGCAACGAGATGGGCCTGACCAACGTCGAAATCATGGTGCCGTTCGTCCGTACCCTCGGCGAAGCCAGCCAGGTCGTCGATCTGCTCGCCGAAAATGGCTTGAAGCGCGGCGAGAACGGTCTGCGCGTGATCATGATGTGCGAACTGCCATCCAACGCGATCCTTGCTGAAGAGTTCCTCGAATTCTTCGACGGTTTCTCGATCGGTTCCAACGACCTGACTCAGCTGACCCTGGGTCTGGACCGCGATTCCGGTATCATCGCGCACCTGTTCGACGAGCGTAATCCGGCAGTCAAGAAGCTGTTGGCCAACGCGATTGCCGCGTGCAACAAGGCCGGCAAGTACATCGGTATCTGCGGTCAGGGTCCTTCGGACCACCCGGATCTGGCCAAGTGGCTGATGGAGCAGGGCATCGAAAGCGTGTCGCTGAACCCGGACTCCGTGCTGGAAACCTGGTTCTTCCTCGCCGAAGGCCAAGCCCCGGCTTGATCAACATGTGAACGGGCCGCGTCTCCCTGTAGGAGTGAGCCTGCTCGCGATAGCGTCATGACAGTCAGCATCGATTCGAATGACACACCGCCATCGCGAGCAGGCTCACTCCTACACGGTTCGGTTCCTTATGATTCAAACAGGGCGGGGTCTCCGGATGCCGCCCTTTTTTGTGCAAGAGCATTATGCAAAGCAGCAGCAACCTGTTTCCTGTCGCCCTGATCAGCGCCGAACGGCGCGGCGATCTGAGCGAAGACGTGTATCGACTGAAACCCGGCAACAGTCCCGACTGGTCCGTGGAAATCGCTGTGACCCGTTTGGGCATGGCCGATGACTCGACGCCTCGCGGTGTGCCGGTGATTCTGCTGCACGGCAGTTTTTCCAATCGACGCTTCTGGTTTTCACCGAAAGGCCTGGGCCTGGGCGCGTATCTGACGCGACTGGGGTTCGACGTTTGGATTCCGGAGATGCGCGGTCACGGCCTGTCGCAGCGCAATGAGGAATACCGACGCAACCGGGTCGCCGACTATGCCCGTTACGATCTGCCGGCGATTGCCGCATTCGTGCGAGAGCAGAGCGGGCAGATTCCGCACTGGATCGGCCATTCGCTGGGCGGCATCACCCTGGCCGCCGCGCTCGGTGGTGAGTACCTTGGCGAACCCGCCGTGGCTTCGGCTGCGTTTTTCGGCACACAAGTCAGCCGCACTTACTGGCCGTTGAAAATTCCGCCGGTGGAGTGGAGCGGGCGCTTCATTCTCAAGCGTTTCGCGCAGCTGTCGGGTTCGCGTCTCAAGCGTGGCCCAGAAGATGAGCCGATCGGTCTGGCGCTGGAAAGCATGCGCTGGTACGGCTTGTTCGGTCGTTTTGGCGACAAGGACAAGGATTGGTGGGCGGGGCTGGCCGATGTTCAAGTGCCAGTGCTGGCGGTGACCGCAGCAGGGGATCATCAGGATCCGGCCTGGGCCTGTCGCAAATTGTTCGAGCAGATCGGCTCCGAGCACAAGCAGTTCATCAATCTGGGTCGCGAGCAGGGCTTCAACGATAATTTCGGCCATGTCGAGATGTTGGTGAGCAAAGCGGCGCAGACCGAGGTGTGGCCACTGGTGGCGCGTTGGTTGAACGATCAGCACACGCCATTGCTGGGCGAGAAGCCGGATCTGGCCGCTGCTGTGTGAGTGCGAAGGCCTTGAAGGGATTTCGTTCGGGTTGGCTTGCGGCTAAGATATGACGCAATGTGCGGATCTGGTCATTTTTGGTGGCGGTTTAGCTATTACGTTTCAGGGTTTGTTCAGGTTCGTTCAGCGACCATGGGATGGACTAAGGTAAACAGCGACCACCGAAACTCGTCTCTTCAGAACGCAGCATCCTCGATCGTTTTCCTTTTTACAGGAGTTTTTCGATGAACCATTACCTTACGCCTGATCTGTGCGACGCCTATCCGGAGCTGGTACAGGTGCTGGAACCGATGTTCAGCAATTTCGGCGGCCGTGATTCGTTCGGCGGCGAAATCGTGACCATCAAATGCTTCGAAGACAACTCGCTGGTCAAGGAACAGGCTGAACTCAAGGGTAACGGCAAGGTGCTGGTCGTCGATGGCGGCGGTTCGCTGCGCCGTGCATTGCTGGGGGACCTGATCGCCGAAAAGGCCGCTAAAAACGGTTGGGAAGGGCTGGTGATCTACGGCTGCATCCGTGACGTTGACGTCATCGCGCAGACCGATCTGGGCGTGCAGGCGCTGGCCAGCCATCCGATGAAAACCGAAAAACGCGGCATTGGTGACCTCAACGTCCCGGTGACGTTTGCCGGCGTGACATTTCACCCGGGCCACTACATTTATGCGGACAACAACGGCGTGATCGTCTCGCCGAGTCCGCTGAAGATGCCTGAATAAGCTTTTCGACAAAGGGATGCGGATGTTCGAGGAAGAAAACGCGCAGTGGGGGCTGGTGCATGCCCTGGTGCTGGACGGAAAAGGCGGTGCGCGTTCGATAGCCCGGACTGAGCTCGACGATTTGCAGCTGCAGGCCCATGAAAGCCTGTGGCTGCATTGGGATCGCAGCCATCCGCAGACCCAGACCTGGCTGCGCAAATCCAGCGGGCTCAATGAATTCACCTGCGATCTGCTGCTGGAAGAGAACACCCGGCCGCGCCTGTTGCCGCTGCCGGATGCCGAACTGTTGCTGTTTCTGCGCGGAGTCAATCTGAATCCGGGCGCCGAGCCGGAAGACATGGTCTCGGTGCGGATTTTCGCTTCTGCCCAACGGGTGATTTCACTGCGTTTGCGCCCGTTGCGCGCCACCGATGAGCTGCTGGCGCAATTGGCCGACGGCAACGGCCCGAAAACCTCCTCCGAACTGATCCTTTATCTGGCGCAGTTCCTCACCAACAAGGTGCAGGATCTGGTCACTTGCCTCTCGGAAATCGCCGATGAGGAAGAAGAAAAGATGGATGCCGACGAACGGTATACTCCCGAGCATGGCGCCATTTTGCACATCCGTCGCCGGGCGGCCGGACTAAAGCGATTTCTCGCGCCGCAGCGGGATATTTTCGGACAACTGACGCGGATAAAACTGCCTTGGTTTGTCGATGACGATGCCGATTACTGGAACGAACTGAACAACAGTCTGACCCGCTATCTCGAAGAGCTCGAATTGACCCGAGAGCGCGTGGGGCTTGTGCTTGAGGCTGAAGACCGACGCTTGAGCGAGCGTATGAATCGCACGATGTACCGCTTCGGGATCATCACCTGCATCTTTTTGCCGATGAGTTTTATCACCGGTCTGCTGGGTATAAACGTCGGCGGAATTCCGTTCTCCAGCAGCCCTTATGGTTTCCTGATTGCCTGTTTGACGGTGCTCACCCTGGCCTTCGGTCAGTGGTGGTTATTCCGTCGTTTGCGCTGGGTATGAAGATGGCGCATGTGACCCGACCAAATCTGCCCGCGTCTTTCACAGACATCACGAGAGGTGCGTATGCACGATCCGTTTGAACAGTCTTTGCGCGACATGCTCAACGCTTCGCCGTCCAGCCGCGACGACGATGCGTGCCTGGGCCGCGTACTCAAAACCGCCAACCGCCAGGTTGGCGCCGGTGATCTGTTCAGCCTGCTGGGCCGCTGGCTGCCCGCGCTGATGATCGCCCTGAATAATGGATCGGCGCATGTCTCGCCGGTTTCCCGTCTTCGTAAACCTACCGCTCGCACTGCTGATAAGGCTGATTGAATATGGAACTTGATCTCTGGACTCAGAGCCTCGTCACTGCAATGACTGCGTTGTGGACCAAAGTCGCCAACTTCATCCCGAACCTGTTCGGCGCACTGGTCGTGCTGCTGTTGGGTTTCGTCGTGGCCAAGCTGCTCGATACCCTGCTGTCCAAACTGCTCGCCAAGCTCGGTCTTGATCGCCTGATGGGCGGCACCGGGCTGACCAAGTTGATGTCGCGCGCCGGGTTGCAAGTTCCGATCTCGACCCTGATCGGTAAAATCGTTTACTGGTTCGTTCTGCTGATTTTCCTGGTTTCTGCAGCAGAATCCCTTGGCCTTGAGCGAGTTTCGGCTACGCTGGATATGTTGGCGCTCTATTTGCCGAAAGTATTCGGCGCGGCGCTGGTGTTGCTGGTAGGTGTTTTGCTCGCGCAACTGGCCAATGGGCTGGTGCGCGGGGCGGCAGAAGGCGTCGGCCTGGACTACGCTTCGGGGCTTGGGCGAATTGCTCAGGGGCTGGTGATCATCATCAGCATCTCGGTCGCGATCAGTCAGCTTGAGGTCAAGACTGACCTGCTGAACCATGTGATCGTCATCGTTTTGATTACCGTTGGTCTGGCCGTTGCGCTGGCCATGGGTTTGGGAAGCCGGGAAATTGCCGGTCAGATTCTTGCGGGAATCTATGTGCGTGAGTTGTATCAGGTTGGGCAACAAGTGCGTGTTGGCGAGGTCGAAGGCCAGATCGAGGAGATCGGCACGGTTAAAACCACATTGCTGACCGATGAGGGTGAGCTAGTCTCTCTTTCCAATCGGATCCTGCTGGAACAGCATGTGAGTAGCCGCTAATTCGGCAAACCCTGCTAATGTATGCCGCCGCAAAATGCCAGCTGATGCTGGTTGCGGCGGACATTGACCTGACTGTCGGCACGACTTGTTTTGAATAAAGCCCAAACGCTATCCACGCGCTACGACCCCCGCGAGCTCTCTGATGAGGAGTTGGTCGCGCGCTCGCATACCGAGCTTTTTCACGTAACGCGCGCCTATGAAGAACTGATGCGGCGTTACCAGCGAACATTATTTAACGTTTGTGCGAGATATCTTGGGAACGATCGCGACGCAGACGATGTCTGTCAGGAAGTCATGTTGAAGGTGCTGTATGGCCTGAAGAACTTCGAGGGGAAATCGAAGTTCAAAACGTGGCTCTACAGCATCACGTACAACGAATGTATTACGCAGTATCGGAAGGAACGGCGAAAGCGTCGCTTGATGGACGCATTGAGTCTTGACCCCCTCGAGGAAGCGTCCGAAGAAAAGGCGCCGAAACCCGAGGAGAAGGGCGGGCTTGATCGCTGGCTGGTGTATGTGAACCCGATTGACCGCGAAATTCTGGTGCTTCGATTTGTCGCAGAGCTGGAATTTCAGGAGATCGCAGACATCATGCACATGGGTTTGAGTGCGACAAAAATGCGTTACAAACGTGCTCTAGATAAATTGCGTGAGAAATTTGCAGGCATTGCTGAAACTTAGTTCAGCGCAAATATCTCTTACGTGTAGGCAAGTTCTGATAGACTTGCCGCCGAGTTGTCCCCCGGTTTGCGGGACTGCTTCACAATCACCAGATGGGGATTTAACGGATGAAACTGAAAAACACCTTGGGCTTGGCCATTGGTTCTCTGATTGCCGCCACTTCGTTCGGCGCTCTGGCACAAGGCCAAGGCGCAGTTGAAATCGAAGGCTTCGCAAAGAAAGAACAATTCGACAGCGCTCGTAACTTCAAGAACAACGGCAACCTGTTCGGCGGCTCGATCGGTTACTTCCTGACCGACGACGTTGAACTGCGTCTGGGCTACGACGAAGTGCACAACGTACGTGCCGATGATGGCAAGAACGTAAAAGGCGCTAACACCGCTCTGGACGCTCTGTACCACTTCAACAACCCAGGCGACATGCTGCGTCCATACGTCTCGGCCGGTTTCTCCGACCAGAGCATCGACCAGAACGGTTCGAACGGTCGTAACCGTTCTACCTTCGCTAACGTTGGTGGCGGTGCCAAGCTGTACTTCACCGAGAACTTCTACGCCCGTGCTGGCGTTGAAGCTCAGTACAACATCGACCAGGGCGACACCGAGTGGGCTCCTAGCGTCGGTATCGGTGTGAACTTCGGTGGCGGCTCCAAGCCTGCTGCTGCTCCAGTTCCAGCACCAGCTGAAGTCTGCTCCGACAGCGACAACGATGGCGTTTGCGACAACGTTGACAAGTGCCCGGACACCCCAGCCAACGTAACTGTTGACGCTGACGGCTGCCCAGCAGTTGCTGAAGTTGTTCGTGTTGAGCTGGACGTTAAGTTCGACTTCGACAAGTCGGTTGTGAAGCCAAACAGCTACGGCGACATCAAAAACCTGGCTGACTTCATGAAGCAGTACCCATCCACCACCACTACTGTTGAAGGTCACACTGACTCCGTCGGTCCTGACGCTTACAACCAGAAACTGTCCGAGCGTCGTGCAAACGCCGTTAAGCAAGTTCTGACCAACCAGTACGGTGTTGAATCGTCCCGCGTTCAGTCTGTTGGCTACGGCGAATCCCGCCCAGTTGCTGACAACAAAACTGAAGCTGGCCGCGCTGTAAACCGTCGCGTAGAAGCGCAGGTTGAAGCTCAAGCTAAGTAATTAGCTGCCGCTCTGAGAAAAGCCCGGCTTAGGCCGGGCTTTTCTTTGCCTGCGATTTGGCTTTGCAGCTTTAAAAGATCGCAGCCTTCGGCAGCTCCTACAGGACCAATGCAGATCCAAAGTAGGAGCTGCCGCAGGCTGCGATCTTTTGATCTTCAACAACAGCCGCCACCGCCCCGATCACCAGAATCGCCGGGCTTTTCAATCCAAACGCACACGCATCATCACTCATACTCGCCAGATCACTCCGGCATTCGCGCTGCTCTGGCAACGATGCATTCTCGATCATCGCCACCGGCGTATCCGCCGCCATCCCGCCTGCCAGCAGTTGATCGCGAATCTCCCCCAGCTTGGCCACGCCCATATAAACCACCAGCGTCGTACCCCCCTGTGCCAGCGCCTGCCAGTTCAACTGGCTGTCGTCCTGCGTGTGTGCAGTCACCAGCGTCACCCCGCGCGCCACACCGCGTAACGTCAGCGGAATATCGCACTGCGTCGCCCCGGCCAGCCCGGCGGTAATGCCATTGACCAGTTCCACCTCAACGCCTCTTTCACGGAGCCACTGCGCCTCTTCGCCACCTCGGCCGAAAATGCACGGATCGCCGCCCTTGAGCCGCACCACACACTTGCCATGGCGGGCATAGCGCAGCATCAGCCGATGGATAAACGCTTGCGGTGTCGAACGGCAGCCGCCGCGTTTACCCACTGCAATGATGCGGGCGTCAGGGGAGTGTTCCAGCACCGCGTCGTTGACCAGATCATCGATCAGCACCACATCGGCCTCGCGCAGGGCGCGTACCGCTTTGAGGGTCAGCAGTTCCGGATCACCAGGACCTGCACCCACCAGCCAGACTTTTGCGTTCATGGTGTTTTCCTCATCAGATGACGGCGGCTGGCTGCACGTCGGCAGCCAGTAAGCGTTTTATTTCCGGGACGCACGATCCGCATTGCGTGCCGCAGCCCAGTTGGTTTTTCAAGCCCTGCAGATCCAGGCCTTGGCGAATGCCGGCGCAGACCGCGTTGAGGCTGACGTTCTTGCAGTTGCACAGGGTTTTATCCACAGCCATTTGCGCCCCGACACTGCCCGGCGGCGCACTCATTGGCGCCAATAGCCAGCGCCGCAGTTGCTCATCCGCACGGCCTTCCAGCCACAACCCTTGCAGCCAATGCTGAGCGAGGGTTTCACCGGCTAACCGGATAGCAGTGATCCGGCCGTTTTCAATGCGCACGCGTTTGCCAATGGCGCGGCGAGGATCGTCATAGGCCAATACCGGGCCGTCGATCAGTGACAGGCATTGGTCGATTTCACCGAGCAATTGCGCATTCGGAGCTTCGCTGCTGGCCGCGCGTATCAGCAATGCCGATCGTTCACGTCCGACAAGGCTGAGACTCACGTAGGAAAGTGCCTCACAGAGCGGTCGTAGCGTCTCGAAATGCCGTTGAACATCACCCTCGATCAGTGCGAAAAGTTGCCACGGCAGATTGACCGGCTCGAGGCGCACACCGCTGTGTTTGAGTTCCGGTTGCTTCGACAGCGGATCAAAGTCCGGCAGGGTCAGGCTGTTCACACCGCCCTTGAGAAAACGGTCGCCCCAGTGCATCGGCAGAAACGCTTGCCCCGGACGTACGCTGTCATCGCTGCCAACCGCGACGATTACCGCGCCGCGACGACTTTTAAGGTTGACCAGATCGCCCGGCTGCAAACGATGCCGGCGCATTTCGTCCGGGTGCAGGCTCAACACCGCTTCGCTGACATGCCCGAACAATTGCGCTGCCGTGCCAGTGCGGCTCATACCGTGCCATTGATCGCGCAAGCGGCCAGTGATCAACGTCAGTGGAAAGCGAGCATCGCGCTGCTCTTTGGCGGCGCGATACGGATCGGCAATAAACTGAGCCCGACCGTTGGCCGTAGGAAAAATACCGTCCTCGTACAGTCGTGGCGTTCCTTGCCGCGCTCCGACAGGGAAGGGCCATTGCTGCGGTCCGATCTCGTCGATCAGCGCGTGGCTGATCCCGGACATATCCAGATCCCGTCCACGCGTCAGCCCTTTGAATTCATCGAACAACTGCGCAGGTTGGTTAAACGTAAACAGGCTCGACTCAGCGGGACGCAGACGTTTCTCCAGACGTTGTGCGAAATCTACCGTGATCTCCCAGTCCGGCCGCGCCTCACCCGGTGGGAGGATGGCTTTACGCACGTGGGAAATGCGTCGCTCGGAATTGGTCACCGAGCCTTCTTTCTCGCCCCAACTGGCGGCGGGTAGCAGGAGATCGGCGAATGCAGCGGTTTCGGTGGTGCGAAAGGCTTCTTGCAGAACCACAAACGGGCAGGTCTCAAGCGCTGTTCGCACAGCATGTTGGTCCGGCATCGATTGGGCAGGGTTGGTGCAGGCAATCCACAACGCCTTGATCTTGCCGTTGCGCACTTGCTCGAACAGTTCGATGGCACTGAGACCGGTACTTTCCGGCAACCGATCAACGCCCCAATATGCCGCTACTTCGGCGCGATGTTCAGGGTTGGCCGCGTCTCGATGGCCCGGCAACAGATTCGACAAACTGCCCGTTTCGCGCCCGCCCATGGCATTCGGCTGACCGGTGAGGGAGAAAGGTCCTGCACCCGGACGGCCGATTTGCCCGGTGGCTAAATGCAGATTGATCAGCGCGCTGTTCTTCGCGCTGCCAGCGGTGGACTGGTTCAGGCCCATGCACCACAGCGACAGAAAACTCGGCGAGGTGCCCACCCATTCCGCGCATTGCTGCAATTGCTCGACACTGATCCCGCACAGTTGCGAAACCATCTGCGGGGTGTAATCACGGACTAGATTTTTCAAGTCGGCGAGGCCATCGGTGTGCGCCTTGATGAAGTCACGGTCGATCCAGTCTTCCCACAACAACAGATGCAAAATCCCATGAAATAAAGCGACATCTGTGCCCGGCAGAATCGCCAAGTGCAAATCGGCAAGATCGCAGGTGTCGGTGCGCCGTGGATCAATGACGATGACTTTCATCTGCGGGCGGCGGGATTTTGCCTCTTCCAGCCGACGGAAAAGTACCGGATGGGCGTAGGCCATGTTACTGCCGACGATCATCACGCAATCGCTGAGTTCCAGATCCTCATAGCTGCACGGCGGAGCGTCGGCGCCGAGGCTGCGCTTGTAGCCGACCACCGCTGAAGACATGCACAGGCGCGAATTGCTGTCGATGTTGTTGGTCCCGACCAACGCCCGCGCCAGTTTGTTGAAGGCGTAATAGTCCTCGGTCAGCAACTGCCCGGAGATATAGAACGCCACGCTGTCCGGGCCGTGCTCGGCAATGGTCTCGGCGAACACGTTGGCAGCGTGTTCCAGTGCCGTATCCCAATCCGTTCGGCTGCGCGCCAGGCCTTTGCCCAGACGCAGTTCCGGGTACAGCGCGCGGGCTGCCAGGTCGCCGGTCAGGTGCAGGGTCGAGCCTTTGCTGCACAGTTTGCCGAAGTTGGCCGGGTGCGCCGGATCGCCGCTGACGCCGAGGATGCGCTCGCCGTCATGCTCGATCAGCACGCCGCAGCCGACCCCGCAATAACAGCAGGTCGAGGCGGTCGTCTGGCGGCTCATCAGATGGCGTCCCGCAGGGCCAGTTGCACACGACCGTTTTCGACCCGTGCCGGGTGATGGTGCGCGCAACCGATATCCGGCGCCTGAGCTTCGCCAGATTCGAGGTCGATTTGCCAGTTGTGCAACGGGCAGGCCACACGTTTGCCGTAGATCAAACCTTGCGACAATGGCCCGCCCTTGTGCGGGCAGCGGTCGTCGAGGGCGAAAACCTCATCGTCGCTTGTACGAAAAATCGCGATGTCACCTTTCGGCCCGGCAATGATTCGCGAACCGAGGGCATTGATCTCGTCGAGAGCGCAGATATCTAGCCAGTTCATGCCGGCACCTCCAGATTTTTCACAGGGATCACATCGAATTCTTTCTTCAGTTGCGGCTGCGCCAGACGCTCTTTCCAAGGGTCTTGCTCGAACGACAGAGAGAATTGCAGGCGCTCGTTCAGGGCCTTGCGACGCTCGGGGTCTTCGAGCACGGCTTTCTTGATGTGCTCCATGCCGACCCGTTGCAGGTAGTGCACGGTGCGTTCGAGGTAGAAGGCTTCTTCGCGGTAGAGCTGCAGGAACGCGCCGTTGTATTCGCGGACTTCCTCGGCGGTTTTCAGCTTGACGAAAAACTCAGCGACCTCGGTTTTGATTCCGCCGTTACCGCCGATGTACATCTCCCAACCGGAGTCGACACCGATAATTCCTACGTCTTTGATCCCCGCTTCCGAGCAGTTGCGTGGGCAACCGGAGACGGCGAGTTTCACTTTGTGCGGCGACCACATGTTGAACAGATCGTGCTCGAGCTCGATGCCCAGTTGTGTCGAGTTTTGCGTGCCGAAGCGGCAGAACTCGCTGCCGACGCAGGTCTTCACGGTACGGATGGATTTGCCGTAGGCATGCCCGGACGGCATGTCGAGGTCTTTCCAGACGCCGGGCAAGTCCTGCTTCTTGATGCCGAGCAAATCGATGCGCTGACCGCCGGTGACCTTGACCATCGGCACGTTGTACTTGTCGGCCACGTCGGCAATCCGCCGCAGTTCCGAAGGATTGGTCACGCCGCCCCACATCCGTGGTACCACCGAATACGTGCCGTCCTTCTGGATGTTGGCGTGTGCACGCTCGTTGATCAGGCGCGATTGCGGATCGTCCTTGGCTTCGCCGGGCCAAGTGGAAATCAGGTAATAGTTGAGGGCCGGGCGGCAGGTTGCGCAGCCGTTCGGCGTGCGCCAATTGAGGTAGCTCATGGTCCCGGCGATGGTCAGCAGATGCTGTTCGCGAATAGCCTGGCGGATCTGGCCGTGGTTGAGATCGCTGCAACCGCAGATGGCTTTTTCGCTTTTCGGTTTGACGTCCGCCGCGCCGCCGACGGTGTTGATCAGGATCTGTTCGACTAGCCCGGCGCACGAGCCGCAGGAGCTGGCCGCTTTGGTATGTTTCTTCACCTCGTCGACGCTGAACAGGCCGTGTTCCTGAATGGCTTTGACGATGGTGCCTTTGCACACGCCGTTGCAACCGCAGACTTCGGCGCTGTCGGCCATGACCATGGCTTTGTCCTGGCCCTGATGTCCTACGTCTCCGAGTGCGTTTTCTCCGAACATGAGGTGATCGCGGATCTCGCCAATGGCGTGATTCTCACGAATCTGCCGGAAATACCAACCGCCATCTGCCGTATCGCCGTACAGACAGGCGCCGACTAGCACGTCATCCTTGATCACCAGTTTTTTGTACACGCCGCCAATCGGGTCGGAGAGGGTGATGGTTTCCGTGCCTTCGCCGCCCATGAAATCGCCGGCAGAAAACAGATCGATGCCGGTGACTTTCAATTTGGTCGAGGTCACCGAACCCTGATAACGGGCGAAACCCAGTTGTGCGAGGTGGTTGGCGCAGACCTTGGCCTGTTCGAACAACGGCGCGACCAGACCGTAGGCAATGCCGCGGTGGCTGGCGCACTCGCCGATGGCGTAAATGCGCGGGTCGTAGGTTTGCAGCGTGTCGTTGACCAGAATCCCGCGATTGCACGGGATGCCGGCCTTTTCCGCTAATTCTGTGTTGGGACGAATACCGGCAGCCATTACCACCAGATCGGCGGGGATGATGTCGCCGTTCTTGAACTGCACCGAGCCGACCCGGCCATTGCCTGCGTCGTGCAGCGCCTGAGTCTGTTCGCACAGACGGAAGTGCAGGCCACGGGATTCAAGGGTGTTTTGCAGCAGTTGGCCGCTGGTTTTGTCGAGTTGACGTTCCAGTAACCACTCACCGATGTGCACCACGGTGACGTGCATGCCGCGCAGCATCAGGCCATTGGCGGCTTCGAGACCGAGCAGACCGCCACCGATGACCACCGCGTGTTTGTGGGTTTTGGCGGTGTCGATCATGGCTTGGGTGTCGGCGATGTCGCGGTAACCGATCACCCCGTGCAAGGTGTTGCCGGGGATCGGCAGGATGAACGGCGTCGAGCCGGTGGCGATCAGCAGGCGATCGTATTCGGCTTCGGTGCCGTCCTCGGCGATCACCCGGCGTTTGACCCGGTCGATCTCCACCACTTTGCGGTTGAGCAGCAACTTGATGTTGTTTTCCAGGTACCAGTCGAGGTCGTTGAGGACGATCTCTTCGAAGGTCTGCTCACCGGCCAGCACCGGCGACAACAGGATGCGGTTGTAGTTGGTGTGCGGTTCGGCGCCGAAGACCGTGATGTCGTACAGCTCGTTGCTCAGCTTGAGCAGTTCTTCCAGGGTGCGGACCCCGGCCATGCCATTGCCGATCATCACTAGTTTGAGTTTTTTCATCAGGTTCTCCGGGAGCTGCGGCTGGCCTCTTGTGGGCAGTCAGGCCTTGCTCGACAAATTTTGCGCAAACAAAAAAAGGCGTCCCGCTAGTTGCCTAGCGAGGACGCCTTTGTCCTGGTCCCGTTCTCTCGGGAAGCGCAGCCTTCGTCGTTGAAGGTTGGGCTTTATGTGTGTGTTGGTTGGGTTAATGCAGTGGTTGTGCCAAGTGGGGGAATGGCGTGTTTATTGGGCGGGAGCGGTAATTGACGGGGATTTTTTGCACCGAATCGACGCGGGTTGCTCGTTCGTGGGGCATTCAGGCAGACAGAATTGTTGTGATTGGGCTGACGTCATCGCGAGCAGGCTCACTCCTACAGGGGAACGCATTTCAAATTGTAGGAGTGAGCCTGGCGATGCGGTGTCAGCCGTGAAACAACAAAACCAGCAGCACCAGATTCCCCAGCAGAGCCACGATCGCCATCGTCCGCCACACCTTCAACGGCTCACGCTCCAATAATGGTCTGGGCCGCACACTCAAACTGCGCCGCTCGCCCTGTTCCAACACCAACAGCCATTCCTCAGCCGTTTCAAACCGTTGCTGCGGATCAGCCGCCACCCCGCGCTCCAGACTCTGCGCCAGCCATTCCGGCAGATCCGGCCGAAATCGACTGGCACTCACTGCCACACCAAATCGCGGCCGCTGAAACGCTTCGATCTCGCCATAGGGAAAATGCCCGGTGAGCAAGAAATACAGGGTCACACCGACCGCATACAAATCCTGCTGCACATTCGGCGGATCCCCACGAAACGCTTCCGGGGCAATATAGCTGGGCGTTCCCGGCAACGTTGACGGCGCGTCTTCGGACAAGCCTGGGCAGTACGCCAGGCCAAAATCCAGCAGACGCAATTCGCCGTCGTCGCCCACGTGCAGATTTTCCGGTTTGATGTCCCGGTGCAGGATCTGCCGCCGATGCAGCAGCCCGACCGCACGCAACAGGCGCTCGGCGATGTCCTGCCACTGTGCCAACGACAACGGGCCTGACTGTTGAAACAGCTGCGCCAGCGTCGCCCCGGAATATTCCCGCATCACGTAGTACAAATGCTGACGCTGCTGGCAGGCATGGACTTCAGGAAAGTGGCGACCGGCTACGCGTTTCAGAAACCATTCCTCGGACAACAGTGCTTGCCCGGCGTAGGAATCATCGGCGGAACGCGTGGGTAGGGTTTTCAGAAGCCACGTCTGACCTTGTCCATCAATCACCCGATACAGCAGCGATTGCTGGCTCTGAGCGACAACGTCCAGCACTTGCCAGCCTTCGAACGACTGACCGGGTTTCAACGGTGGCGGCAGGGGCCATTGCTGCAGATGAATCAGCGCATCGCCGATACTGGCCTCACCCAAAGCATCCACCCGCACCAGCAAAGCACTGGCATTGTCCTGGCTCCCCGCCAGATGCGCGGCGTTGACCAGCGTCTGCGCGGCACTGTGCAGATCCGGTTGATCACGCAGAATCGCCGCAATAGCGGTATCGCCGAGTGTCGACCAGACACCGTCACTGAGCAAAACAAAGCACTCGCCGTCGCGCAGTTCGCCATCAAGGAAGTCCAGCACCAGATGCTGATCCAGCCCTAGCGCACGCTTGAGCACATGCTGCATGCCCGGCTGATCCCAGACGTGGTCTTCGCTGATTCGCTGCAAGCTGTCGGCGTGCCAGCGATACACCCGGCAATCGCCGACGTGGGCGAGGGTGAAACGCCGACCACGCATGACCAAGGCGCTGACTGTGGTGAGCAACGGTTGCCCACCACCGTTGGCCTGCAACCAGCGGTTTTGCGCGAGCAGCAGGCGATCCAGTGCCTGGGCCACGCTCCAGGTTTCCGGTGTGGCGTAGTAGTCCAGCGCCAAGGCTTGCAAGGTTGAACGCGCGGCCAGTCCGCCATCGGCACACTGGCTGACGCCATCGGCGATAGCGAACAGATAACCCTTGCTCGCCGCCAGCGCCGGCGCGGGCGTGACCAGACGCATAGCGTCCTGATTCTCCGCGCGCGGGCCGGTGGCGCTGGCTTCGGCAAAGCTCAGTTGCAGGGCCATCGAAGGTTCAGACCCGCGCCGCCGTCACTGCCGCCGAACCCCAGGTGGTTCTCCAGCGACGCTTGACGCCGTGCAGGCCAAACCACGCCAGCACGCCAAGGCTGGCGAACAACCACAACGCCAACTGATAGCTGCCGGTGCTCTGCTTGATCGCGCCCATACCGGCGGCCAAGGCAAAACCGCCGATGCCGCCGGCCATGCCGATCAGCCCGGTCATCACGCCGATCTCCAGACGAAAACGCTGCGGTACCAGTTGGAAAACGGCGCCGTTGCCGGCGCCCAGACCGAGCATGGTGCAGACGAAAAGTGCCAGCGCGGCGTAGGAACTTGGCAGGTTGAAACCGACGGCCGCGATGCAGACGGCAGCGACGGTGTACATCGCCAGCAAGGTGCGGATGCCACCGAAACGGTCAGCCAGGGCGCCACCCAATGGCCGCATCAAACTGCCGCCGAACACGCAGGCTGCGGTGTAGTAGCCTGCGGTCACCGGGCTCAAACCGTACTGATCGTTGAAGTAGCCGGGCAGGGCGCTGGCCAGGCCGATAAAGCCGCCGAAGGTCACGCTGTAAAAAAACATGAACCACCAACTGTCACGGTCGCCCAGGGCTTTGAAGTAGTCAGCCATGGCTTTGGCTTTCGGCCGCTCAGGGGCGTTTTTTGCCAGCCAGGCGAACAGCACCAGGGTCAGAATCAGCGGGATCAGGGCGAAACCGAAGACATTGCTCCAGCCGAACGCGGCGGCGAGCACCGGCGCGAGCAGCGCGGCGAACACCGTGCCGGAGTTGCCCGCACCGGCAATGCCCATGGCTTTGCCCTGATGCTGCGGCGGGTACCACTGCGACGCCAGCGGCAGTGCAACAGCAAACGACGCGCCGGCCATGCCGAGAAACAGGCCGAGTATCAGCGCCTGTTCATAACTGTGGATGCCGAGTTTCCAGGCGCCGAACAGCGCACAGATCACGATGACCTGGCCGATCAGACCGGCGGTTTTCGGCGACAGCCGATCGGCGAGCATGCCCATCACAAAACGCAGCACCGCGCCGGCGAGGATCGGCGTGGCGACGACGAGACCGCGTTGTTGCGTGGTTAGCTGCAGGTCGGCGGCAATCTGCACCGCCAGCGGGCCGAGCAGGTACCAGACCATGAAGCTCAGGTCGAAATACAGGAAGGCTGCGAACAATGTCGGGGTGTGGCCGGATTTCCAGAAGCTTGAATTCATCGCGCACCTCAGCTGAAAAGAGTCTCGAAAGGAGTCATGCAACAGCAGGTGGGGCGCCGCCACGGCCGCACCACCGGCCCCGGGCTGTGGGGCCAAAACGCAAAAACGCCGCTACCTGATGCGCCGGTTGGGCGAACGGGTGAGCGACGTCTTTGTCGTAGGTGGGGCAACCGCCGTTGGTTACCTGTGCGTTTTACTTAGCGAGATTTGTGCCAACAGCCGGAAAATCAAAAGCCCCTCACCCTAGCCCTCCCGAAACGTCGGACCGCCCAGAGGGAGAGGGGACTGACCATGTTGTTCCAACGAATTCAGCGACCTGAAAGACCGAGTCGATTATGGATTCACAGCAGAAATCACAGGTCGGTGTACTTCGTGAGCATCCCCCAATCGGTCCCCTCTCCCTCTGGGAGAGGGCTAGGGTGAGGGGCTCTTAAGCGGTCAGAACACCTCAGCCCAGCAACTCACTCATGGCAATAATCTGCTCCGCCACCTGAATCAGCTTCTGCTGCCGGCTCATGGCCTGGCGCCGCATCAGGGTGTACGCCTCTTCCTCATTGCAGTCCTTCATCTTCATCAACAACCCCTTGGCCAGCTCAATACGCTTGCGCTCAGCCAATTGCAGGTCTCGCGCCTGCAGCTGCGCACGCAACGCCTGATCACTCTCGAAACGCGCCATCGCCACATCGAGAATCGGCTGTAAACGTTGTGCGTGAATGCCTTCGACGATGTACGCACTGACCCCTGACTTGATCGCCTGGCGCATCACCCCCGGATCATGCTCGTCGGTAAACATCACGATCGGCCGTGGTTGGTCGCGGCTGACCAGCACCACTTGCTCCATGACATCGCGGCTCGGTGACTCGGTATCGATCAGGATCACGTCCGGGCGCACCGTTTCGACGCGCGCGGGCAGGTCGATGGTCAGGCCGGACTCGTCGATCACCTCGAAACCGGCCTCGGTCAACGCAGCTTTCAGGCGACCGACTTTTTTCGCTGTGTCGTTGATCAACAGAATGCGCAACATGTTCGCGGTCTCCTGTCAGCGGCGGGCGAGAAGGGGGGCGTCGTCGTTCAGCGCGTGCAACTTGAAACTGCGCGCGTAAGCGGCCGGGTCGCTGCCGTCCCAGACCTTGCCGTCGAGCAACTGGCTGCTTCGCATGTCGGTGCCCCATGCGGCGACGCTGACAGCGGTGGCGGCGTCGCGGTAGACGTCCAGCCGCTGAACCTGGCGGGCGACGGCGAGGTAATCCGGATCCTCACGCAGCAAGCCCCAGCGGCGGAACTGGGTCATGAACCACATGCCGTCCGACAGATACGGCAGATTCACTTCGCCGTTACCGTGAAAGCGCAGCGCGTGCGGATCCTGCCAGCGATTGCCGAGGCCATCGGCATAGTCACCGAGAAAACGCGGTTCGATGCACGCCACTGGCGCATCGAGATATTCCGGCGCGCTAAGCAACTGCGCGGTGCTGCGGCGGTTTTCCGGGCTTTCTTCGATGAAGCGGCTGGCTTCAAGGATCGCCATCACCAACGCCCGTGCGGTGTTCGGATACTGCTCGACAAATTCGCGAGTGCAGCCAAGGACTTTTTCCGGGTGATCGGGCCAGATGGTCTGGCTGGTGGCCAGGGTGAAACCAAGATCCTGCTGCACCGCGCTGGCCGCCCAAGGCTCGCCGACACAAAAACCGTCGATACGCCCGGCTTGCAGGTGCGCGACCATTTGTGGCGGCGGCACCACCACGCTGTCGACATCCTGAAGTGGATGAATGCCCTGACTCGCCAGCCAGTAATACAGCCACATCGCGTGCGTGCCCGTGGGGAAGGTCTGCGCGAAAGTCAGTTTTGCGCGGCTTTGGTGCACGTGGCGGTCCAGCGCTTCAGGACTGCTCACGCCAAGGTTTTGCAGACCGTGGGAGAGGTTGAGGCTCTGGCCGTTCTGATTCAGGCCCATCAACACGGCCATATCGGTCGGGGCGATACCGCCGATGCCCAGGTGCACTGCGTAGATCAGCCCATACAGACTGTGCGCGGCGTCCAGTTCACCGCTGACCAGTTTGTCGCGCAAATTGGCCCAGGATGTCTGGCGCTTGAGGTTCAGCGTCAATCCGTAAGGCTGGGCGAAGCCCTGTGTGGCTGCGACCACCACCGACGCGCAATCGCTCAGGGCCATGAAGCCGAGGTTGATCGCGCTTTTTTCCGGGGCATCGCTGCCATTGACCCAGGCCAGTGGCCCTACCGAAGGTTCATTCATCCAACGTACCTCGAAAAAAAAGCGCCGCCGCGGACTTTGCGCAGGCAAAACCCGGGACGACGCCATTGTCCTTGCCCGCCTGCCGTCATTGGCCTGCGCACTGATAGCCTGGAGGGTGCAAGGCATATGCCAGTGCCAGTGATTTGCGCGTGCGCCTCGCGCCGCAGGTCGATGCCCGGCTATAATCGCCGCCTCTTTTCGCCGCCCGAGTCATCGCCGCCCATGTATTCCCTGGCCCGTCAGCTGTTGTTCAAACTTTCCCCGGAAACCTCCCACGATCTGTCGCTGGATCTGATCGGCGCGGGTGGGCGTTTGGGCTTAAACGGCTTGCTGTGCAAGGCGCCGGCGAAGAAGCCGGTGACGGTCATGGGCCTCGAATTCCCAAACCCGGTGGGGCTGGCGGCCGGTCTGGACAAGAACGGCGCGGCCATCGATGGCTTCGCGCAACTGGGTTTCGGTTTTGTTGAAATCGGCACCGTGACCCCACGCCCGCAGCCGGGCAACCCGAAACCACGGATCTTCCGATTGCCGGAAGCCGAGGCGATCATCAACCGCATGGGTTTCAACAACCTCGGTGTCGATAACCTGTTGGCGCGTGTGGCGGCGGCTAAGTACAAAGGCGTGCTGGGCATCAATATCGGCAAGAACTTCGATACCCCGGTCGAGCGTGCGGTCGATGATTATCTGATCTGCCTGGACAAGGTTTACGCCCACGCCAGCTACGTGACGGTCAACGTCAGTTCGCCAAACACCCCTGGCCTGCGCAGCTTGCAGTTCGGCGATTCGCTCAAGCAATTGCTCGCCGATCTGGCCACGCGTCGCGCTGAACTGGCCCTGCGTCATGGCAAGCATGTGCCGCTGGCGATCAAGATCGCGCCGGACATGACCGATGAAGAAACCGCGCAGGTTGCTCAAGCGCTGATCGAAACCGGCATGGACGCAGTGATCGCGACCAACACCACCCTGAGCCGTGTTGGCGTTGAAGGCATGGAGCATGGCGACGAGGCGGGCGGTCTGTCGGGCGCACCGGTGCGGGAGAAGAGCACGAATACTGTGAAGGTGCTGGCCGGTGAGCTGGCTGGGCGTTTGCCGATCATTGCGGCGGGCGGGATTACTGAAGGCAAGCATGCGGCGGAGAAGATTCTGGCCGGTGCGAGCCTGGTGCAGATCTACTCCGGCTTCATCTATAAAGGCCCGGCGCTGATTCGCGAATCGGTAGACGCGATCGCCGCCCTGCGCACATAACCCAGGCTGACCCGGTCAATGTAGGAGCTGCCGCAGGCTGCGATCTCTTGATCCTGTTTTTAAGATCAAGATCAAAAGATCGTCCGAACGCGGCCCGAGCCTTCGGCAGCTCCTACACGAGATGTGTGTCAGCCAGACAGGCATAAAAAAGGGCTCCTCGAAGGAGCCCCTGGGCCGCAGCCCGCCGTCCGGGAAGGACGTGCATGGTAAGTCGTTACAAATTCAGATTGTCGTGTCGGAATTAATGCCCTGTGTCAGCCGACGGCGTGAAGTTCGTTGAGTCTGTGGATTCCCGCAGTGCCGGTCATACCGTCCCAGTTGTCGCCGCGTCCTTCTCGCCAGCCGTTAATCCAGGCTTGGCGTACCGACGGTAGAGTAAATGGGCAAAGCTCACGGGATTTGCCACCAACGCCATATTGATATCCGCGCAAAAATGCTCTTTCCAACGGATCACGCTTAAGTCTTCTCATAGGGTGTTTCCCTCACTTGTTGACTGTTTTGTATCGCGTTGACCTCAACCGAGGTCTGGCAGAAAAAACCTGCCATGGTGCGGCTCGCTGCCGGCGTGGCGAGCCAAGGTGTTGACGCCGTTGCGACGTCAACCTGTGTTCAGTTCTAACCAATGAGTCACACCGAGGGAATGATCGTTTTGTCATAAGGACGTAACGAAATTGGTGCTACAGCCATAAGTAACGACGGGTTTCATGCACGGTTTTTCAGCAAACCCCGGTATGATCGGCCCCGCGCTGGATGATGGGGTTAATTCTTTAGTGAGAATGACCCACGTTTGCGCTGGGGTATAAAGCGACGAAGGGTCGCTTTAAGACTTTTTGTTTCATCAACTTTTTTATCTTTCCCGGCATCTAAGCTCTTTTAACCCGAGCAGCGGGGATGGAACGGCACACCTTCGTGCCACGCGGGCGTTCTTTTAGAAAAGCGCCTGATTGAAAACCGGATCGGCAATGCGTTGCCGATTCACTAGCCAAAGGCTCTGGAAATACCATGTCCGACCGTTTCGAACTCTTCCTCACTTGCCCTAAAGGTCTTGAAGGCCTGCTCATCGAGGAAGCCGTCGGGCTTGGCCTTGAAGAAGCGCGCGAGCACACTTCCGCCGTGCGTGGCATGGCGACCATGGAAACCGCTTATCGCCTGTGCCTCTGGTCGCGTCTGGCCAACCGCGTGTTGCTGGTACTCAAGCGTTTCCCGATGAAAGACGCTGAAGACCTCTACCACGGTGTGCTCGACATCGAGTGGCAGGATCACATGCTCAGCGACGGCACCCTGGCCGTTGAATTCAGCGGCCACGGCTCAGGCATCGACAACACCCACTTCGGTGCCCTGAAAGTCAAAGACGCCATCGTCGACAAACTGCGCACGCCGCAGGGCGACCGTCCGTCGATCGACAAGCTCAACCCGGACCTGCGCATTCACCTGCGTCTGGATCGCGGCGAAGCGATTCTCTCCCTCGACCTGTCCGGCCACAGCCTGCACCAGCGCGGCTATCGCTTGCAGCAGGGCGCTGCACCGCTGAAGGAAAACCTCGCGGCGGCGATCCTGATCCGTTCCGGCTGGCCGCGCATTGCCGCTGAAGGCGGCGCGCTGGCTGACCCGATGTGCGGTGTCGGTACGTTCCTCGTCGAAGCCGGCATGATCGCCGCTGATATGGCGCCGAACCTGCGCCGTGAGCAGTGGGGCTTCACCGCATGGCTCGGTCATGTGCCGGCGCTGTGGAAAAAACTCCATGAAGAAGCCGTTGAGCGTGCCGCTGCCGGTCTGGCCAAGCCACCGCTGTGGATTCGTGGTTATGAAGCTGACCCACGTCTGATTCAGCCGGGCCGCAACAACGTTGAACGTGCTGGCCTGAGCGAGTGGATCAAGATCTACCAGGGCGAAGTCGCGACCTTCGAGCCGCGTCCGGATCAGAACCAGAAAGGTTTGGTCATCTGCAACCCACCGTACGGCGAGCGTCTGGGTGATGAAGCCAGCCTGCTGTATCTCTACCAGAACCTCGGCGAGCGTCTGCGTCAGGCTTGCCTGAACTGGGAAGCGGCGGTGTTCACCGGCGCTCCGGATCTGGGCAAGCGCATGGGCATTCGCAGCCACAAGCAGTATTCGTTCTGGAACGGCGCGCTGCCGTGCAAACTGCTGTTGATCAAAGTGCTGCCGGATCAGTTCGTCACCGGCGAGCGTCGTACCCCGGAACAGCGTCAGGCCGAGCGTGAGCAAGCGGCTTACGATCAGACCCCGGACGAGCCGCAAGAACGCAAGTTCAACAAGAACGGCAACCCGATCAAGCCAACGCCAGCTCCGGCACCGGTGATCGAGCAACCGCGCTTGAGCGAAGGCGGGCAGATGTTTGCGAACCGCCTGCAAAAGAACCTCAAGGCCATGGGCAAGTGGGTCAAGCGCGAAGGCATCGATTGCTACCGCGTCTACGATGCCGACATGCCTGAGTACGCGATGGCCATCGACCTGTACCACGATTGGGTGCACGTCCAGGAATACGCCGCACCGAAGTCCATCGATCCGGAAAAAGCCTCGGCGCGCATGTTCGACGCCTTGGCCGCCATTCCGCAGGCGCTGAACGTCGACAAGAGCCGCGTGGTGGTCAAACGCCGCGAACGCCAGAGCGGCACCAAGCAGTACGAGCGTCAGGCTGCACAGGGCAAGTTCAATGAAGTCAGCGAGGGCGGCGTGAAGTTGCTGGTCAACCTCACCGACTACCTCGACACGGGTCTGTTCCTCGACCACCGCCCGATGCGCATGCGCATTCAGAAAGAGGCCGCCGGCAAGCGCTTCCTCAATCTGTTCTGCTACACCGCGACCGCCAGCGTGCACGCGGCCAAGGGCGGCGCGCGCAGCACCACCAGCGTCGACCTGTCGAAAACCTACCTCGACTGGGCACGCCGTAACCTGTCGCTGAACGGTTACTCCGACAAGAACCGTCTGGAGCAGGGCGATGTGATGGCGTGGCTGGAAAGCAGCCGTGACGAGTACGACCTGATCTTCATCGATCCGCCGACCTTCTCCAACTCCAAGCGCATGGAAGGCATCTTCGATGTGCAGCGTGACCAGGTACAGTTGATCGACCTGGCCATGGCCCGTCTGGCAACCGGTGGCGTGCTGTATTTCTCCAACAACTTCCGCAAGTTCCAGTTGGAAGAAAACCTCGCCGAGCGTTACGCGGTCGAGGAAATCAGCGCGCAGACCATTGATCCGGATTTCGCCCGTAACACCAAGATCCACCGCGCCTGGAAAATCACGGCTCGTTGACGCTTTGCGCAATTGGATCCACAGAGCCTTGATTTTTAAAGGCTCCGTGGATCTGCCCGCGCTAGCTAAATTAGTGGCTAATAGCTATAACTCACACACGGTCAATGGGGTTTTCCCGTAAATGCTGGCGTAGTGTGAGTTGTCTTTATGTCGTTGCACCCCGTGCGCCCAAAGATTCTGGGTTTCATCAGTGAAGACGTCTCGGCCTGGCTGGTCGCGCTGCTGGTATTGCTCGCCGGCGGGATTCTCACGGGGCTGCTCGCCTGGGCCACTCTCAATCAGTTCCAGCAACAAACCCGTCAGCGTTTCCAATTGCTGGCCAACGAACGTTACACCCGCATCGAAGAACGCTTTCAGGATCAGGAACAACGCCTAGACGGCCTGCGCCGCTTCTTCGCCAACTCTGAATCGGTGTCTCGCGCCGAATTCGACGGTTACACCCAACCCTTATTGATGCGTACCCAGGCCTATTCGTTTGCCCTCAAGGTCAATGGAGCCGAGCGCGCCGCATTCGAGCAGCGGGTGCGTGATGAAGGTCTGACCAACTTTTCCCTCCGAGAATTGAGTGCTCAGGGCGAGCTGCAACTGGCTGGCGTGCGCGATGAATACGTGCCGGTGCTCTATAGCCAGACGCAAAGTCGGCTCGGCTCACCGTTAGGCTATGACCTGCTGGCGCAACCCTTGCGCCGGGACACCCTGCAACGTGCCGACAAACGCGGCGGGCTGGCGGTGTCGCAACCGATGCACCTAGTCAGTATCGAGCCGTCCTATGCGCGCGGTGTGCTGCTGGTGGCGCCAGTGAGCCACAGTGGCGAGCGCCAATCCTTTGGCTACGTGATGGCGGTAATCAGCATGCGCCAGTTGCTGGCCGACGGTCTGCCTGATGCCTTCCATGACTATCTGTCGGTGCGCATTCTCGACATGTCGACCCATGATCAGCACGAAGTGTTGTTCGAGTCGACCAACGAGCCGGCGCCGAGCGACCTGTCGGCCACGCGGTTACTGCGCATGGCCGATCACGACTATCAGGTCGATATTCTGCCGAGCGACGCCTTCGCGCAGGCCAATCATTCGTCGGTCGGTAGCGTGATCATTCTGGGCAGCTTGCTCAGTTTGCTGCTCAGCGCCTTGCTCTACGTGTTGGTCAGTCAGCGTCAGCGCGCCTTGCGCATGGTCGAACTGCGCACGCAGGAGCTGCACGCCAGCGAACAGGAATTGCGCGGCACCCACGGTCAGTTGCGCGGCGTGCTCAATGCGGCGACGCAGGTGGCAATCATCGCCACCGACTTGCGCGGCGTGATCAACACCTTCAACCCCGGTGCCGAACAAATGCTCGGCTACAGCAGCGCCGATGTCGTCGGTCACATGACCCTGGAAAACCTGCACCTGCCCCGTGAGCTGATGGCCCGCGCTGCCGAGTTGAGTGCGCGCTACGGGAAAAGCATCCCGACCTGCCACGCGATGCTGGTCGAGGGCGGTGAGGTCGGCGGACACGAGGCCCGCGAGTGGACGCTGGTGCGCAGCGATGGCAGCCATATTCCGGTGAACATGCTCGCCACGCCGGTGCTGGATGAGCAGGGGTTGTGGGTCGGACACCTAGCGATCTGCATCGACATCACCGAGCGCAAGCGCGTGCACGAGGTGCTGGCGGCGCGGGATGTGTTGCTGAAGAAACTCAGCGCGCACGTGCCCGGAGGCATTTATCAATTCAAGATGGAATTCGATGGGCGCTTCAGCGTGATCTACGCCAGCGACGGCATCCGCGAGATCTACGAACTGGAGCCGGACGTGCTGCTGTTCAACGCCGAGGCGATCTTCACGCGCATTCATCCACAGGACGTTACTCGTGTGCGCTCTTCCATTCGCGCCTCGGCCGACAGCCTCAGCCCGTGGCGCGAGGAATATCGCGTGCAACTGCCCGAGCGCGGCCTGCGCTGGGTGCGCGGTGAGGCGACGCCGGAAGAACTGCCGGGCGGCGGCGTACTCTGGCACGGCTATATCTCGGATATTTCCGACCTGAAACGCGTGGAAGAAGAATTGCGCGCATTGTCGGTGACCGACTCGTTGACCGGCATCCATAACCGCCGCTACTTCCAGGAACGCCTGACCACGGAAATGGCCCGGGTCGAGCGCGGCGGCGGCGAGTTGTCGGTGATCATGCTCGACATCGACCATTTCAAACGTATCAACGATCAGTACGGCCACGCTGTGGGCGACCGGGTGCTGCAAGCGGTGTGCGAGCGCATCGGCCATCGTCTGCGGCGTACCGATGTGTTTTGTCGGTTGGGCGGCGAAGAGTTCATGGTGCTGTGCCCGGACATCGACGGCGAGCATGCGCACACGCTGGCGATCGAGTTATGGCAGGGTTTGCGCAGTGCGCCGGTGGATGTGGTTGGCGTGGTGACCGCGAGTTTTGGTATCGCCAGTTGGCGACCGGGGGAGGGCGCGGATGCGCTGTTGCTGAGGGCGGATTCGGGCGTGTATATGGCAAAGCAGCGCGGGCGTGATCGCGTCGAGCAGATGAGCTGACTTCAATACGCCGCAACCCCTGTGGGAGCCGGCTTGCCAGCGATAGCGTCATTTCAGTCAGCATATTCAGTGGCTGACATTCCGCAATCGCTGGCAAGCCAGCTCCCACAGGGTTTTGTGGTGTTGCTTGAACGGCGTTACAGGACCGAAGCGGTCTGCGCCAGTTTCGGCTGTTTGTACAGATCCAGCAGTACCTGATCGAGCACCGACGATGCACCAAACGGCGCCTTGTCGTTGAGGATCGCCACCACCGCCCAGGTATTGCCATTCACATCACGGCTGAAGCCGGCGATCGCGCGCACGGTGTTCAGAGTGCCGGTCTTGACGTGAGCCTCACCGCGCATCGCAGTGGTTTTCAGGCGTTTACGCATGGTGCCGTCGGTACCGGCGATCGGCAGCGAGCTGATGTATTCCGCGGCATACGGGCTGTGCCACGCCGCCTGCAGCATGCTCGCCATCTCACGGGCGCTGACACGTTCGGCGCGAGACAAACCGGAGCCGTTCTCCATCACCAGATGTGGCGCAGTGATGCCTTTCTTCGCCATCCACTGACGCACTACGCGCTGCGCTGCCTTGGCGTCATCCCCGTCGGCGTCGTTGCGGAAGCGCTGGCCGAGGCTGAGGAACAGCTGCTGGGCCATGGTGTTGTTACTGTATTTGTTGATGTCGCGGATGATTTCCGCCAGGTCCGGCGAGTAGGCACGAGCGAGAAGTTTGGCGTTGCCCGGCGTCGAGGCCAGACGATCCTTGCCCTGAATGCTGCCACCCAGCTCTTTCCAGATCGCGCGGACGGCGCCGGCGGTGTAGGTCGCGTGATCGAGCAGCGACAGATAAGTCTGTGAACTGCAACCTTCGCCCAATTGGCCGGCCACGGTCACGGTCACGCTGCCATCGGCCTGCGGCACCGGGTTGTAGCGCACGCCACCGGTGCATTGTTTGGAAGGCAGCGCTTTGACAGTGTTTTCGATACGCACGCTGGCAATCGGCGGCTCAACCGAAATCAGTACCCGGCCGTTATCGTTACGCGCAACAAAGCGCAGGGCCTTGAGGTTGACCAGCAAGGAGTCGGGTTTGACCAGGAACGGCTTGTTCTCGTCATTTCCGTCATCGTTGAATTCCGGCAGCACTGGCTGCACGAAGAAGTTACGGTCGAGGATCAGATCACCGGTGATTTGCGTCACACCGTTGGCGCGCAGGTCGCGCATCAGCAGCCAGAGCTTTTCCATGTTCAGCTTTGGATCGCCGCCGCCCTTGAGGTAAAGGTTGCCGTTGAGGATGCCTCCGTTCAGGTCGCCATCGGTGTAGAACTCGGTCTTCCACTGATGGTTGGGGCCGAGCATTTCCAGCGCCGCGTAAGTGGTCACCAGTTTCATGGTCGAGGCCGGGTTGACCGACACGTCGGCGTTGAACACGGTCGGCGTGCCCGGGCCGTCGAGCGGCACCATCACCAGCGACAGGGCGCTGGGCTGCAATTTGCTCGCCTTGAGGGCTTTTTCAACGTTGGGAGTCAGGGAAGTATTGATGTTGGCAGCAGAAACAGGCAGCGCCAGAGGCAGAAGAAGGCCGGCGAGAAACAGTGGACGCAACGATTTGATCATATGAAATAAAACCCTACAGCCGAGGGGAAAAAGACGAGGACATGGATGAAAAGGTCCTCAGTGGTCACGAAAGTGTCGGCATTATGCCCCAACCTGTAACAGGTTGTGCCTTGTCCGGGCAGGCCAATACGTTATTTTTTTACAGGCGGTCGGTCGCTGTGTCCAGAGAGTCGGGCAATCGATTGCTTAAACTGGTAAAGTGCCCGCCGTATTTACTTAAGAGGATTGTTCCAATGGCGACTAACCGTTCCCAGCGTCTGCGCAAAAAACTGTGCGTTGATGAATTTCAAGAGCTGGGTTTCGAGCTGAACCTGGACTTCAAAGAAGACTTGTCCGAAGAAGCCATTGACGCTTTCCTCGAAGCCTTCATCAAAGAAGCCATGGAAGCCAATGGTCTGGGTTATGTTGGCGGCGACGACTTCGGTCTGGTTTGCCTGCAGAAGCGTGGCTCGGTCAACGAAGAGCAGCGCGCTGCCGTTGAAGCCTGGCTGAAAACCCGCTCCGAGCTGACCAAGTATGAAGTCAGCCCGCTGCTGGACGTTTGGTATCCGGAAAAGCCGATCAATCCGGTAGCTTGATGTCATGGGAAACGGCGACCTAAGGGTCGCCGTTTTTTTTCGTCTGGTGTTTGGGTGTTCGGCTCGAGTTGTACGCTGGGCCTGCCCCTCACCCCAGCCCTCTCCCCCTGGAGAGGGGGCCGATTTATGGGCTTTTCAAAATTTGAGTTCGACTCGGTATCCCACGTCGGCGTATGTCTTCCAAACACCTCGGTCAGTCCCCTCTCCCCCGGGGAGAGGGCTAGGGTGAGGGGCTTTTGACCTTAAGCTTTACGCCAATTCAGAATCACCAGCGTCAAAACCCCCGCGACAATCCCCCAAAACGCCGAACCAATGGAAAACAACGTCAACCCCGACGCCGTGACCATAAAGGTAATCAGCGCCGCTTCGCGTTCCTTCACCTCGGTCATGGCAATGCTCAAACCATTGATGATCGAACCAAACAGCGCCAGCGCGGCAATCGACAGCACCAGTTCCTTCGGCAGCGCCGCAAACAATGCCGCCAATGTGGCGCCGAACACTCCGGCAATCCCGTAGAAAATCCCGCACCAGACTGCAGCCGTGTAGCGCTTGTTGCGATCTTCATGGGCGTGCGGCCCGGTGCAGATCGCCGCGCTGATCGCTGCGAGGTTGATGCCGTGGGAGCCGAATGGCGCCAGCAGCAGCGAGGCGATACCGGTGGTGGTGATCAGCGGTGAGGCCGGCACGTTGTAACCATCGGCGCGCAGCACGGCGATCCCGGGCATGTTCTGCGAGGTCATCGCGACCACGAACAGCGGAATGCCGATGCTGATGGTCGCCGCCAGCGAGAAGTGCGGGGTGGTCCACACTGGTGTCGCCACTTCCAGATGAAAACCGCTGAAGTCGAGCAGACCCATAAAGCCTGACAGCGCGGTGCCGATCAGCAGCGCGGCGAGCACGGCATAACGCGGCGACAGGCGTTTGATCAGCAGATAGGTGAAGAACATCCCCAGCACCAGCCCGGTGCGGTGCTGCGCGGCGACGAAGATTTCACTGCCGATCTTGAACAGAATCCCTGCCAACAATGCCGCCGCCAGTGAAGCGGGGATCTTTTTCACCAGGCGTTCGAAGCTGCCGGTCAGGCCGCAGATCGTCACCAGCACGGCGCAGGTGATGTAGGCGCCGATGGCCTCGCCATAGCTCACGCCGCCGAGGCTGGTGATCAGCAACGCTGCGCCGGGGGTCGACCAGGCGATGGTGATGGGCGTGCGATAACGCAGCGACAAACCAATCGAGCACACCGCCATGCCGATCGAGATCGCCCAGATCCACGAGGAAATCTGCCCGCTGCTCAGCCCGGCCGCTTGCCCGGCCTGGAACATCAGCACCAGCGAGCTGGTGTAGCCGGTCATCATCGCGATGAATCCCGCGACGATCGCCGACGGTGATGTGTCGGCCAGTGGGCGCAGTTGAGTGTGCGTGGCGTCGTTCATGACGGCGGTGTTCCTTATACCAATGAAGATGTCCGCCATGACGCAAACCCTTGTAGGAGCTGCCGAAGGCTGCGATCTGTTGATCTTGCTTCTTAAAATCAAAGTCAAAAGATCGCAGCCTTCGGCAGCTCCTACAGGGGAGGCGCTGTTCTGGCGGCGGATTCTGTGATCAAGCCTAAACTCAAACGTAACGGATCGTTGCAATACAGCGGAAGTCGCAAACAGCCGTACAGTCGTGTTGCCACCTTCCATTGTGTACAATCGCGCTGTTTTTTACGCGATACTTGCCAGCGACCTACTGTGCCGTATTACAGTCACGGTCTATTCGCCGCAGTTCTCCCGACTCGAGTGCCCATGAACGAACAGTTGCAACCCCTCAAGAAACAACCGCGAGCAGGCAAAGCCGGCCGCAGCGGAACCCAGGACGATATTGTCTACGCGCATATCTTCGAGGCCATCCTCGAACAGCGTCTGGCGCCCGGCACCAAATTGAGCGAAGAAGCGCTGGGGGAAATCTTCGGGGTCAGCCGCACCATCATTCGCCGCGCGCTCTCGCGTCTGGCCCATGAAGGCGTGGTGCTGTTGCGGCCGAACCGTGGCGCCGTAGTTGCCAGCCCGAGTGTTGAAGAAGCCCGTCAGGTGTTTCTTGCCCGTCGCCTGGTCGAACGCGCGATCACTGAGCTGGCGGTGCAACACGCCACCGCCGAGCAGATCGCCGAGCTGCGGCAGATGGTCAACGATGAGCGCGACAGCTTCTCCCGTGGCGATCGCGGCGCCGGTATTCGTCTGTCGGGCGAATTCCACCTGAAGCTGGCGGAAGCGGCGATGAACGCCCCGTTGATCAGCTTCCAGCGCAGCCTTGTTTCGCAGACGTCGCTGATCATTGCCCAGTACGAAAGCGGCAACCGCTCGCATTGCTCGTACGACGAACACACCCAGTTGATCGACGCGATCGAGAAGCGCGACGGTGAGTTGGCGGTGAATCTGATGATGCATCACATGGATCACATCGACAGCAAGCTCAACCTCGACGAGGAAGGCGCGTCGGATGATCTGCATGCGGTGTTCTCGCATTTGTTGCAGACCAAGAAGCCGGGGCGCCCTGCGGCCAAGCTCTGACTGACCAATAGAAAAATCCCCCGCAGCTGAAAAGTTGAGGGGGATTTTTTGTGCCTGTCTGATCGTTCCCACGCTCTGCGTGGGAATGCCTCTGGGGACGCTCCGCGTCCAGTGACGCGGAGCGTCACGGGCTGCATTCCCACGCAGAGCGTGGGAATGATCATGGGGCGGGGGAAATTAGCGCTGATGCACCAGCGCACCCGCCGCATACGTCTGCTGCACCGTGCGGTCATCACCCAGCGTCATCAACACGAACAACGTCTCGGCAATGTTGTTGGCCTGCTTCAAGCGGTAGCTCAGCAGCGGCGTGGCGTTGTAATCGAGCACCAGGAAGTCAGCGTCGGAACCCGGTTGCAGGGTGCCGATCTTGTCTTCCAGACGCAGCGCCCGCGCGCCACCTAAGGTCGCCAGGTACAGCGACTTGAACGGGCTCAGGCGCGCACCTTGCAGTTGCATCACTTTGTACGCTTCGTTCAGCGTCTGCAGCAGCGAGAAACTGGTGCCGCCGCCAACGTCAGTGCCCAGACCGACATTGAGCCTGTGCTTCTCGGCCATCGGCAGGTTGAACAGGCCACTACCCAAGAAGAAGTTCGAGGTCGGGCAGAACGAGATCGCCGAGCCGGTTTCCGCCAGTCGCGCGCATTCGTCGTCGCACAGGTGCACGCCGTGGGCGAACACCGAGCGCTCGCCGAGCAGTTTGTAGTGATCGTAAACGTCGAGGTAGCCCTTGCGCTCCGGGAACAGCTCCTTGACCCACTCGATTTCCTTGAGGTTTTCGCTGATGTGGGTCTGCATGTACAGATCCGGATACTCGGTCAGCAGTTGGCCGGCGAGTGTCAGCTGTTCCGGGGTGCTGGTCGGTGCGAAGCGCGGGGTGACCGCATAGTGCAGACGACCCTTGCCATGCCAGCGCTCGATCAGCGCTTTGCTGTCGACATAGCTCGATTCGGCGGTGTCGGTCAGGTAGTCCGGGGCGTTGCGGTCCATCATCACCTTACCGGCGATCATCCGCAGGTCGAGCTTCTCGGCCGCTTCGAATAACGAGTTCACCGATTGCGGGTGCACGCTGCCAAACACCAGTGCGGTGGTGGTGCCGTTGCGCAGCAGCTCCTTGACGAAAATGTCAGCGACTTCGTCGGCGTGGACCTTGTCGCCGAACTGGCTTTCGCACGGGAAGGTGTAGGTGTTCAGCCAGTCGAGCAGTTGCTCGCCGTAGGCACCGACCATGCCGGTTTGCGGAAAGTGAATGTGGGTGTCGATGAAGCCCGGGGTGATCAACGCGTCTTGGTAATGCTCAATTTCGATGTCCGCCGGCAGGGTCGGCAGCAAATCACTGGCATGGCCAAGGGCGCTGATCTTGCCGCCATCGACCACCAGCAGGCCGTCCTCGAAATATTCGTAGGAGGCTTCGATCCCGACTTCGGCGGGGTCGGCGATGCTGTGCAGGATGGCGGCGCGGTAGGCTTTGCGAGTCAGAGGCATGAGGGTTCTCTAATCAGTTTGAGGCTTTGAGTTTGGTGGCTTGACTGCGCCGCGACACCGGCAGCAGTTTGGCAATCGGTTCGGCGCTGGCAGTCTGCTGGCCGAAGTTGGCGTTGTAGGTGGCGATGATTTCGCCGGCGATGGAGATGGCGATTTCCACAGGCAGTTTGCCTTTGACTTCGCCGATGCCCATCGGGCAGCGCATGCGTTGCACGACGCCGCTGTCGAAACCACGATCGCGCAAACGATGTTCGAACTTCGCCCGTTTGGTTTTCGAGCCGATCAGGCCGAAGTAAGCGAAGTCGTTGCGCTTGAGAATCGCGGCGGTGAGTTCCAGGTCGAGTTGATGGTTGTGGGTCATGACGATGCAATAACTGCCGGCGGGCAGCTCATCGATTTCATCCACAGGCTCTTCGGCGACGATTTTACGCACGCCGTGGGGGATCTGTTCGGGGAATTCGGCCTCGCGCGAATCGATCCAGCGTACCCGGCAGGGCAGGCTGGCGAGCAGCGGCACCAAGGCGCGGCCAACGTGACCGGCCCCGAACACGGCGATTTGCGCCTGCACCTGGCCCATCGGTTCAAACAGCAACACGGTGGCGCCGCCGCAGCACTGGCCCAGGCTGGCGCCGAGGCTGAAGCGCTCCAGATGGGTGTCCTGCTTGCCGCTGGCGAGCATCTCGCGGGCGATCTGCATGGCTTTGTATTCCAGATGCCCGCCACCGATGGTGTCGAAACTCTGATTGGCACTGATGACCATTTTCGAGCCGGCGTTGCGTGGCGTCGAGCCGAGTTCTTCGATGATCGTCACCAGAACGCAGGGTTCGCCCTGGTTCTGCAGGTCGGCGAGGGCGTCGATCCAGTTGTACATACACACCTCTCAGATCGTTCCCACGCTCTGCGTGGGAATGCATCACTGGACGCTCCGCGTCCGCTGTTCAGGATGCGACGCAGAGCGTCGCGGGCTGCATTCCCACGCAGAGCGTGGGAACGATCATCAAACAACCGCGGTTTCAGCTTCGACGGCTTTCACCGCTTTCAACTGACGCATCTGCTCACACCCCCACAACACCCGCTCCGGGGTCGCCGGCGCATCGATCTGCGGCTGATGTTTGTAATCACCGAGGCTCGCCACTGCATCCTTGATCGCACACCACGACGCAATCCCGAGCATGAACGGCGGCTCACCGACAGCTTTGGAATGGAACACCGTGTCTTCCGGGTTCTTGCGGTTTTCCACCAGTTTCACCCGCAGGTCGAGCGGCATGTCCGCCACGGCCGGGATCTTGTAGCTCGCCGGGCCGTTGGTCATCAGCTTGCCTTTGTTGTTCCAGACCAGCTCTTCCATGGTCAGCCAGCCCATGCCCTGGATGAAGCCACCTTCGACCTGACCGATGTCGATGGACGGGTTCAGCGAGGCGCCGACGTCGTGAAGGATGTCGGTGCGCAGCATCTTGTACTCGCCGGTCAGGGTGTCGACGATCACTTCGCAGCACGCCGCGCCGAAGGCGAAGTAGTAGAACGGACGACCACGCGCCTGGCTGCGGTCGTAGTAGATTTTCGGGGTCTTGTAGAAGCCAGTGCTCGACAGCGAGACCTGATTGAAATACGCCTGCTGGATCAGCGCTCCAAAGGTCAGGATATGGTCGCGAACACGCACGTGACCGTTGTGGAATTCAACGTCTTCTTCAGTGACTTTGTAGTGACGCGCAGCGAATTCGATCAGGCGTTTCTTGATGATTTCCGCCGCGTTCTGCGCCGCTTTACCGTTCAAGTCGGCGCCGCTGGACGCTGCCGTCGGCGAGGTGTTTGGCACCTTGTCGGTATTGGTCGCAGTGATCTGCACACGATCGATTTCGACCTGGAACACTTCGGCCACGACCTGCGCGACTTTGGTGTTCAGGCCCTGACCCATTTCGGTGCCGCCATGGTTCAGGTGGATGCTGCCATCGGTGTAGATGTGGATCAGCGCACCGGCCTGGTTCAAGAAACTGGCGGTGAAGGAAATGCCGAATTTCACCGGGGTCAGCGCCAGGCCTTTTTTCAGGATCGGGCTGTTGGCGTTGTAGCGACGAATCGCTTCACGGCGCTCGTGGTACTGGCTGCTTTCTTCCAGTTCGGCGGTCATCTCTTCGAGCATGTTGTGCTCGACGGTCTGGTAGTAGTGGGTGACGTTGCGCTCGGTCTTGCCGTAGTAGTTGGCCTTGCGCACCGCAAGTGGGTCGAGGTGCAGGTGACGGGCAATCGCGTCCATCACTTCTTCAATCGCAACCATGCCTTGCGGGCCACCGAAACCACGGTAAGCGGTGTTCGACGCGGTGTTGGTCTTGCAGCGGTGACCATTGATGGTCGCATCGCCGAGGTAGTACGAGTTGTCCGAGTGGAACATCGCCCGGTCAACGATCGACGCGGACAGGTCCGGCGAGCAGCCGCAGTTGCCGGCTAGGTCCATGTTGATCCCGTGCAGGCGCCCGGTGCTGTCGAAGCCGACGTCGTACTCGACGTAGAACGGGTGACGCTTGCCGGTCATCAGCATGTCTTCGACGCGCGGCAGGCGCATCTTCGTCGGCTGGCCGGTGAGGTGCGCAACCACCGCGCACAGGCACGCCGGGCTTGCGGCTTGAGTTTCCTTGCCACCGAAACCACCGCCCATGCGGCGCATGTCGACGACGATTTTGTTCATCGATACGTCGAGCACTTCGGCAACCAGTTTCTGTACTTCGGTCGGGTTCTGCGTCGAACAGTAAACGATCATGCCGCCATCTTCAGTCGGCATCACCGAGGAGATTTGCGTCTCCAGATAGAAGTGTTCCTGGCCACCGATGTGCAGCGTGCCCTGAATGCGGTGTTCAGCGGTCGCCAGCGCGGAAACCGAATCGCCGCGCTGGTGGGTGTGACTGTCGAGGACGAAGTGGCGTTTGCGCAGGGCTTCGACCACGTCGAGCACGGGTTCGAGATCTTCGTATTCGATGATCGCGGCCATCGCGGCTTTGCGCGCGGTTTCCAGATCCTTTGCGGCGACGGCAAGCACCGGTTGACCGACGAACTGCACGTCATCGATGGCCAGCAACGGGTCGCCCGGCATCAGCGGGCCGATGTCTTTCAGGCCCGGCACGTCTTCGTGGGTGATGGCGATGCGCACGCCTTCGAAGGCGTAGCACGGCGAGGTGTCGATGCTGATGATCTTCGCGTGGGCGCGGTCCGACATGCGTGCATACAGGTGCAACTGGTTGGGAAATTCCAGGCGATCATCGATGTACTGCGCTTCACCGGACACGTGCTTGGCGGCGCTGTCGTGCTTGACGCTGCGGCCGACACCGGAGGTCAGGTCCTTGGCGAACAATTCAGCCAGTTCAGCCTGGGTTTTTTCTACGCCGTGATGGTTAGACATAAGCGGTCACCCGAGTCTCGATGTGCGGTGTTTGCAGTTCGATGAAGTATTTGCGCAGCAGGTTCTGCGCGCTGAGCAGGCGATATTCCTTGCTGGCGCGGAAGTCCGAGAGCGGCGTGAAATCTTCCGCCAGTGCGGCGCAGGCGCGTTCGACCACCGTGTTGGTGAACGGCGCACCGATCAGCGCGGCTTCACAGTGGGCAGCGCGTTTCGGGATCGCGGCCATACCGCCGAAAGCCATGCGTGCATCGGTGATCACGCCGTTTTCGACGCGCAGGTTGAACGCGGCGCAGACGGCGGAGATGTCATCGTCCAGACGCTTGGAGACTTTGTAGGCACGGAACAATTGCTCGGCGCTGGCGCGCGGGACGATGATCTTCTCGATGAATTCACTTTCCTGACGGGCCGTGACTTTGTAATCGATGAAGTAATCTTCCAGGTTCAGGGTGCGGCGGGTTTCGCCTTTACACAGCACGACCTGCGCGCCGAGGGCGATCAGCAGCGGTGGCGAGTCACCGATCGGCGAGGCGTTGCCGATGTTGCCGCCGAGGGTGCCCTGGTTGCGGATTTGCAGCGAGGCGAAGCGGTGCAGCAGTTCGCCGAAGTCCGGGTACTCGGCGTTCAACGCTTCGTAGCAGTCGGAGAGGGCGGTGGCGGCGCCGATTTCAATGCGGTCTTCGAAGGTGTCGATGCGCTTCATTTCCGCGACGTTGCCGACGTAGATCATCACCGGCAGGGTGCGGTGGAATTGGGTGACTTCCAGCGCCAGATCGGTACCGCCAGCGAGCAGACGCGCTTGTGGGTACGCGTCGTAGAGATCGGCAAGGTCGGCGACAGTCAGCGGCACCAGGCAGCGCTTGTCGCCGCTGTTGAGTTCGCCGATATCGGTCGGGGCGATGGCTTTGAGGCGCGCGATGGTTTCCGCTTCGCGGGCATCGAACTGATCTGGTTGCTTGCCGCAGCAGGATTGCTCGGCAGCGGCCAGAATAGGGCGGTAGCCGGTGCAGCGGCAGAGGTTGCCGGCCAGCGCTTCGTGGGCCTTGGCGTGATCCGGTGCATCGCTGTTCTTTTGCAGGGCGAACAGCGACATGACGAAGCCGGGGGTGCAGAAACCGCACTGCGAGCCGTGGCACTCGACCATGGCTTTCTGCACGCTGTGCAGTTCGCCTTTGTGCTTGAGGTCTTCGACGCTGATCAGTTGTTTGCCGTGCAGCGACGACACGAACGTCAGGCACGAGTTGAGGCTGCGATAGCGAATGTGTTCGCGGCCAGCGTCATCCGTTTGCAATTCGCCGACCACCACGGTGCAAGCGCCGCAGTCACCGCTGGCGCAACCTTCTTTGGTGCCGGATTTGCCGACGTGTTCACGCAGGTAATTGAGCACAGTCAGATTCGGGTCCAGGGCGTGCTCGCTACGGAGTTCCTGGTTAAGTAAAAACTGGATCACGGAAGGCCTCGCAGACTCATTATTGTTGTTAACCGACGTGAACCGAATTTAGCAGGTCTGACTTTTCGGTCAATGGTTTTCTGACTTAAAGGTCAGGAAAATGCATTTCGTCGATCAACAACGTGTCTATTCAGTATTGACCCTCATCGGATCCCCTGCTTTTTTGCGGGATTCGTGCCAAAAACCGCTGAGTGGGCACTCCGCCATGACCGTGCATTTGCGCTACACTGCGCCGCTTGTGCAGATCGATAGAGTTTGAAGGACAACCATGACGTTCAAGGCGCCGGACAGCCTCGCCGAGCAAATCGCTCACCACCTCGCCGAACGCATCATTCGTGGCGAAATGAAGCCGGGAGAGCGCATCCAGGAACAGAAGGTCACGCTGGCACTGAATGTCAGCCGCGGTTCGGTCCGTGAAGCCTTGCTGATCCTTGAGCGCCGCCACCTGATCGCGATCCTGCCGCGCCGTGGTGCGCACGTCACCGAGCTGACGCCGCACAAGGTGCAGAGCCTATGCACGTTGATGAGCGAGCTGTACATCCTGCTCGGCAACGCGGTGGCCAATGGCTGGCAAGTGCAATCGGACATGGCGCCGTTCGTGCAGATCCAGCAGCGCCTGACCGCCAGCTACGAGCGTCAGGATATCCGCAGCTTCGTCGACGACAGCTTCGCCGTAATGCGCGCTGCCTATCCGTTCGCCAACAACCCGTACCTGCAAGAGACCGTCGAGAACCTGCAACCGGCGATGAGCCGTGCGTACTTCCTCGCCCTCGAACAGCGCAAGGCTTCAATGAGCGAGTTCCTCGAACTGTTCGAACGCCTGCTCGCCGCCGTGCTCGCCCGTGATTTGCCGCAGATCCGCATCGTGCTGACGGCTTACGCCCAGCGCAGCTGCGATCTGGTGGTTTCCGCCCTGACGGTTGCCTAAGCGTGCGGCTCAAGTGCATCAAACTGGCGGGATTCAAATCCTTCGTCGACCCGACCACGGTGAACTTCCCCAGTAACATGGCGGCGGTCGTCGGGCCGAACGGTTGCGGCAAGTCGAACATCATCGACGCCGTACGCTGGGTGATGGGCGAGAGTTCGGCGAAGAACCTCCGTGGCGAGTCGATGACCGACGTCATCTTCAACGGTTCGACCAGCCGCAAACCGGTGAGTCAGGCCAGTATCGAGCTGGTTTTCGACAACTCCGACGGCACGCTCCTGGGCGAGTACGCCGCCTACGCCGAGATTTCGATTCGCCGTAAAGTCACCCGCGACAGCCAGACCACGTATTACCTCAACGGCACCAAATGCCGGCGTCGCGACATCACCGATATCTTCCTCGGCACCGGTCTGGGCCCGCGCAGTTACTCGATCATCGAGCAGGGGATGATCTCCAAGCTGATCGAATCCAAGCCGGAAGACTTGCGCAACTTCATCGAAGAAGCGGCCGGCATCTCGAAATATAAAGAGCGCCGCCGCGAGACCGAAAACCGCATCCGCCGCACCCACGAAAACCTCGCGCGTCTGACTGACCTGCGCGATGAGCTGGAGCGTCAGCTCGAGCGCCTGCACCGCCAGGCCGAAGCGGCGAAGAAGTATCAGGAATTTAAAGCCGAGGAGCGTCAGCTCAAGGCACAACTGTCGGCCCTGCGCTGGCAGGATCTCAACGAACAGGTTGGCCAGCGCGAGTCGATCATCGGCACCCAGGAAATCAGTTTCGAAGCGCTGGTCGCTGAGCAGCGCAATGCCGATGCGGCCATCGAACGTCTGCGCGACGGTCACCATGACCTGTCCGAACGCTTCAATCTGGTGCAGGGGCGCTTCTATTCGGTCGGCGGCGACATCGCCCGCGTCGAGCAGAGCATCCAGCACGGCCAGCAACGCTTGCGGCAGTTGCAGGACGACTTGAAAGAAGCCGAGCGCGCACGCCTCGAAACCGAATCACACCTGGGCCACGACCGCACGTTGCTGCTGACCCTCGGCGAAGAGCTGGACATGCTCACCCCTGAGCAGGAAGTCACCAGCGCTGCCGCCGAGGAAGCCGCCGCTGCGCTGGAAGATTCCGAATCGGTCATGCACGGCTGGCAGGAGCAGTGGGACGCCTTCAACCTGACCGCCGCCGAACCGCGCCGTCAGGCTGAAGTGCAGCAGTCGCGCATCCAGCAGCTGGAAACCAGCATGGAGCGTCTCGCTGATCGGCAAAAGCGTCTCGGTGAAGAGCGCGCGCTGCTCTCGGCTGACCCGGAAGACGCGGCGATCATGGAACTCAACGAGCAGCTCGCCGAGTCCGAAGCGACCCTCGAAGATTTGCAGACCAGCGAAGAAGCGCAGGTCGAAAAGCTTGAACAACTGCGTCAGGAGTTGCAGCAAGCGCTGACCGCGCAGCAACAGGCGCAGGGTGATTTGCAGCGCCTCAACGGTCGTCTGGCTTCCCTTGAAGCCTTGCAGCAAGCTGCGCTCGATCCGGGCACCGGCACTGCCGAATGGCTGAAAGAACACAACCTCGCCGAGCGTCCGCGTCTGGCCGAAGGCCTGAAGGTTGAGGCCGGTTGGGAACTGGCGGTGGAAACCGTACTCGGCGCCGACCTGCAAGCGGTGCTGGTCGACGACTTCAGCGGCTTCGATTTATCCGGTTTCACTCAGGGCGATCTGCGCCTGCTCAGCCCGGCCAGCGATGGCGTGCGCGTCGCTGGCAGCTTGCTCGATAAGGTCGAAGCGCAGATCGATCTGTCGCCGTGGCTCGGTCAGGTCAAACCGGTCGACAGCCTCGAGCAGGCCTTGGCCTTGCGCGGGCAATTGAGCGCCGGCGAGAGCTTGATCAGCCGCGACGGTTACTGGGTCGGTCGGCATTTTTTACGCGTGCGTCGGGCCAGCGAAGCGGAAAGCGGCATGCTCGCCCGGGGCCAGGAAATCGAAGCGCTGCATCTCGAACGCGAAGAGAAAGAAGCCACGGTCGAGGCTATGGAAACCCGTCTGCAAACCCTGCGCGCGCAACAGCGTCAGCAGGAAAACGGCCGCGAACATTTGCGCCGTTTGCTGCAAGACGAAGCGCGCCAGCAAGGTGAATTGAAAGCGCAGCTGTCCGCTGGCAAAGCCAAGGCTGAACAGCTGACGCTGCGCCGCACGCGTCTCGATGAAGAGCTGGTCGAGCTCGGCGAACAACGCGAACTCGAGCACGAACAGATCGGCGAAGCGCGCATGCAATTGCAGGAAGCGCTGGATGCCATGGCGCTGGACACCGAGCAGCGCGAGTTGCTGCTGGCCCAGCGCGACAGCCTGCGCGAACGCCTTGACCGGGTGCGTCAGGAAGCGCGCCAGCACAAGGATCACGCGCATCAATTGGCCGTGCGTCTTGGCTCGTTGCGCGCGCAGCATGACTCCACGCGTCAGGCGCTGGAGCGTCTGGAAATGCAGGCCGAGCGCCTGACTGAAAAGCGCGAACAGTTGAGTCTGAATCTGGAGGAGGGCGAGGCACCGCTGGAAGAGCTGCGCCTGAAACTCGAAGAACTGCTCGACAAGCGCATGACCGTCGATGAAGAACTGAAGACCGCGCAGATCGCTTTGGAAGATGCCGATCGCGAATTGCGCGACGCGGAAAAGCGCCGGACTCAGGCCGAGCAGCAATCGCAGTTGATTCGCGGCCAGCTCGAACAGCAACGCATGGAATGGCAAGCCCTGACCGTGCGCCGCAAGGCTTTGCAGGATCAGTTGCTCGAGGACGGCTACGATCTTAACGGCGTGCTCGCGACATTAACCGCACAAGCCAGTGAACGCGAAGCCGAAGAAGAACTCGAACGCATCAACGCGCGGATTCAGCGCCTGGGTGCGATCAACCTCGCGGCCATCGATGAATACACGCAACAGTCCGAGCGTAAACGTTATCTGGATGCCCAGGACGCCGATCTGGTCGAAGCGCTGGAGACCCTGGAAAACGTCATTCGCAAGATCGACAAGGAAACCCGTAACCGCTTCAAAGATACCTTTGATCAGATCAATGGTGGTTTACAGGCGCTTTTCCCGAAAGTTTTTGGTGGCGGGCGCGCGTATTTGGAACTGACGGGCGAAGATCTACTCGATACAGGGGTAACGATCATGGCGCAGCCGCCAGGGAAGAAGAACAGCACCATCCATTTGCTCTCCGGCGGGGAGAAAGCCCTGACCGCACTGGCACTGGTTTTTGCCATCTTCAAATTGAACCCGGCGCCGTTCTGCATGCTTGATGAGGTTGACGCACCACTGGATGACGCTAACGTTGGACGCTACGCACGCTTGGTCAAAGAGATGTCGCAGACCGTGCAGTTCATCTATATCACCCACAACAAGATCGCCATGGAAATGGCCGAGCAGTTGATGGGCGTAACGATGCATGAACCGGGTTGTTCGCGACTGGTAGCCGTGGATGTCGAGGAGGCGATGGCGATGGTGGACGCCTGAGTCAGCGTGGTGTCGGAAAAGGTAATTCAGGTCTGTAGGACTTTTTTACCAACTGCGACTTGCTGGCCAATCGACATATTCGCGCAAGCCAAATGAGACAGACGGTGTAAAGTTGTCTTTGGTCGTGCTAGTTTAATGTCAATTTTTCGTATACGTGGGCAAAACGCCTGTCAGAACATAGAGTTGGCGCCACGTTTTAAAGCGGTTTGCACAATGTAAACCCCTTATTTTTCAGCATTTTTTATAGAGGCACGGGATTACATGGAAATCGGTCTGCGCGAGTGGCTGATCGTCATCGGCATCATTGTGATAGCCGGTATTCTTTTCGATGGCTGGCGCCGTATGCGCGGCGGCAAGGGAAAACTGAAATTCCGTCTTGACCGAAGTCTGTCCAACCTGCCGGACGAGGACACCAGCGCTGAGCTGTTGGGCCCGGCTCGCGTGCTGGACACTCACAAAGAGCCGCAACTGGACGAACACGACCTGCCGTCGGTGAGCATGCCGGCCCGCGAAGCACGCGAGCCTCGCGAATCCGGTTCGAAACGTGGCAAGCGTGGCAGCAACGGTCCGGCGCAGGGTGACCTGAACCTCGATCTGGATCTGGACGGCGGCCCGAGCTTCAGCAGCCGTGACAACGATTTCGTTGAAGACAGCAAGCCTGCTCCGGCGATGGCCGACAAGGATCAGCCGCAAGCTGAAGAAGTATTGGTCATCAGCGTGATCTGCCGTGATGCCGCTGGCTTCAAAGGCCCGGCGCTGTTGCAGAACATTCTCGAAAGCGGTCTGCGTTTCGGCGAGATGGATATTTTCCACCGTCACGAAAGCATGGCTGGCAACGGTGAAGTGCTGTTCTCCATGGCTAACGCGGTCAAGCCGGGCATCTTTGATCTGGACGACATCGACCATTTCAGCACCCCGGCGGTAAGCTTCTTCCTCGGCCTGCCAGGCCCGCGTCATCCGAAGCAAGCCTTCGACGTGATGGTGGCTGCAGCCCGCAAGCTGTCGCAGGAATTGAACGGCGAACTGAAAGATGACCAGCGCAGCGTCCTGACCGCGCAGACCATCGAGCACTACCGTCAGCGCATCGTTGAATTCGAACGTCGCGCCTTGACCCAGAAGCGCTAAGGCCAAGATCAAAAGATCGCAGCCTCGTTTCACTCGACAGCTCCTACAGGATTGCGATGTCTGTAGGAGCTGCCGAAGGCTGCGATCTTTTGCTTCTGCTGCCAGAGATAGATGAATTAGAGCAGCTTCGGCTGCTCTTTTGCTTTTTGAGAGAACACCCATGACCGCCGCCAAAAACCGCATTCTTGAACTGCGCGCTGAACTCGATCAGCACAACTACCGTTACCACGTCCTCGACGAGCCGAGCATTCCGGACGCCGAGTACGACCGGTTGTTCCACGAGCTCAAAGCGCTGGAAGCGGCCAACCCGGAATTGATCACCAGCGACTCGCCGACCCAGCGCGTCGGCAGCGTGGCGCTGACCGCGTTCACCCAGGTGCGTCACGAAGTGCCGATGCTCAGCCTCGGCAACGCCTTCGAAGAAACCGATATGCGCGAATTTGATCGCCGGGTGACCGAAGGTCTGGACCTGCCGGCCGGCGATCTGTTCGGTGGCGGGGCGGCGGTGGAGTACAGCTGCGAGCCGAAACTTGATGGCCTGGCGGTCAGTCTGCTTTATCAGGACGGCGTGCTGGTACGCGGCGCCACGCGCGGCGACGGCACTACTGGCGAAGACATCAGCGTCAACGTGCGCACCGTGCGCAACATTCCCCTGAAACTGCATGGCGAAGGCTGGCCGACGACCCTGGAAGTGCGCGGTGAAGTGTTCATGTCCAAGGCCGGTTTCGAGCGTCTCAATGCCTCGCAACTGGAAGTCGGCGGCAAGACCTTCGCCAACCCGCGAAACGCCGCCGCCGGCAGCTTGCGTCAGCTCGATTCGAAGATCACCGCCAACCGTCCGCTGGAATTCTGCTGCTACGGCATCGGTCAGGTTTCCCACGATATTTCCGACACGCACATCGGCAACCTCAAGCAGTTGCAGAAGTGGGGCATGCCGATCAGTCACGAGCTGAAACTGGCCAAGGGCATCGGCGAATGCCTGGACTACTACCGCGACATCGGCGAGCGCCGTAACTCGCTGGCCTATGAAATCGATGGCGTGGTGTTCAAGGTCAACAGCATTGCCGATCAGCGCGAGCTGGGCTTCCGCGCCCGCGAGCCGCGCTGGGCGATTGCACATAAATTCCCGGCGATGGAAGAACTCACCGAGCTGCTCGACGTCGAGTTTCAAGTCGGTCGTACCGGTGCTGTCACCCCGGTCGCTCGTTTGAAACCGGTCAAGGTCGCCGGCGTCACCGTGGCCAACGCCACGCTGCACAACATGGACGAAGTCGCCCGTCTGGGTCTGATGATCGGCGACACCGTCATCATCCGTCGCGCCGGTGATGTGATTCCGCAAGTGGTGCAAGTGGTCATGGATCGCCGTCCCGAAAATGCGCGCGCGGTGCAGATTCCAGAGAACTGCCCGGTGTGCGGCTCGCACGTCGAGCGCACGCAACTGATCAAGCGCAGTAAAGGCAAGGAAACCGTCAGCGAAGGCGCGGTGTATCGCTGTGTCGGCCGTCTGGCCTGTGGCGCGCAACTGAAGCAGGCGATCATTCACTTTGTCTCGCGTCGGGCGATGGATATTGAAGGCTTGGGCGACAAGAGCGTGGAGCAATTGGTCGACGAAGGTCTGGTCAGTTCACCGGCCGATCTGTATGCGCTGAAGTTCGACGACATCGTCGATCTGGAAGGCTTTGCCGAGGTGTCGAGCAACAAACTGCTGGCGGCCATTGAAGACAGCAAGAAGCCGGGGCTGGCGCGTTTTATCTATGCGCTGGGTATCCCTGATGTCGGCGAGGAGACCGCCAAGGTGCTGGCGCGCTCGCTCGGTTCGCTGGAACGCGTGCAGCAGGCATTGCCGCAAGTGCTGACCTATCTGCCGGATGTGGGGCTGGAAGTGGCGCACGAGATTCACAGCTTCTTTGAAGATGCGCATAACCAGCAGGTCATCGCTGAGTTGCTGGGCCATGGTCTGCAGATTCAGGATCAGGGTGAGCTGGGTGCCGAGTTTGCCGCCAGCGCCACGCTGGGTGGCTTCCTCGACAAGCTGCACATTCCTTCGGTCGGCCCGGGCGGCGCGCAGAAGTTGGCGGACAAGTTCGGTTCGCTGGAAGCGGTGCTGAATGCTGACTGGCTGGACATGCGTCAGGCCTTGCCGGAGAAGCAGGCCAATTCGGTTCGCGAGTTTTTTGCACTGCCTGAGAACCGGCAACTGGCTGAGAAATCCGAAAAGCAACTGCGTGATTTCGGCATGCACTGGCAGAGCGAGAAGAAAGTCGTCGAAGGTTTGCCGCTGTCCGGCGAGACTTGGGTGCTGACTGGCAAAGTTGAGTTGATGAGCCGTGATGTCGCCAAGGAGCATCTGGAAAGCCTGGGCGCCAAAGTCGCGGGTTCGGTGTCTGCGAAGACTCATTGCGTCGTGGCAGGCCCCGGTGCCGGTTCCAAATTGACCAAGGCCAATGAGCTGGGCGTAAAAGTGATGGACGAAGAAACCTTCATCGCCTTCCTCAAAACCCATGGCCTGAACGTTTGATCGTTCCCACGCTCCCGCGTGGGAATGCCACCCCGGACGCTCCGCGTCCGCTGTGACGCAGAGCGTCACTGGATGCATTCCCACGCAGAGCGTTGGAACGATCAGCAAAGTGCGGGAACGATGTTGTCACGGGAATGATCTAGTCTTGGCAAGCCCCAGGGAGAGATCGCCATGCACCGTTTTTTCGAGCAGCTCAGTTCCCGCATCATCGCGCCGTTCATGGGCGAATCCTCACGCAACAGCAAACTCTGGCCGTGCCGCTGCGGCCAGTCGCTGTTCTTTCGTAACAGCCAGTGTCTGGCCTGCAACGCATTGCTTGGTTATCAAGCCGAAGAAAGTCGCCTGACTTCGCTGCAACCGGGGCCGTATGAGGGCACCTGGACGCTCGATGCCGACCCCGAGGCCGGACTGTTTCGCCGCTGCGCCAACCTCGACACAGCCGCCGCGTGCAACTGGCTGCTGCCGGCCAACGAACACGACAGCCTATGCATCGCCTGCAGCCTCAATCGCACCATCCCCGACCTGTCCGCCCCGGACAACCCTGAGCGTTGGCGCAAAGTCGAAATCGCCAAGCGTCGCCTCGTTGCGCAACTGATCACCCTCGGCCTGCAAGTCATCCCGAAAACCGTTGATGAAGACACTGGGCTGGCCTTCGACTTCATCGGCGTCGACCTCGAAGGCAACGCGCCGATGACCGGCCACGCCAATGGCCTGATCACCCTCGACATCAAAGAAGCCGACGACGCCCACCGCGAGCAGGTGAGGGCGGCGATGCATGAACCTTACCGCACACTGCTCGGGCATTTTCGTCATGAGGTTGGCCATTACTACTGGGATCGCCTGATCGCCAACGGCCCCTGGCTCGATTCATTCCGCAGCCTGTTCGGTGACGAACGCGCCAGTTACGCCGAGGCGCTGGACCGTCACTACCAACAAGGCGCACCGCAGGACTGGCCGCAGTACTACGTCAGCGCCTACGCGACCATGCACCCGTGGGAAGACTGGGCGGAAACCTGGGCGCATTACCTGCACATGATGGATGCGGTGGACACGGCGTTGGGCTTTGGCATGAGCGCGCGGGAAATGGATTTCGACTACCAGCCGTTTCCGCCCAGCACGCTGTACGACCCGGAGCATCCCGGCGGCGAGGCGTTCCTCTCATTCGTCAATGCGTGGATCGAATTGGCCGGCATGCTCAATGAACTGTCACGGAGCATGGGCCAGCCGGATTTCTACCCGTTCGTGCTGCCGGCACCGGCGATTGCCAAGCTGCACTTCATTCATCTGGTGATCCAGCAGGCGGGCGGCAGGGCGGATGAGGTTCTGACCCTGTAGGCGCTGCCGCTGGCTGCGATCTTTATGTCCTTGAGCCCGTTCATATTTTTTATCTGCAACCAACGGTTGTAACTTCGCTTCAGATAGGTACAATGGCGCGGCTCGCCGACAGGCAAGCGTCGTTATGGTGACCCCATCGGTCCCCCCGCAACGATTACCCGTGAACCTGGTCAGAGCCGGAAGGCAGCAGCCACAGCGGGAACATTGTGTGCCGGGGTGTGGCTGGTGGGGTTACCACCTTAACGAACAATCGAACGCTTCAAACAGAACTGCATGGGTTTCGCCCACTGCGGTTTTTTTGTTTCTGCGATTTGCCAAATCGACACATATTCCCCCTGTTGAAGATGACCCTGTGGGGGCTGGCTTGCCAGCGATAGCGGTGTGTCAGGTTCATCTATTTGACTGAAAATCCGCAATCGCTGGCAAGCCAGCTCCCACAAGGTTATGGGGTGTTGTCGGAGTGGCCGGTGTAGAGCCGGATAATCTCATCAATCTCCCCCGATATCTTCATCCGCAACAACGTGCGCAAGACCAGTTGCACCGGCACCTTCGGGTCATTGCGCACATAGCAACCCACCTTCTGCTCCTGCAACACGGCGACACCTTGCAGTTGCTGCTCAGGCATCAACCGCTGATTAAACCAGTCCAGCGTCCACTGGTTACTCACCGCATAGCGATAACGCCCGGCCAGTAGTTTCTCCAGCACCTGCTCCTGATTACGCGCATCTTCCCGTTGCAGCCGATCAGCGTCGAACAACGGTTGCAGAGTCGGGTAGGTGTAGCCCAGAACGGTGCCGATGGATTGGCGGGGCAAATGCGCGGGGACGACACTGGCAGGTTGATCCTTGCGGCTGATCAACAGATCGCGCTGGAAGAACAACGGCAGACTCCAGATGTAGTCCCCCGACTGATTCGGCAGCCACGACTGTGCGGCATAGCAGCGCACGTCGATCTCGCCGTGTTCCATCGCGCTCTGCACGCGGGCGCGGGGCAGGACGTGAAACTCGGCCGGTACGCCGACTTGCGTGGCCAGGCTGAGCATCAGATCGTAAAGAATGCCTTGCGTGGGTCGCCCGCGTTCGTATTGCACCATCGGCATCGCCCAGCTGTCGGGCATGGCGAAGCGCAACGGGGTTTCCGCTGCCGTCACATTCAGGCTGATTCCCAGCAACGCCCCCACGGCCCACCGCATAAACGCTCCGGTAATTCCCGATCCCGAGCCGATAAAAGCCTCTGCTCATGCAGCTTAGCCATATTAGACGAGGACACCGGATGCAATTTTGCCCTTGCTCCGCTAGCATTAGCCGCTTCAGCTTCCTTCGTTGCGACGGTTTTCGATGAGTTATCAGGTTCTTGCACGTAAATGGCGTCCGCGCTCGTTCCGCGAAATGGTCGGCCAGACCCATGTGCTCAAGGCTCTGATCAATGCCTTGGACAGCCAGCGGCTGCACCACGCGTACCTGTTTACCGGTACGCGTGGGGTGGGTAAAACCACGATTGCGCGGATCATTGCCAAATGCCTGAACTGTGAGACAGGTATCACTTCCAGCCCGTGCGGCGAGTGTTCGGTGTGCCGGGAAATCGATGAGGGGCGCTTCGTCGACCTGATCGAGATCGATGCCGCGAGCCGCACCAAGGTCGAAGACACCCGCGAACTGCTCGACAACGTGCAGTACGCGCCAAGCCGTGGGCGCTTCAAGGTCTACCTGATCGACGAAGTGCACATGCTCTCCAGCCATTCCTTCAATGCGCTGCTGAAAACCCTCGAAGAGCCGCCGCCGTACGTCAAGTTCATCCTGGCGACCACTGACCCGCAGAAACTTCCGGCAACGATTTTGTCGCGCTGCCTGCAGTTCTCGCTGAAGAACATGACGCCGGAGCGTGTGGTCGAGCATTTGACCCACGTTCTCACTGCCGAGAACGTACCGTTCGAAGACGATGCACTGTGGCTGCTCGGTCGCGCCGCTGACGGTTCGATGCGTGACGCCATGAGCCTCACCGACCAGGCGATTGCCTTCGGTGAGGGCAAGGTTCTCGCTACCGACGTGCGGGCGATGCTCGGCACCCTGGATCACGGTCAGGTCTATGACGTCCTGCATTCATTGATCGAAGGCGACGCCAAGGCGTTGCTCGAAGCCGTGCGTCACTTGGCCGAACAAGGTCCGGACTGGAACGGCGTGCTCTCCGAAATTCTCAACGTGCTGCACCGCGTGGCCATCGCTCAGGCGTTGCCGGAAGGCGTCGACAATGGCCATGGCGACCGCGATCGCGTGTTGGCACTGGCGCAGGCCTTGCCTGCCGAAGACGTGCAGTTCTATTACCAGATGGGCCTGATCGGCCGCCGCGATTTACCGCTGGCGCCGGACCCGCGTGGTGGCTTCGAAATGGTCCTGCTGCGGATGCTGGCCTTCCGGCCCGCCGACACCGCGGACGCGCCGAGGCAACCGCTAAAGCCAGTGGGGATCAGCCAGGCCACAGTTGATTCCGCAAACTCCGTGGCTGCCGCGCCTAAACCTGCGCCGGTAGTCGCTGCGGCGGTTGGGCCGACGCTTGCTCCTGCGCCGGTGGCTGCAACTGCACCGGCTCCCGAGCCTGCGCCGGTTGCTCAAGTTGCTCAAGTTGCTCCCGTTGCCGAGCCAGAACCTGCGCCAGCGGCTGTCGTCGCCGAAGCAGTCGTCGATTTACCGTGGAATGATCCGGTAGAGCCAGAGCCAGAGCCCGAGCCTGCGCAGCAGCCAGCCGTAGAGCCCGTACTGGAAACCACCGCCGAGCAACCCGAGTTGCCGCCGATGCCGCTGCCGACCCCGGACAGCGTCGTTCCGGAGGCGCCTGAGTGGGCCGCCGCGCCGATTCCCGAGCCGTCGGTCGCCGACGTCGATGCCGCCACCCCGGGCATGGACCTGGACGACGAGCCGCCGCTGGATGAGGATTACATCGAGCCGGACATCGATTCGGCCTACAGCTACCTCGACGAACTGGCCAGCGAACACGCTGCCGAGCCTGCCCCGGAACCAGAGCCAGAGCCGGCAGCGGCGCCAGCCACAGGTCTGGCGTTGCAGTGGCTGGAGCTGTTCCCGAAACTGCCGATCTCCGGCATGACGGGCAGCATCGCCGCCAATTGCACATTGATCGCCGTCGATGGCGACCATTGGCTGATGCACCTCGACCCGGCGCACAGCGCACTGTTCAACGCCACGCAGCAGCGACGCCTCAACGACGCGTTGAACCAGTTCCATGGCCGCACGCTGAGCCTCACCATCGAGCTGATCAAGCCCGAGCAGGAAACCCCGGCGCAAGCGGCGTCCCGTCGGCGCGCCAACCGTCAGCGCGAGGCGGAGGAGTCGATCCACGGCGATCCGTTCATCCAGCAGATGGTTCAGCAGTTCGGCGCAGTGGTGCGACACGATACTATTGAACCTGTCGATGCCTTGGTCGCCCAAGGCTAATAACTGAAGGTGCCCGGCCTCGCTGGCCGGGCGCTGTTTTGATCCAAGTACTTTTGAGGTGATTCCCATGATGAAAGGTGGCATGGCCGGCCTGATGAAGCAGGCACAGCAGATGCAGGAAAAAATGGCCAAGATGCAGGAAGAACTGGCCAACGCCGAAGTCACCGGTAAGGCCGGCGGCGATATGGTCACCGTGGTGATGACCGGTCGTCACGACGTCAAAAGCGTGAGCATCGACCCAAGCCTGGTTGAAGGCATGAGCGAAGATGACAAAGAAATGTTGGAAGCGGTCATCGCCTCCGCCGTCAACGACGCAGTGCGCAAGATCGAAAAGAACAGTCAGGACAAAATGGGCAACATGACCGCTGGCATGAACCTGCCGGCCGGTATGAAACTGCCATTCTGATTCGCCAACCGGCGGCAGATGAGCTACACAAAATGCCAGGCATCGCGCCTGGCATTTTTGTTTCTGACTGATCATTCCCACGCTCTGCGTGGGAATGCAGCCCGGGACGCTCCGCGTTCCAAGTCCAGAGCCGAACGCGGAGCGTCCGTTGCGGCATTCCCACGCGGAGCATGGGAACGATCAATCCCGGCCAACTGAATAAACATCGAACGCGCAAAAGCTTCAACGGTCTGCTCCCTATACCCGCTGAATTAACCCTTCACAGGAGACGCTGACATGTCCGACCCTCTCACCCTCAACCAGCGCTTTGTCCTCGCCTCACGTCCGGTCGGTGCGCCGACCCCGGAAAACTTCCGCCTCGAACGCGAAGCCTTGCCGGATCTGCAGGACGGCCAGGTATTGTTGAAAACCCTGTACCTGTCCCTCGATCCCTACATGCGCGGGCGAATGAGCGACGCACCGTCCTACGCCGCGCCGGTACAAATCGGTGAAGTGATGACCGGCGGCGCGGTCAGCCGTGTCGAGGATTCACGTCATCCGAAATTCCATAAAGGCGATCTGGTGGTCGGCGCGACCGGTTGGCAGAGCCACAGCATCAGCGATGGCCGTGACATCATGCCGATCCCGGCCGGGTTGCCGAGCCCGTCGATGGCGCTGGGTGTGTTGGGCATGCCCGGCATGACCGCGTACATGGGGCTGATGGACATCGGCCAGCCAAAAGAGGGCGAAACATTGGTCGTGGCTGCTGCGTCCGGCGCGGTCGGTTCGGTGGTCGGGCAAGTGGCCAAGATCAAAGGGCTGCGCGCAGTCGGCGTGGCCGGCGGTGCCGATAAGTGCAAGTACGTGGTCGAAGAGTTGGGTTTTGATGCCTGCATCGATCACAAGGCGCCCGATTTTGCCGAGCAATTGGCCAAGGCCTGCCCCGATGGCATCGACATCTATTACGAGAACGTCGGTGGTCATGTGTTCGATGCCGTGGTGCCGTTGCTCAACCCCAAGGCGCGCATTCCGCTGTGCGGCCTGATCGCCGGTTACAACGCCTCCGAAACGCCAAAAGGCCCGGATCGCCTGCCGATGCTGCAACGCACGCTGCTGACCAAGCGCGTGCGCATTCAGGGCTTCATCGTGTTCGACGACTACGGTGATCGTCAGCCGGAGTTCATCAGCCACATGGTGCCGTGGGTACGCGATGGCAAGGTGAAATTCCGCGAGGACGTGGTCGAAGGCCTGGAGCAGGCGCCCGAGGCGTTTATCGGTCTGCTGGAAGGGCGCAACTTCGGCAAACTGGTGGTGAAGGTCGCCCAGGACTGAGTATTTGACGCTGGCCAGAGGCGCGGGTATAAACCGCGTCTCGTTGTTTTGTCGGACTTTTTACCCATGAGCTTCAGCCCTTTGATTCGCCAACTGATCGACGCCTTGCGCACTTTGCCAGGCGTGGGTCAGAAGACCGCCCAGCGCATGGCGTTGCAGATGCTCGAGCGTGACCGCAGCGGCGGCTTGCGCCTGGCCCAGGCCCTCAGCCAGGCCATGGAAGGGGTCGGTCACTGCCGTCAGTGCCGCACGCTGACCGAAGACGATCTGTGCCCGCAATGCGCCGATACCCGCCGTGACGACACGTTGCTGTGCGTGGTGGAAGGGCCGATGGATGTGTATGCGGTCGAGCAGACCGGTTTCCGTGGCCGCTACTTTGTGCTCAAGGGGCATTTGTCGCCGCTCGATGGCCTGGGGCCTGAGGCGATCGGCATTCCGCAGTTGATGACGCGGATCGAAGAGGCGGGCACGTTTACCGAAGTCATTCTCGCGACCAACCCGACCGTGGAAGGTGAAGCGACGGCGCATTACATTGCTCAGCTGTTGAGCAACAAAGGCCTGATCGCCTCTCGCATTGCCCACGGCGTGCCGTTGGGTGGTGAACTGGAGCTGGTCGATGGCGGCACGCTGGCGCATTCGTTTGCCGGGCGTAAACCCATCTCTCTCTGATAAAAATCAAAAGATCGCAGCCTTCGGCAGCTCCTACATGGAAACGCGTATTTCCAATGTAGGAGCTGCCGAAGGCTGCGATCTTTTGATCTTCTGCATCTTGTAAACCAAGCAAGCGCTCGGTTAAGTTCGGCGAACCCTACCGTGGAGCTCGCCCATGCCTGCCTTTCAGGAATACTTCGACCCCAGCCACCAATTGGTCCGCGACAGCGTCAGACGTTTCGTCGAACGCGAGATCCTGCCGGACATTGATCAGTGGGAAGAAGCCGAAAGTTTCCCCCGCGAGCTGTACCGGAAGGCTGGCGCGGCAGGCATCCTCGGCATCGGTTATCCGGAAATGCTTGGAGGCAGCCATGAAGGCGATCTGTTCACCAAGGTTGCCGCCAGTGAGGAGTTGATGCGCTGCGGCTCTGGCGGCCTGGTAGCGGGGCTGGGATCGCTGGATATCGGCCTGCCACCGATCGTCAAATGGGCGCGCCCGGAGGTACGTGACCGGGTCGTGCCACAGGTGCTCAGCGGTGAAAAGATCAGCGCGCTGGCGGTTACCGAACCGGGCGGTGGCTCCGACGTCGCCAACCTGCAAACCCGCGCCGTGCGTGACGGCGATGTCTATCGCGTCAGCGGCAGCAAAACCTTTATCACCAGTGGCGTGCGCGCCGATTTCTACACCGTCGCGGTGCGCACCGGTGCGCCGGGGTTTGGCGGCATCAGCCTGTTGCTGATCGAGAAGGGTACGCCAGGCTTCACCGTTGGTCGTCAGTTGAAAAAAATGGGCTGGTGGGCGTCGGACACGGCTGAATTGTTCTTCGACGACTGCCATGTACCTGTGGGCAATCTGATCGGCGCGGAGAACATGGGCTTCGCCTGCATCATGGGTAACTTTCAAAGCGAACGTCTGGCGCTGGCATTGATGGCCAACATGACTTCACAGCTAGCGCTGGAAGAGAGTCTGAAATGGGCGCGCGAGCGTGAAGCGTTTGGCAAGCCGATCGGCAAGTTTCAGGTGATCAAGCATCGCCTCGCCGAAATGGCGACTGCGCTGGAGGTTTCACGGGAGTTCACTTACCGGCAAGCGGCGAAGATGGCGGCGGGGCAGAGCGTGATCAAAGAGATTTCGATGGCGAAGAATTTTGCCACGGACACGTCAGACCGGATCACCACCGAGGCAGTGCAGATTCTTGGTGGGCTGGGTTATATGCGCGAGAGTCTGGTGGAGCGGCTGTATCGGGATAACCGCATCTTGTCGATTGGCGGCGGGACGCGGGAGGTGATGAACGAGATCATCAGTAAGCAGATGGGGCTTTAAAGGCAAAAGATCGCAGCCTTCGGCAGCTCCTACAGGGAAACGCACATTCCAATGTAGGAGCTGCCGAAGGCTGCGATCTTTTGATCTTGATTATTTATCGGTCAACGCAAACTGCGTCAGGCAGAAGGTCGGGATGCCCATGTCCTCAAGACGCTGCGAACCTTGCAGTTCCGGCAAATCAATAATCGCCGCCGCTTCATGCACCCGCGCGCCCATGCGGCGAATCAGGTTGGCGGCTGCGATCAATGTCCCGCCCGTGGCAATCAAATCATCGAACATCACCACCGAATCGCCTTCACACAGGCTGTCGGCGTGCACTTCCAGGAACGCTTCGCCGTACTCGGTTGCGTAACCTTCGGCCAGTACGTCCGCCGGCAGTTTGCCTTGCTTGCGGAACAGCACCAGCGGCTTGTTCAACTGATAGGCCAACACCGAGCCGATCAGGAAGCCACGGGCATCCATCGCGCCAATGTGGGTGAAATCAGCTTCCACGTAGCGGTGGGCGAAACTGTCCATCACCAAGCGCAGAGCCGTTGGCGACTGAAACAGCGGGGTGATGTCGCGAAAGATCACGCCCGGTTTCGGGAAGTCGATCACAGGGCGGATAAGCGATTTGATGTCGAAGGAGTCGAAGACCATCGTCGAGGTGTCCTGGCAGGGCTGCAAACGGCGCAGTATACCCGCGGCTGAAACGCTTCGCTCAACCGCGGATCGAGATCAGCCTTCGATCGAGCCACCGGCCAGCGCGCAGAGCTGGATCGGGTCGAGGATGTGAATCTCTTTGCCCTCGGCGGCAATCAGTTCGTTCTGCTGGAAACGGGTGAAGACCCGGGACACGGTTTCCACCGCCAGACCGAGGTAGTTACCGATTTCATTGCGCGACATGCTCAGGCGGAACTGGTTGGCGGAGAAGCCGCGAGCGCGGAAGCGGGCCGAGAGGTTGACCAGGAAGGTAGCGATGCGCTCGTCGGCGGTTTTTTTCGACAGCAGCAACATCATTTGCTGGTCGTCACGGATTTCCCGGCTCATGACGCGCATCAACTGCCGGCGCAGCTGCGGCAGTTGCAGGGCCAGCTCATCGAGACGTTCAAAAGGGATTTCGCAGACCGATGTGGTTTCCAATGCTTGGGCGGAGACCGGGTGTTTCTCGGTGTCCATGCCTGACAGGCCGACCAGTTCGCTTGGCAGGTGGAAGCCCGTCAGTTGCTCTTCGCCGCTGTCGCTGAGGCTGAAGGTCTTCAGGGCGCCGGAGCGTACTGCATAAACGGAATCGAACGTGTCGCCCTGGCGGAACAGGAACTCGCCCTTTTTCAGCGGGCGGCCGCGTTTAACGATTTCGTCCAGCGCATCCATGTCTTCCAGATTCAAAGAAAGTGGCAGGCAGAGAGGGGCCAGGCTGCAATCCTTGCAATGGGCCTGGTTGTGAGCGCGCAGTTTAACTGGCTCGGACATTTCTTAGATCCTTGTGGGAAAACACACATAAGCCGTAAGGGTAACTCACGGGAGGACATTCAGGCCAGTCTGGGGCGACTTTGCCCTACAGCCATAAAGCCACAGGGCCAGCAGCCGATAAACAGGTATCAAAGTGCATACAAGGAACGATTCGATGGCCGCCATTGGTACGCTGGGCCCCGCTAGCAGCGACGTTGCGGCAACGCCGGAAGCGTTTAAAGTTGCGTCCGGCAATGCACACAACCCAGGTTCGTCCGATGAGGCAACCCCGACCTTGGTCGAGGGCGTCAAAGTGTCGCTCTCCGGTGCATCGATTGCAAAATCCGCCAGTGCCGGTGGCGAAAACAGCGACATCGAGACCAGTGGCCTGCCCGAGAACATCCAGCAATTGCTGAAGATGATCCGCAAACTGCAAAAACAGATTGCCGAGAAAAAGGCACTCATCGAAGCGGTCATGGCCGACAAGCGCCTTTCCAACGAAGAAAAGATCATCAAGGCTGCCGCGCTGCGAGGCGCAATCGCCGCGTTGAATACCGGTCTGATCACGGCCAATCTGGCTTTGTCCAAAGTGGTCGGGCAGTCCGGGTTGACCGCGGATCAGAACCTGAGCGTCGGTTCGTTGTTGACGAAAAACTAAATCACCCGCGAAAAACGCTGGCGGTTCTGCTGTTCCAGGTAGGCATCGAACACCATGCACACCGAGCGCACCAGCAGACGACCCGCCGGCAACACGGCGATCCGCTCGCGATCCAGCGCGATCAGGCCATCACTGGCCATGCCTTGCAACTGCGGCCACAGCGCGCCGAAATAGCCCTGAAAATCGATGTTGAACTGCTGCTCGATCGCGGCGAACTCCAGGCTGAAATTGCAGATCAGCTGCTGGATCACCGCTCGGCGCAAGCGATCATCGGCGTTGCACACCAAGCCCCGGCTGGTCGCCAGTTGTGCGGCGGCGAGGGTGTTCTGGTACTCGTTGAGGTCGCTGCTGTTCTGGCAATACAAGTCGCCGATCTGGCTGATGGCCGAAACGCCCAACCCGATCAGGTCGCAATGGCCGTGAGTGGTGTAACCCTGGAAGTTACGTTGCAGGGTTTCTTCTTCCTGAGCAATCGCCAGCTCGTCATCGGGCAGGGCGAAGTGATCCATGCCGATGTAGCGATAGCCGGCGGCGGTGAGTTGCTCAATGGTGCGCTCAAGCATTTCCAGCTTCTGCGCGGGCGCCGGCAACTCATTGTCATTGATCCGTCGCTGCGGCATGAAACGCTCGGGCAGGTGCGCATAGTTGAACACCGAGAGCCGGTCCGGTTGCAGGCTGATGACTTCTTCAACGGTGCGGGCGAAATTTTCCGGGATCTGCTTGGGCAACCCGTAGATCAAGTCGATATTGATCGAGCGGAACTGCAGGGTGCGCGCCGCATCGATCACCGCGCGGGTTTCCTCCAGACTTTGCAGGCGATTGACCGCGCGCTGCACCGCCGGATCAAGGTCTTGCAGGCCGATGCTGACCCGGTTGAAACCCAGTTCGCGCAGCAGGCCCATGGTCGACCAGTCGGCTTCACGCGGGTCGATCTCGATGCCGTAATCACCGGAGTCGTCATCCAGCAAATTGAAATGCTTGCGCAGGTGCGCCATCAATTGGCGCAGCTCGTCGTGGCTGAGAAAGGTCGGCGTGCCGCCGCCAAAGTGCAGTTGCTCGACTTTCTGGGCCGGGTCGAGGTGGCAGGCGATCAACTGGATTTCCTGCTCCAGCCGCTGCAGGTAGGGCAGGGCGCGACCACGATCCTTGGTGATGACCTTGTTGCAGGCGCAGTAGTAGCAAATGTTCGCGCAGAACGGCACATGCACGTAGAGAGACAACGGGCGCAGGGCCTTGCGGCTGTCGCGCAGGGCATGAAACAGGTCGAAGGTGCCGACCTGACTGTGAAATTGCACGGCCGTCGGATACGAGGTGTAGCGCGGCCCCGCCAGGTCGTAGCGGCGGATCAGATCAGAGTCCCAACGAATGGCGTCGAGCATGCGGGCATTCCCCCGGATAGGCTGGCAGTGTGAGCGAGTCTATCGGGGGGCGGTGGTGGCGCTGTTGATTTGCATCAACGGGGAGAGGTGTGGTGTTAGTGCGGGCCTCTTCGCGAGCAGGCTCGCTCCCACATTGGATCGGTGGTGCAACACAAATCCCCTGTGGGAGCGAGCCTGCTCGCGAAGGCCGCGCCGCCGATCTAATGGCCCATGAGCCAATGCTGATGTGGGCCGGGTAATGTCCAGATCCCGAACAGGATCACCAGCAATCCACCCGCCATGCGCACGCTGCGTTTGCGCAAAATGGCAGTCACGCGTTCCGCCGCAAGCCCCGTCGCCAGCAATACCGGCCAGGTGCCGAGGCCAAACGCGAGCATCAACAACGCACTGTCCAGCGCATTGCCCTGACTCGCCGACCACAGCAACGTGCTGTAAACCAGTCCGCAGGGCAGCCAGCCCCACAACGCGCCAAGCAATAGAGCCCTAGGCAGGCTCGACACCGGCAGCAAGCGGTTGGCCACCGGTTGAATGTAACGCCACAAACCGCGTCCAAGACTTTCAATGCGCGTCAGCCCGCTCCACCATCCGGCCAGATACAAACCCATGGCGATCAGTAGCAATCCAGCCAGCACGCGCATGAACAGCGCGGCCGGACTGTTGGCGACAGCCCATCCGGCCAGACCGATCAACAAACCAGCCGTGGCATAACTGAGAATCCGCCCAAGGTTATACGCCAGCAACAAGCGGAAACGCCGGCTGCGCTGTTCCTTGGGAATCGCCAGGGTCAGCGCGCCCATCAAACCGCCGCACATGCCCAGGCAATGACCGCCACCGAGCAGGCCGAGGATCAATGCCGATACCAGCAAGGGCGCCAGTTCAAGCATGAGGTGGGGCCTTGTCGTCCGGTTTGTCGGGGTTGGCTTCGTCCACGGCGGCGGTGTGGTTCGGGTCCTGATCATCGAACAGGATGCTGTGCGCCGGGCCGTCGAGGTCGTCGTACTGACCGCTGTCCACCGCCCAGAAAAAGATGTAAACGGCGATGGCCACGATCAGCAGGGCGGCCGGGATCATCACGTAGAGAGCTGGCATCTGTACTCCAGGTGCCCGCGCGGCTCAGGCCGGCAGCGGGCGGGTTTGCGATCGGGTGCTGGCGGGCGGCGGACTCGGCAGGCGAGTCAGACGCAAGGCATTGAGCACCACGGTCAACGAACTGATCGACATGCCGACGGCGGCCCACACCGGCGTGATCCAGCCGAGGGCGGCGAACGGCAACATGAGGCCATTGTACAGCGCCGCCCACAGCAGGTTCTCGATGATGACCCGACGGGTGCGGCGCGCCAGCGTGAAAGCCTGGACCAGCGCGTCGAGTCGGTTGGACAGCAGCACCGCATCAGCACTGGTTTTCGCCAGATCGGTGGCCGAACCCATGGCGACACTGATGTCGGCCGCGGCGAGTACCGGCACGTCATTGACGCCATCGCCGAGCATCAGCACTTTGCGACCTTCCTTGTGCAACTGTTGCAGGACTTGCAGCTTGTCGTCCGGGCGAAGACCACCGCGAGCCTCGTCGATGCCGAGTTCTGCCGCCACACTGGCGACCATCGGCGAGCTGTCGCCCGACAACAGCAATGTGCGCCAGCCGCGCGCCTTGCACGCGGCGAGCAGGGCGGGGGCGTCGTCACGCAAGCGATCGTCGAGGACGAACCACGCCAGCGGCCCCTGAGCGTCGCCGAGCAGCAGCCATTGGCCGGCCTCGTTCGGCATGCCGGGCACGTTCGCACCGCTGAGGGCGCAGACAAATTCTGCCTGGCCGATGCGCAAACGCTGTCCGCCCACCAAGCCTTCGAGGCCAAGCCCCGGCGTGCTGTGGACTTCTTCAGCGGCCAGCGGCGCACGGCCGAAGGCGCGGGCAATCGGATGTTCCGAACGGTTTTCCAGTGCGGCGGCAAGGCTCAGGCATTCATCGCTGTCGCGCGCGCCGAGCGGGCGAATCGAGCGCAGCACCAGTCGGCCTTCGGTGAGGGTGCCGGTCTTGTCGAAGATCACCGTGTCGATTTGATTCAAGCCTTCCAGCACGTGACCACGGGTCAGCAGCAAACCGAGTTTGTGCAATGTCCCGGTGGCTGCGGTGAGCGCGGTCGGTGTTGCCAGCGACAGCGCGCACGGGCAGGTCGCAACGAGCATGGCGAGGACGATCCAGAATGCGCGCGATGAATCCAGCTCCCACCAGAGCAGGCCGATGGCCGCGGCGGCAATCAGTGATAACAGCAAAAACCATTGCGCGGCGCGGTCGGCGATTTCCGCCAGTCGCGGTTTTTCCGCTTGGGCGCGGTCGAGCAGGCGGACGATGGCCGACAGGCGCGTGTCTTGGCCCAGCGCCTGAACTTCCACGGTCAACGCGCCTTCGACATTGAGCGTGCCGGCAGTGACCGTGTCGCCGAGGGTACGCGGTTGCGGCAGGTATTCGCCGGTGAGCAGCGATTCGTCGATGCTCGATTGGCCGTCGATGATTTTGCCGTCCGCCGGCAGAATCGACCCGGCCTGCACCAGAATCCGCTCGCCGAGGCGCAGTTCGCTGAGCAGGATGCGTTCGCTCTGGCCGGCTGCATCAAGGCGCAGGCAAGAGGCAGGCAATAGATTGACCAATTGCGCGGTGGCGGCAGCGGTGCGTTCGCGGGCACGGCGTTCGAGATAGCGGCCGGCAAGCAGGAACAACGCAAACATCCCCACCGCGTCGAAATACAACTCGCCGACCCCGGTGATCGAGGTCCAGATCCCGGCAATGTAAGCACTGCCGATCGCCAGCGACACCGAGACATCCATGGTCAGGTGGCGTGTGCGCAGATCGCGCATCGCGCCTTTGAAGAACGGCGCGCAGCTGTAGAACACGATCGGTGTGGTCAGGAACAGCGCGACCCAGCGCAGGATCGTGTGCAGCTCGGGGCTGAGGTCGATGTTGAATTCCGGCCAGGTGGCCATGGTCGCCATCATCGCCTGGAACCACAGCAGACCGGCGACACCGAGTTGGCGCAGGGCCAGACGGTTTTCGCTGGCCAGTTGTTCGCTGGCGCGATCGGCCTGATACGGGTGGGCGGCGTAGCCGATGTGGCGCAGTTCGGCGAGCACTTGGCTCAGCGGCAATTGCGCGTCGGCCCAGCGCACATGCAGGCGATGGTTGGACAGGTTCAGCCGCGCCTCGGCCACGGCGGGCAGCGTGCGCAGGTGTTTTTCGATCAGCCAGCCGCAGGCGGCACAACTGATGCCTTCCATCAACAGGGTGGTTTCGGCCAGATCGCCTTCGTGGCGGACGAAGGGTTGCTGCACATCGGCGCGGTCGTACAGGGCCAGTTCATCGACCAATTGCACCGGCAATGCTTCGGGGTTGGCCGAGGCTTCGCTGCGGTGTTGGTAATAGCTTTCCAGACCGCCGGCGACGATGGCTTCGGCCACCGCCTGACAGCCCGGGCAGCAGAATTCGCGGGATTGCCCGAGTACGACGGCAGTGAAGCGGCTGCCGGACGGGACCGGCAGGGCGCAGTGATAGCAGGGGAGTGGGGTGGTCATGGCATCGTTGAGGGGGTAAGCCCTTGCATTGGGGTTGTCCGCTTGCCCTCACCCCAGCCCTCTCCCGGAGGGAGAGGGAGCCGATCGGTGTGAGCCGGAAAAACTGGTTCAGTCGGCTGGATCTTTACTGTCATACACAAAACGTGCAAACGCTCTAGATCAGTCCCCTCTCCCGGAGGGAGAAGGAGCCGATCGGTGTGAGCCTGAAAACAGGCTCAGTCGCCTGGATTTTCACTGTCATACACAAAACGTGCAAACGCTCGAGATCAGTTCCCTCTCCAGGGGGAGAGGGCTAGGGTGAGGGGGCTTTTGAAGTTGTTTACTTCTTCAAATCTTCGGCACCTTGCAGCGGTTCATCACCCAGCAGCAGATCCTTGTCATGGTTAACCAATTCTTCCTCGAACATCCGCCAGACGTGATCATCCTGAGTGCCCAGCAACTCGACAAACCGGCGACCTTCAACTTTGTCACCCAATTGGCCGATGTAACGCCCGGTTTCGGTCTCGCTGCGGGTCAGGACAATCTTGCGATCCTTCTCCGGCTGCGTCGGTGAAATCAGGTTCAGCTCCAGAGTCTTTGGCTGACTGTCACCGCTTAAACGCAGATCAACTTCACCGGTCACGTCATCCAGATGCACAGCGGCGCGCATCTTCAGAGTCTGTGCCAACAGCTCACGGTCCAGCGAACGGTTGATGCCTTTGCCGGCCTCGTAGTAGTTGTCGTTGACGAGGTTGTCCGGGTTGTTCACCGCAATGGTCACCATGGACAGAGTCAGGGTCACCGAACAGGCCAGAATTCCGATGATGATCCATGGCCAAAGGTGCTTGTACCAGGGACTTGCGGCGTTTGCTGCGGGCATGTTCAGTTCTCTCAACGGATTTGTGGGCCGATGAATCGGCTCTTGGCTTCAACGTGGACGCTGTCGTCATCGGCATCCTTGAGGAGGAATTTCACCTCATTGGTGCTCGATGGCAGTTGCTCCGGTGCGCTCGACAACTCGACCGGCATGCTGACGATGTCGCCGGCCGCGACTTTGATCTCGCGTTTGCCTTGCAGGCGCAGGTCGGGCAGGCCGGCGGCTTCCAGCACGTAAGTGTGGTCGCGCTGATCCTTGTTCATGATCTTCAGGCTGTAGACGTTTTCGATCCGGCCTTCGGCGTTTTCGCGGTATAGCACGCGGTCCTTGCTGACGTCGAAGCCAACCAGCGAGCGCATCACGAATGCAGTGACCAACAGGCTGATCATCGCCAGCAACACTACGGCATAGCCGATCAGGCGTGGCCGCAGTTTATGGGTTTTCTGCCCGGACAGGTTGTGTTCGGTGGTGTAGCTGATCAGCCCGCGCGGGTAATCCATCTTGTCCATGATGCTGTCGCAGGCGTCGATGCAGGCCGCGCAGCCAATGCACTCGATCTGCAGACCGTCGCGGATGTCGATGCCGGTCGGGCACACCTGAACGCACATGGTGCAATCGATGCAATCGCCCAGGCCCTGGGCCTTGTAATCGACGCCTTTCTTGCGCGGGCCACGGCTTTCGCCGCGACGCGGGTCGTAGGAGACGATCAGCGTGTCCTTGTCGAACATCACGCTCTGGAAGCGTGCGTACGGGCACATGTAAATGCACACCTGCTCACGCAGCCAACCGGCGTTGCCGTAAGTGGCGAGGGTGAAGAAGCCGACCCAGAAATACGACCAGCCATCGGCCTGGCCGGTGAAGAATTCGAAGACCAGTTCACGGATCGGCGAGAAGTAGCCAACGAAGGTCATGCCGGTGACAAAACCGATCAACAGCCACAGCGCGTGTTTGGCGAGTTTGCGCGCGAACTTGTTGGCGCTCATCGGCGCCTTGTCGAGCTTGATGCGCTGATTACGGTCGCCTTCGGTGACCTTCTCGCACCACATGAAAATCCACGTCCACACACTTTGCGGACAGGTGTAGCCGCACCAGACCCGGCCGGCGTACACGGTAATGAAGAACAGGCCGAACGCGGCAATGATCAACAGGCCCGAGAGCAGAATGAAATCCTGTGGCCAGAAAGTGGCGCCGAAGATGAAGAACTTGCGCTCCGGCAGGTTCCACCACACGGCCTGATGACCGCCCCAGTTCAGCCACACCGTACCGAAATACAGCAGAAACAATGCCGCACCGCCCATCATCCGCAGATTGCGGAACAGGCCAGTGAAAGCACGGGTGTAGATTTTTTCTCGAGAGGCGTAAAGGTCAACGCTGTTGTTCGCGTTTTTGCTCGGTGGTGTGACGTCGTGTACCGGAATCTGGTTGCTCATCATTGCATCCCACGGCAGTGGAAAAATGCCTCGGTCGATACGTGCCAACCCAGGTCAGAAAGGGGTGTTGCAGTGGCGCAATGATACGCCGGTCGCTCTGGCTCAAGGGTGCGACCTTTGGTCGCGTTGGGTAAAAAACCTGAATGGTGTAGCGAATGCAGCAAAGCATGATGCAGGTCAATTGACTTGTTGAGTATGGACGGTTTTGGCTTGAGGGCTAATTCATTGTTTCCACGGGAGAACAGTCCGCCGCTGCGGTCATTGCGAGTTTCATAAAAAAGCCTGGTCAGATTGGACGCACGCACGAATGGCGTCACGTTCAGGGTTTCCTTTGCACAACTCGACGCGTGTCTGTCCTGAAAGAAAACTTTGAATGTGGTTTTGCGTGGACCACGCCAGGTTGAATGGAACTTGTCATGTTTATTTTCAGTGCTCTGCAGGTTATTCAAGTTGTGCGGTTAGTGCCTCTGAAATAAATCCAATTGATTGTTCTTTATGAGTGCTTTGAAGTTTTCTGTTTTTTCGAATAAGTTCTGTTTGCGCGAAAAGTTTGCGTCTGATTGATTAATCTAAACGGAATTTAATGTATGGCTTTTAACAAGTTTGCAAGCGTTGTGCTGGGTGTTTGTTTGTGGGCGACGGTTGTATCGGCGCAGGCTATAAGCGGAACACCGAAACACATGGTTTTTGCCTCGGATACTCAATATCCCTGGACCGACAAGACTGATGACCGGGAGCCGGAATCCGACGCCGAATTCGATGTTCGTTCGAAATGGCTGGTTGATACTCAGCTTGGGAGTATTGCCGAGTTCAGAAATCAGCACGGCTCTCAAGCCCAGGTGCCTTTGATGATCAATGGCGATATAACCGCTTTTGGTCATGGCTGGCAGCGTTCGTTCATGAAGGATTTACTGACCAAGCACTTCAAAGGTGAGTATTTGTATGGCTTGGGTAATCACGATTATGAAAACAATGTTGATGATTGTTTTAGTAATAGCTGTGCAGCGGGAAGTATCGTCGAATTCAAAGAACACCATGAGGGTAAAGTCGACAGCTTTGATCTGAAAATCACCAGTGGGTTTCTCAGTAAAAAGTACTCTGGCAGTCTCGCCTATTCAAAAAATATCGGCGAAGTTCATATGGTTCAACTCAATAACGAACCGACGTATACCACCCGCATTGCTCATCCATTGAACCCGACGACATTTGAAATCAACGATGCGCTCGACTGGCTCGAGACGGACCTCAGACTGGCGCGAGCCTCGGGGTACGCCATCATCATCAATATGCATAAACCGTTGCGCCACCAGGGGACCCAGGCGCAACAGAAACGCTTCACCGATATGGTCAACAAATATCAAGTGACGGCGATCTTTGCCGGCCATTTGCATAAGGATGGAGGTGATGCTTATTGGGAGGGTAGCGTACCCATCTACCTGAGCGGCAGTACGTCTCAGCAAACCTATCTGATTGCCAGTTTCACCGAGGACCGCAAGCAGTTGCAGGTCTATCTGGTGAAGAACAATCAGTGGCGCAATCGAACGCTGATCGATACGACGCCGGTGCATTCAATCTTTGCCAAGCGCCCATAAAAAAAGCCCCGCCAGTGATTAGGCGGGGCTTTGTACGATCAGTGATTGGCAGCGTTCCATGGATTGATCAGATGAACGCCGCTGAGTTGGAAATCGGCAACATTACGGGTGACCAGCGTCAGCCCATGAACAAGCGCGGTGGCGGCGATCAAAGCGTCGCATTCATTGCTGCGATCAGGCACGTGCAGCTGTGCGCATCGGCTAGCGACGGTGCTATCGACCGAGAGGATTCTTCCCGAGAATGCGGGTTTGACATGACGCTCGAGCCAGTTGCGCAGCATCCCTCCTTGTGGCGGGTCGCGGCGTTCGATACGCAGAATGCCGGTTTCCAGCTCCAGCACAGTGATGGCCGATAAATACAGGCTGGCCGGGGCGACGCTGTTTGCCCATGTCACCACCTGCTTGTCGGCCTGGGGTTTTCGCAGTTCGGAAACTACATTGGTATCCAGTAGAAACATCAGGACAGGTCCACGCTGCGAGGAGTGATGACGGCGCGCTCGGGTTCGAATTCGATGTCAGGCGCATTCGGCATGACCAGCAGATCGACGATGCTGGTCTGGGTACCGGTCAGTTTCTGGTATTCCTCGATGCACAGCAGTACATGGGCAGGCTTGCCACGATCGGTAATGATGACCGGGCCCTGATGCGCGGCTTTTTTGGCAGCACTGGTGTCCTGGTTGAATTCGCGGCTGGAAATGGTCGTGATGGCCATCATGTTCGGCCTCCGGTGATCCTGGTGTAGAAACGTTACTACTTTGGGGTTTGCCCCGCAATCGAAAAGGTGGGTTGCGGACGATCGGTTTATCACTGTCATAACGGCACCGGCGAAAGCGCCCCGGCCAAAGGGCAGGGGCGCAGGATATTGGACGTAAATTCGCTGTGTTTTGCTGCCCCCTGTCAGGGCAATCTGCCGCCGCCAAGACCGTCCAGACCGCCGCTGTTACCTGGGCAACCTACGGGGTTTGGTGAGGGTGAGCGTGCGGGTGCCACAGGCCTATTCACCAGCGTTGCTTCATGATCATGGAGGGACTGCAAACGTTTTGGCAGTGTGGTTTCGTCATTCTTTGACATGTAGGCTTCATCCTTGAAGGTTGACCCGATGCTGCTCATCGGGGTGAGAAAAACCTACAGGGCAGCTTTCCTCAGGTCTATTGAGCAAACGTTTCAAGGCATGAATTCCAGCATGAAAAAAGGCCCCGCCAATCAACATTGGCGGGGCCTTTTCTACTTCAAGCGCTGGCCTTACTCGGCGTTCGCTTCGGGTGCTTTTTCACCGTGGGACAGGCTGTAAACATATGCCGCCAGCAGGTGCACCTTGTCGTTGCCTTGCAGTTGTTCCTGCGCAGGCATCTGGCCCTGACGGCCGTAACGGATGGTCTGCTGCAGTTGCGCGAAGCTCGAACCGTAGATGAACGCACCCGGGTGGGTCAGGTCAGGCGCGCCCATGGCGGGGGTGCCTTTGCCGGCCGGACCGTGGCAGGCCACGCAGTTGGCGGCAAACAGTTTACCGCCGTTAGCCGGGTCAGCCTTGGTGCCTTCCGGCAGTTTGCGGCCATCCAGGTTGGTCACGACAAACGCTGCCACGTCGGCAACGCCTTGCTCACCAATCACTTCAGCCCAGGCCGGCATCACCGCGTGACGACCGCCCATGATGGTGGTCTTGATGGTTTCCGGCTCGCCGCCCCAGCGCCAGTCGGCGTCGGTCAGGTTAGGGAAACCGTAGGCACCCTTGGCGTCGGAACCGTGGCACACCGAGCAGTTGGAGGCGAACAAACGGCCACCCATCTTCAGTGCTTGCGGATCCTTGGCCACTTCTTCGATTGGCATGGCAGCGAACTTGGCGAAGATCGGACCGAACTTGGCGTCCGAGCGGGCCATTTCCTTTTCCCACTCGTGCACGCCGGTCCAGCCGGTCTGGCCATTGGCGAACGCGGTCTGCTTGTCGTTATCGAGGTAGTTGTAGCCCGGCAGCAGGCCTTTCCAGTTGCCCAGGCCCGGGTACAGCACCAGGTAACCCAAGGCAAAAATGATGGTGCCGACAAACAGCATGAACCACCATTTCGGCAGTGGGTTGTCGTACTCCTCGATCCCGTCGAAGGAGTGCCCGACCGTCTCGTCCGTCTGTTCGCTGCGCTGGCCCTTGCGGGTCGACAGCAGCAGCCAGGTCAGGGAAAAGATCGTACCGAGACTGAGGACTGTGACGTACAGACTCCAGAATGTAGTCATTCTTTGTTACTCCTAGAAGCTTGCTCGACGTGCTTGATGGCTTCGGGATCATCCGCAAAAGGCAACAAGGTCGCGTCTTCAAACTCCGACTTGCGCTTGGGGCTGAACACCCACAACGCCAGACCGATGAAGGCCACCATCACGACAACGGTGCCCAGGCCACGAATCATCCCGATATCCATCTAGATCACCGTTTGCTTTTGATGATGGTGCCCAGGCCTTGCAGATAGGCCACCAGCGCGTCCATTTCGGTTTTGCCCTTCACGGCATCCTTGGCCCCGGCGATGTCTTCGTCGGTGTAAGGAACGCCGAGCGTGCGCAACACTTCCATTTTCTTGGCAGTGTCTTTGCCGTCGAGCTTGTTTTCTACGAGGAACGGGTAAGCCGGCATTTTCGACTCAGGCACGACGTTGCGCGGGTTGTACAAGTGCGCACGCTGCCAGTCATCGGAGTAACGACCGCCAACACGGGCCAGATCTGGCCCGGTACGTTTGGAACCCCACAGGAACGGGTGATCCCAGACGCTTTCACCGGCGACCGAGTAGTGCCCATAGCGTTCGGTTTCGGCACGGAACGGACGGATCATCTGCGAGTGGCAGCCGACACAGCCGTTGGCGATGTAAACGTCGCGGCCTTCCAGTTCCAGCGCCGAACGCGGCTTCATGCCTTCGACTGGCTTATTGGTGACGTCCTGGAAAAACAGCGGAACGATTTGGGTCAGGCCGCCAACGCTGACGGCGATGACCATGAAGAAGGCCAGCAGGCCAATATTCTTCTCGACAGCTTCATGCTTCATCAGTGAGCTCCAACGACAGCGATCTGGGCAGCGGCTTCGGCTTCAGCCGGGTTCGAGGCGCGCACGGTGCGCCAGACGTTGTAAGCCATCAGGAACATGCCGCTGGCGAAGAAAGCACCGCCCAAGGCGCGAACGATGTAGCCCGGGTGGCTGGCTTGCAGCGCTTCAACGAACGAGTAGGTGAGGGTGCCGTCGTCGTTGATTGCACGCCACATCAGGCCCTGCGTGATGCCGTTGACCCACATCGAAGCGATGTAGAGCACGGTGCCGATGGTCGCGAGCCAGAAGTGCGCGTTGATCAGGCCAACACTGTGCATCTGCGCACGGCCGAACAGGCGCGGGATCATGTGGTAGATCGCGCCGATCGAGATCATCGCTACCCAGCCGAGAGCGCCAGCGTGTACGTGGCCAATGGTCCAGTCGGTGTAGTGCGAGAGCGAGTTGACGGTCTTGATCGCCATCATCGGCCCTTCGAAGGTCGACATGCCGTAGAACGCCAACGAGACCACGAGGAAGCGCAGGATCGGGTCGGTGCGCAGCTTATGCCAGGCGCCCGACAGGGTCATCATGCCGTTGATCATGCCGCCCCAGCTTGGCGCCAGAAGGATGATCGACATCGCCATGCCCAGCGATTGTGCCCAATCCGGCAGTGCGGTGTAGTGCAGGTGGTGCGGACCGGCCCAGATGTACAGGGTGATCAGCGCCCAGAAGTGCACGATCGACAGGCGATAGGAGTAGATCGGACGCTCGGCCTGTTTCGGCACGAAGTAGTACATCATCCCGAGGAAACCGGTGGTCAGGAAGAAGCCCACCGCGTTGTGGCCGTACCACCACTGGATCATCGCATCGGTCGCGCCGGAGTAGGCGGAGTAGGACTTGAAGAAGCTCACCGGCAGGGAGGCGTGGTTGACGATGTGCAGCATCGCCGTGACGACGATGAACGCGCCGTAGAACCAGTTACCCACATAAATGTGCTTGGTTTTGCGCTTGGTGATGGTGCCGAAGAACACCAGACCGTAGGTGACCCAGACAATCGCCAGCAGAATAGCCAGTGGCCATTCCAGTTCCGCGTATTCCTTGGTGGTGGTGTAACCCAGCGGCAAGGTAATGATCGCGCCGACGATCACCGCTTGCCAGCCCCAGAAGGTGAAGGCCGCGAGGCTGTCGGAAATCAGTCGCGTCTGGCAGGTTCGCTGCACGACATAGTAGGAAGTGGCAAACAGTGCACAACCACCGAAGGCGAAAATCACCAGGTTTGTGTGCAACGGGCGCAGGCGTCCAAAGCTCGTCCAAGGCAGACCGAAGTTCAACTCCGGCCAGACCAGTTGCGAGGCGATGAAGACACCGAGCCCCATGCCAAGGATCCCCCAGACCACCGTCATGATGGCGAACTGGCGGACTACCTTATAGTTATAAGCAGTCGGACTGATTGCTGTGCTCATTCTAAGGTTCCACGGTTTGGGTGTTTTATTAGGATTAAAATCGGCCGCAAGTATGCAGAGAGCAGGGGGTCATTGCAACGCGCCATGACCTGGGTCAATGCTTTCCAACGCTGATTCTGCGGCCTTTCCATGCGCCGCGTAAGGACAAAATTGGCCTCGGACAAAATGTCGCAGCGGACGAAAAAAGCGAGGGGTTCAGGTCGCTTGTAACGGGGTGTGTTCAAACGCTCAGTTCGGGTGACGGACGCTAAATGGCACGACAGCCGGTATCTACCGGCGTTTGCGGCCACATCAGTCAGCCGGTTCGCGGAACACAGCAGTCAGCGTTGACCTGGAACCGGCACAAGCCAGTCCGCATCGAGCAAGCGTAGACCCGAATCAGAGGAACCGAAAGGAGAGGGTGTGAAGGGGTGCGACAATGCGTCGCAAAGGGGCTGGATGCTGCCGCACCGAGAATGGTGCGGCAGATGTGTACGCAATGCTTACTTCTTGTTGTCTTCAGTAATCAGTTTTTCTGTATTCAATCCATGTGACAGGCTGTACACATAAGCGGCCAGCAATTGCACTTTATCGTTACCCAGCAGCTCGTTCTGCGCCGGCATGTGGCCTTGGCGACCATGGCGAATGGTTTGCTCGAGTTGGGTCAGGCTGGTGCCATAGATAAACCCGGCCGGGTGCGTCAGATTTGGCGCCCCCATGGCTTCAGTACCTTGGCCGGTTGCCCCATGACAGGCCACGCAAGTAGTGCTGAACGCCTGCTGTCCGGCTTGCAGGTCAGCCTTGTTATCGGCTGGCAATGGCAGACCGGCCAGTTCGTGACGGACGTACGCCGCGACGTTTTTCACCCCGGCTTCGCCCAACACTTCGCCCCAGGCCGGCATTGCCGCCATCCGGCCACCCATGATGGTGGTCTTGATGGTGTCGGCGTCGCCACCCCAGCGCCAGTCGCTGTCGGCGAGGTTAGGGAAACCGAACGCGCCTTTGGCGTCTGAGCCGTGGCACACCGAGCAGTTGGAGGCGAACAGGCGGCCACCCATCTTCAGCGCCTGCGGATCCTTCGCCACTTCTTCCAGCGGCATGGCGGCGAACTTGGCGAAGATCGGCCCGAATTTGGCGTCGGCCTTGTTCATTTCCTTTTCCCACTCGTGCACGCCGGTCCAGCCATCCTCGTAACCCGGCAGGATGCCTTTCCAGTTGCCCAGGCCCGGATAGAGGATCAGATAGCCCACGGAAAACACCAGCGTGCCGGCGAACAGCATGAACCACCACTGCGGCAGCGGGTTGTCGTACTCCTCGATGCCGTCGAAGCTATGGCCCATGGTCTGGTCTACGCTGCCCTTGGTCTCGCCCCGGCGCGTGCCGATCAGCAGCCACGTCAGGCCGATCAGGCTGCCGATGGTCAGTACGCAGATCCACGTACTCCAGAAGGTGGTCATGGCCGGGTACTCCTTGTCTCATTTACTGGGGTTGTGTCGGGTTGCGGCTCGTCGGCGAACGGCAGCAGACGCGCTTCGGCGAATTCCGGGGTGCGCTTGCGGTTGAATACCCACAAAGTCAAACCGACGAAAGCTATAAACACGACAACGGTGCCTAAACCACGGATCAGCCCTGTGCTCATTTCAATGACCATGGCTCACCTCTTGCTCTTGATCGCAGTGCCGAGCACTTGCAGGTAGGAGACGAGGGCGTCCATTTCGGTCTTCCCCTTGAGGCTGGCCACCGCACCGCTGATGTCGTCGTCGGTGTACGGCACGCCGAGGGTGCGCATGGTCTTGAGCTTGGTTTCGGTGTGGCTGCTGTCGACCGCTTGCGTGACCAGCCACGGATAGGCCGGCATTTTCGATTCCGGTACGACGTTGCGCGGGTTGTACAAGTGCGCGCGGTGCCAGTCATCCGAGTAACGCGCGCCGACCCGGGCGAGGTCCGGACCGGTACGTTTCGAACCCCACAGGAACGGGTGATCCCACACGCTTTCGCCCGCAACCGAGTAGTGCCCGTAGCGCTCGGTTTCGGCGCGGAACGGGCGGATCATCTGCGAGTGGCAACCGACGCAGCCTTCGCGGATGTAGATGTCGCGGCCTTCCAGTTGCAGCGCGGTGTAGGGCTTCATGCCTTCCACCGGTTTGTTGGTGACGTCCTGGAAGAACAGCGGGACGATCTGGGTCAGGCCGCCGATGCTCACGGCAAAGACCATGAGCAACATCAACAGGCCGACGTTCTTTTCAATCGTTTCGTGTTTCATGGCGGACTCCTCAGGCCATCTGCGCGGCAGCAACGACGTCAGCAGGCTGCGAGGCCCGCACGGTGCGCCAGGTGTTGTAAGCCATCAGGAACATGCCGCTGAGGAAGATCGCGCCACCAATCAGCCGCACGACGAAGCCTGGGTGGCTGGCCACCAGGGTTTCGACGAAGGAGTAGGTCAGCGTGCCGTCCTCGTTTACCGCACGCCACATCAAGCCTTGGGCGATGCCGTTGACCCACATCGACGCGATGTAGAGCACGGTGCCGATGGTCGCGAGCCAGAAGTGCGCGTTGATCAAACCGACGCTGTGCATCTGCGCCTTGCCGAAGATTTTCGGGATCATGTGGTACAGCGCGCCGATCGAGATCATCGCCACCCAGCCGAGGGCGCCGGCATGTACGTGGCCGATGGTCCAGTCGGTGTAGTGGGAGAGGGCGTTGACGGTCTTGATCGCCATCATCGGACCTTCGAAGGTCGACATGCCGTAGAACGCCAGCGAGACCACAAGGAAGCGCAGGATCGGGTCGCTGCGCAATTTATGCCAGGCGCCTGAGAGGGTCATCATGCCGTTGATCATGCCGCCCCAGCTCGGTGCCAGCAGAATCAGCGACATCACCATGCCCAGCGACTGTGCCCAGTCTGGCAGCGCGGTGTAGTGCAAGTGGTGCGGGCCGGCCCAGATGTACAGGGTGATCAAGGCCCAGAAGTGCACGATCGACAGGCGATACGAATACACCGGACGCTCGGCCTGTTTCGGTACGAAGTAGTACATCATCCCGAGGAAACCAGCGGTGAGGAAAAAGCCTACGGCGTTGTGGCCGTACCACCATTGCACCATCGCGTCGGTTGCACCGGCGTACACCGAGTAGGACTTGGTGAAACTCACCGGCAATTCAAGGTTGTTGACGATGTGCAGAATCGCCACGGTGATGATGAACGCGCCGAAGAACCAGTTGCCCACGTAGATGTGCTTGGTCTTGCGCTGCATGATCGTGCCGAAGAACACGATGGCGTAGGCGACCCAGACGATGGTGATCAGGATGTCGATCGGCCATTCCAGCTCGGCGTATTCCTTGGAACTGGTGTAACCCAGTGGCAGGCTGATCGCCGCCAGCAGGATCACCAGTTGCCAGCCCCAGAAGCAGAACGCGGCGATTTTCGGCGCAAACAGTTGTGTCTGGCAGGTGCGTTGCACCGAGTAAAACGAACTGGCGAACAGCGCACAGCCACCGAACGCGAAGATTACCGCGTTGGTGTGCAGCGGGCGCAGACGGCCGAAACTGGTCCAGGGCAAATTGAAGTTGAGTTCGGGCCAGACCAATTGAGCCGCGAGAAAAACCCCGAGGCCCATGCCGACGATGCCCCACACCACCGTCATAATGGCGAATTGGCGGACCACCTTGTAGTTGTAGGCGGTACTGATAGAAGTGTTCATGGTTCCCCATCCACGGTTCAGCCGAAGTGAGCGCGCGCAAGACACGCGGCGAATCCTTCGTCTGGAGTTATAGGCAGACTAAAAGCGAGGCAAGCATGGACAAACAGCACAAGGCCAGTATTGACGGGGATCAATGGGCGCAGTGTGTGCGTGATCATGGATGGCTTTGGGATGCCGCTGAGGGTAAGGCGTTTGTGACGTTGATCCTCGCGCATGGGGCGGGGGCGCCGATGGATAGCGATTGGATGACCGACATGGCTGGGCGCCTTGCTGCACTGGGTGTGAACGTGTTGCGGTTTGAGTTTCCTTATATGGCGCAGCGGCGGGTGGATGGGGTGAAGCGGCCGCCGAATCCTGCGGGGAAATTGCAGGAGTGTTGGCGTGAGGTGTATGCCGAGGTGCGGCGTCATGTCGCTGGGGTTTTGGCCATTGGCGGGAAGTCTATGGGTGGGCGGATGGCCAGTCTTTTGGCTGACGAATTGGAAGCGGATGCTTTGGTGTGTCTGGGGTATCCGTTTTATGCGGTGGGGAAGCCGGAGAAGCCTCGGGTTGAGCATTTGGCTGGTTTGCAGACTCGGACGTTGATTGTGCAGGGCGAGCGGGATGCGTTAGGCAATCGTGAGGCGGTTGAGGCTTACACCTTGTCACCGAGTATTGAGGTGGCGTGGTTAGCTGCCGGCGATCATGACCTCAAGCCATTAAAGGTTTCCGGGTTTACCCATGAACAGCATTTGGCCAGCGCTGCGCAGAAAATAGCCGAGTTTCTCAGCAACTGACCGAGCTGGGCTGAGATTTTGAACTGCATGAAGATCTGCTCCCTTTCCCCCTCGCCCCCATGGGGGAGAGGGCTGGGGTGAGGGGGATCGATTTCAGCTGCGACATATTTTTTGGGTACATATCCGTTGCTGCGGTAACGGCCACTTAGGGTTCCGCCCTTACGGCGGGTCACCTTTTCCAAACGCCGAAAAGGTAACCCAAAAGGCTTGCTCCTACGTACGGCCCGCTCGCTAAGGCTCGGGGTCCCTTCGCTCCGGGATCGATCCGGGCGCAGCGCCTACGGTTTGCTTCGCTGCACCTCCTCTCGCTGTGTTTGGCTTCGCCAAACGGTCGCTGCGCTCCCACCCCCGGATCAATCCCTCACTCAGCCTTCCGACGTCGCCCGTGGATCAAGATCAAAAGCAGGCGAGCTGACACTCGGCCTATTGAGTGGTTAAGGGCCAAGCGGTGTTCGGCTGTTAATTTGTGTTGTGACTGCCCTCACACCAGCCCTCTCCCGAGGGAGAGAAAGCCGATTTGTGGGCTTTTCAAAGCCTGAGTTCAACGCGCTATTGCATGTCGGCGTACCTCTCCCAAACACCGCGATCAGTCCCCTCTCCCTCTGGGAGAGGGCTAGGGTGAGGGGCGATTTCGCTGACACGATAAAAAACTGGAAGCGCTCTCTGTCCAGCATTTCCTGCGCGTAAACATGATTCCGTGAGCGCGTTTAAAGTACACAGCCCGTTACGCCACGGGGCCTACAACACCTTGCGCCGTTACCTACGCGTACGCCAGAATCCGCCTGCTTACGCGGCTATGAGGTGGGTTGTATCGTGTCCCTGTCACTGAAAAACAGTGATCGGGTTTGGTAGCCCGCTTCGAAACCGTATGGCGTCACCGTATGCAGTCCCTTTTTGGGGGCTCAGATCTTTATGGTGGGCATGCGTGGGGCTCATTCGTGAGCGCCGGGTTTCCCGTTTCGACCGGTCTACCAACCCACGTATGGCCACCACCCACTCGTTTGGTAGCGAGGGTGATGGCTCCTAATATTCGAAACTGGAGTTACACCTATGTTCAAAATCACACCAAACCCGCCCGTTACCGATCCAATCCCACACGACCCCGCGATTAGCCCGCAAAAGATCAAAGAAGCAACCGACCGCGCCCTCGACTACTACCTCCGACCCGAAGCCCTGGGTGCTCCACCAAGCTCGCCAAAATTTCGCCCGGTCTATCTCGTCGACCCCACGCTGGATGACGAAACGCTGCTGGTCGAGGCGAGCGAGTCGCTTTCATACGCCCATGCCATGGCCGGTAACATCGCCCACTCAATCGGCGGCCCGGAGCGCAAACCGCTGCTGGCGCTGCAACAGGTGATCATGCTCAACGAACTTTTGGTCAATCGACTGCTGGATAAGCTGAAGTTGCCTCAGTAATTTCGCTGGCTGTTATGGCCTCATCGCGAGCAGGCTCACTCCTACAAGGGATTGTCGTTGGACACAAATCTGTGATCCCACTACGTTCCAAAGTGGGAGCGAGCCTGCTCGCGAAAAGCGCTCTGCCAAGCACTATCACTTTCAGACAAGCAACAAAAAACCCGGAAGCTTTCGCCGTCCGGGCTTTCAAGATCAAAAGATCGCAGCCTTCGGCAGCTCCTACATTGGAATGCATGTTCCTGTAGGAGCTGCCGAAGGCTGCGATCTTTTTGATTTACTGGGTAATGGGTAGCCTGCCAGTGATCACAAATTTATCGAACACTTTCTGACCATCGCGCGCAGCTTGTCAAACATCAAGGAATGTCAGCTCATCACGAACTTTCTGTTTTGCGGGTTTTCGGGCGGGGGTTGTATTCATGCTGGCCGGTCTGTGTGATTGGGTAGCGACCGGCAAACGATAGAACCTGGCTTCATCAAGCACCAGTCGGCGCATTCTGGGCGAGTTGTAGGCAGTGTCTGCATTGCTTGAGTGAGCTCGTCGTCGGCAGAGACGGCCTCATCGCGAGCAGGCTCGCTCCTACAAGGGATTGTGGTCGGGCACAAAAGCTGTGTTCATCGCAGACCCCATGTAGGAGTGAGCCTGATCGCGATGGCGGTCTGCCGGCCCCCAAAAATTCCAGATCACAAACAAAAGGCCCGGAAGCGCTCGCTTGCCGGGCTTTCAAATGTAAAACGGGCTACGCGGGATTGCTGCGCTATTTCAGCGTCCCGTCGCTGCCTACTTCACGCTTTGCACGTGCATATCCACCGCAATCCCATCGCCTTTATCCGTACTAGCGTGATAGAAAAAACCGTAATCCACCAGATAGTAATAATGATCCATCGGCACGGGCTTCAAGCTCTTGCGCTGATCACGGCAACTGATCGCTTTGGCGTTACCACTCAACGCCGGGTTCAGCAGTTTGGCGGGTGATTCGCTGTCGACGGTGCAATCCACGGTAACCGGTTCTTCCCCCAGCGAGCCGATCAGGTTGCTGTTGATGCTGCCTTGGCGGGTGTAGCCCAGTTGGCTGCCGACGCGCATTTGCTGCCAATCACCTCGGAAACTCAAATTGTCGATCACAAGGGTGTTGCGGGACAGTTTGGCCTGTTCCCGACCGGACAGGGTGAGCAGGCCGCGCCAGCTGATTTGATGGCCGACGAGGTTTTCGCTCTTATGGTCAATGCTCAGTTGTTGGCTGGCCGGGTCGCTGGAAATGAAGTATTCGGTGCGTTCCGGCCAGCTCTTTTTGCTATTGCTGGCGGTCCCGGCGAGGTCCAGGTAAGTCAGGGTCTTGAGTGGTTTCGGCAGGTGCAGCTGTTCGATGCTTTTCAGCACGTTCGGGTTGATGTCGGGGATAGCGTTGGCATCTACCGTCGCTTTGCTGCGTCGGGTCAGCGCCGGCAGGCTGGCGATTGACGTTGGTGCGTTGCACACCAGTTCAACCATCTTTGACTTGTCCGCCTCGGACGCCGTGATCGCTTTGGTCTCGGGGAACATGTCGACTTTGCCGTCGGTGACCTGGTTGTCGGCGTTGAGGAAATAGCGGGCCAGCAGCGTGGAATTGCGTGTGGCGCAATCGAACGTGTAATGCTCGCGAGTTTGGGTGAACGGTGCGCTATTGACCAGGTTGAGGCGGGTTTTCGGCTCGTCGTAGGCCATCCATACATCGACTTGCCCGGCCTTGTTTTGCAGGTTGTTTTTATCGACCAGCAACCAGCGACCCGTGTCGTCTTCCGCCACTTTGCGCCAATCGGCGACGGGCAGGTTTTTGCATGCCTGGAGGAAGTCGCGGTTGTTCAGCAGTGTGGCGTGGTAACGCTCGGGCAACGCCCTCGCCGGCGCATAGTGGCCCGGATTGCCCGGATAAATGTGGCGCATCAACAGGAATGAATACACTTCGTTGATCTGCGCCGTGCTGCAGGCCGCCGAGTACTGGAAGCGCTGTACCACCACGGATTGCGGATCGCGCGGCTCGATCACCTGAAAGTTGATGACGTCGCCTTCACGCATCAGGCTGTTGGGTGTCAACGGCTGGGCCAGCAACACTGCCTGGCGGTCGGTATTTTTGGGCTGGGTGACGCAAGCGGCCAGCAGCAATGTGCTGATGCAAAGAATGATGCGCTGCACGGAACTCTCCGGGGGATCGATTGAAAGAGGCATTACGATTCATATAGCTCTGCTTGGGCTCAGCGCAGCGCCATCACCCTTACTCGTTCAAATCCTTGACCAGATAGTCGCCGACAATCTGCGAAACACCGGTCAACGCGGTGCGTACCAGTTCCGGTTCAGTGCGATAGCGCAGCGGCTCATAACCGTAGGTGTTGGCGCCGTTAAACGCGGTGATCGGCTCGTTGCGCTGCCAGATCAACTCGTCGCCGCGCTTCATCACGCCGTTGACCGCGATGGTCGGGTAAACCACGCTGCTGAAGCCCTGGGTCAGGGCGAAGCCCCAGTTGAATACGGTCAGTTCAATCTGCGCGTCCGCCGGTTCGTTGTCGCCGACGATTTTGAAGCGGCCGCTGGCGGCGAGTTTTTCTTCGAAGCTCGTTTTCACCAAGTCGCCGAGGTTGATGTTGGCGGTTTCCATGTTGTACAGGATCGCATCGACGGTCGACATGGAGGCCAAGTCGCCGGCCTTCAAACCAGCGGCAAAACCGGCACCGCCGAGTGCCGCTGTACCGATTTTGCCAGCGCCCGCCGCCAGACCTACGCCGGTGCCGACGCCCGCGCCAATGGCGGCGCCCCATGCTTGTTCGCGTCCCATATAGCTCATTTCCCGGGGTTTCCATGACACCGCGAGGATTTTCACGGTGTGGATTTGGGTACGGTATTCGGGCTTGAATTTCTGGTTGGCGCATCCGGCCAGGAACAGAACGGCGAACATCAGGACAGCGATCTTCTTCATGAAGGACTCACAACAAGAAACGGACTTGCGGAGGTTGTCGTCCGCATGCAGGAATTCTGAAGGGGTAGTGGCTACTAATGTGCCACTATTGCGGCGATAGAGTTCCGGCGCCTGAATTCAGCTGCTGCCAGGACGTTGAAGCGCGCATCGGAAAACTCGCTGGACACACGCACAGCCCCACACGCTAGCGTCTCGCGCTCTAATGCGAGAGACCTGTCATGGATGACCTGTTGACTACATTATCCAGGCGCATGAAATACTGGTGTGCACGTCGTTCGCGGCGCTGTTGGCGAGTCAGCCGTTGCTGGTCCTGGCGGAAAACGTCAACGGGAAAACTCTCTATTCCCAGTGATGCGCGGTGTGCCAGACGTCACCAATCCCGGAACCAATAGAACCGGACAGCTTTCGCCGTCCGGGTTTCCAAGGTCAAAAAGATCGCAGCCTGCGGCAGCTCCTACACCGATTATCTGTAGGAGCTGCCGCAGGCTGCGATTTTTTGCTGTTAGCGGTTAAACCGCTCCACCAACGAATACTGCGTATTCGCCGTCTTCGTCAGCTCTTCACTCAACAACGCCGAGTTATGCGCCTGTTCCGACGTCTGATCCGCCAGCTCCGAAATATTGCTGATGTTGCGGCTGATCTCTTCAGCCACCGCACTTTGCTCTTCGGTCGCGGCCGCAATCTGCGTGGTCATGTCGGTGATGTTGGCCACCGCTTCGCTGATGCCGACCAACGCCTGATCCGCTTCCAGCACCCGCGCCACACCTTCTTCAGCCTGGCGATGCCCGGCTTCCATGGTTTGCACGGCACTCGAAGCCGTCTGCTGCAACTTGGCGATCAGGGCATGAATCTGCCCGGTCGATTCGCTGGTGCGTTGCGCCAGTTGACGCACTTCGTCAGCCACCACGGCAAAGCCACGGCCCATCTCACCGGCACGCGCTGCTTCAATCGCAGCGTTCAGGGCGAGCAGGTTGGTCTGGTCAGCGATGCCTTTGATCACATCCACCACGCCGCCGATTTCGTCGCTGTCCTTTGCCAGTTGGGTCACGGTCAAACCGGTTTCACCGACAACTACCGACAGACGCTGGATGGCTTCGCGGGTTTCCCCGGCGATGTCACGACCGCGACCGGTCAGGCGATTGGCTTCCTGAGTGGCGTCAGCTGTGCGCTGGACGTGGCTCGCCACTTCCTGGGTGGTCGCGGCCATCTGGTTGACGGCGGTGGCGACTTGTTCGGTTTCCACACGCTGGCGTTCCAGGCCGGTGGAGCTGTTGTGCGCCAGGACGTCGGATTGCTTGGCCTGATCGGTCAAGTGTTCGGCGGTGTCCTGCAGACGGGTCAGGCAGGTTTTCAGGCGTGCTTCCTGGCTGAGGATCGACATTTCCAGACGCGCCTGGGCGCCACGGCTGTCGGTGTACATCTGCGCGATCAGCGGGTCGGAGGTGGTCTGCTCGGCCAGGCGCAGCAGGCGTTTGAGCCCGCGTTGCTGCCATTGCAGGCCCATCAGGCCCAGCGGCACCGACAGACCGGCGGCGAGGGCGAAGCCCCACTGCGAGTTCAGGGTCGCGCCGATCATGAAACTCAACTGGCTGACCAGAATGAACGGCAGCCAGTCTTGCAACACCGGCAGCCATTTATCAGTGGAAGGGATCGCCGACTTGCCTTGGTTGATGCGTTGGTAGAGCGCTTCGGCACGGCGGATCTGTTCGGCAGTGGGTTTGACACGCACTGACTCGTAGCCGATCACCTGACTGCCATCGAACACCGGAGTCACGTAGGCGTTCACCCAGTAGTGGTCGCCGGATTTGCAGCGATTCTTGACAATGCCCATCCATGGCAAGCCTTGTTTCAATGTGCCCCACATGTGCGAAAACACCGCCGCCGGTACGTCTGGGTGACGGACCAGGTTGTGCGGCGCACGGATCAGTTCTTCACGCGAAAACCCGCTGATCTCGACGAAAGCGTCGTTGCAGTAGGTGATCACGCCCTTGGCGTCGGTTGTGGAAATCAACCGCTGCTGAGCCGGGAAAGTCCGTTCGCGTTGTGTAATGGGCTGGTTGTTACGCATGGTTTTTCAATCCGCAAGGCTTTGAAAGGTTGTCGGCGGTGACAGCTTTTTATTGAAATTTTTTTTCAATAATCAGCACGGCGTCGCAAAATGGCGCTTGCTTCAGCCGGCGAGCATCGGATAGGTGAACAGGCCGAAATGCAGCAGGTTCAGGCCGAAATGCGTGGCGATCGCCGCGCCGAGCCCGCCAAAACGGTAGGCCAGACCATAGCCGACACCCGCCAGACCCGCCAGCAACACCCAGGTCCAGCCTGCGCCGGCATGCACCAGACCAAACAGCAGCGAGGCCAGCAGCAGGGCGAGATTTTCTCCGTAAGGAAGATTTTTGAAACGCTGACTGAGGCCGCCCTGTATATAGCCGCGAAACAGCGCTTCCTCGACCAAGGTCACCAGCAGCAGATTGTTCAGCACCCACAGCCACGCTTGATCAGGCCACTTCGGTGCCCAGGCGATCACGCCCAGCAACAGCGCGCCGCCAAGGGCAAGAACCGCGCTCAGCGTCAGGGCGAGGGCGGTGGCGTAGACGCTCAGGCGCAACGAACGTCGCCCGACAATCCACGGGCACACCAGCAACAACCAGAAGCCAACCAGCGGTTTGTCGAGGTTCAGGTACATCGCGAACGGCACGGCGTTGTCGGTGAAGCGTTGCGGATCAATGGCGCGACCGTTGGCGAAGCCCGGTAGCCAGTGTAGAGCCAGCGCCAAAGCCAGCACGATAAACAGACCATGGCCGAGAAAACGTGCGACCGGCACCTGTTGTTGGCGAACGGCAAAACCGGCGAACACCAGCAGCCCGATGGAAATCAGCGCCAGCCAGCCGAGGTGGCCGTAACTCAGCGCCCATCCGTAACCGAGGCTGAGAAGCGCCAGATAGAGCCATGGCAAAGCCTTCATCGAAAGTCCCTGTGCAAATTTGTGGAAGGGCTTTCTACACGGGTGGGGGCGTGGGGACAAGTGAAGGTGAAGGGGGAAACTGGGGCAGCACACAAACCTATGGTCAACCCCTTTACCTGTGGGAGCTGGCTTGCCAGCGATGAGGCCTGTTCAGCCGACATCTTCATCGACTGGTCCACCGCTATCGCTGGCAAGCCAGCTCCCACAGGGTTTTGTGTTTGCCTGGGAATCAACGCAAGTTAAGTTTCGCCGCCGCACGCTCGGTGATTTCCGTGCGCAGCTTCAGCGATGGCGCTGCACGCAAACGTGCCTCATCGACAATCTCACTCGGCGCAGTCTCCGGGCTGCCCGCGTTGAACGGCGGTGCCGGGGCATATTCCAATTGCAACTGGATCAGCTGCGCCGCATCGGCACCCACCAACTCTTCAGCCAGCACCAAGGCGAAATCAATCCCCGCCGTGATCCCGCCGCCGGTAAACAGATTGCCGTCACGCACCACCCGATCCTTCACCGCGATCGCCCCCAGCGTCGGCAGCAGATCGTGATACGCCCAATGCGTGGTCGCCCGTTTGCCTTGCAGCAGACCCGCCGCGCCGAGCACCAGCGAACCGGTGCACACCGATGTCACGTACTTTGCCAGCTCAGCCTGACGCTTGATGAAAGCCAGTGTCAGCTCATCTTCCATCAGCGCGCCGACGCCACCACCACCCGGTACACAGATCACATCCAGATCCGGGCAATCCTCAAACGTGGTGGTCGGTTTCAGCAGCAGTCCGGTACTGGCGGTGACCGGCATCAGATCCTTCCAGATCAAGTGCACCTGCACGTTCGGCAGCGAGGCGAGCACGTCATACGGCCCGGTCAGGTCGAGTTGCTGAACCTGCGGAAACAACAGAAAACCGATCTGCAACGTCATCGTTCTTACTCCATGAAAAGGGCTGGACGGCTTCACTGTAGGCGCGTAGGTTCTGGCGCATACGCCAATCACCCCACGAATTACGCCAAATGCCCAAAGCCATCCACGTACTCGCGTTTGCCAACATGCAGATCCTCGACGTCACCGGCCCCTTGCAGGTGTTCGCCTCGGCCAACGACATCGCCCGTCAGCGCGGCTTGCCGATCCCGTATGCGCCGAGCGTGATTGCCAGCGGCGGCGGGGCGGTGATGTCGTCGGCGGGGTTGGCGGTGTTGGCCGAGCCGTTGCCGCAACTGCCCAGCGACACGTTGATCATCGCCGGTGGCTGGGGCATTTATCCGGCGGCCGAAGATGTGCTGTTGGTGGATTGGGTGCGCGAACACGCCGGCAAATGTCGACGCGTGGCCTCCGTGTGTACGGGGGCATTTCTGTTGGCGGCGAGCGGCTGGCTCGATGGCCGTCGCGTGGTTACCCACTGGACGCGATGCGAACAACTGGCGCAGCAACATCCGAATTTGCACGTCGAGGCCAATCCGATTTTCATCAATGACGGCCCGGTCTGGACCTCGGCGGGGGTCACGGCCGGCATCGATCTGGCCTTGGCCATGGTTGAAGAGGATCTGGGCAGCGACATCGCCCTGGACGTCGCCCGGCACCTCGTGGTGTTTCTGAAACGTCCGGGCGGGCAATCGCAATTCAGCGTGACCTTATCCTTGCAGAATCAGGGCAATCGCTTTGATGAACTGCACGCGTGGATCGCCGAAAACCTCACCTGCGACCTTGGCATCCCGACCCTCGCAGAACAAGCCGGGATGAGCGAACGCAGTTTCGTCCGCCACTACCGCGCCGACACCGGCCAGACCCCGGCGCGGGCGATCGAATTGATTCGCGTCGAAACCGCCCGGCGCTTGCTCAGTGACACCGGTTTGCCGGTCAAACGCATCGCCGCCAATTGCGGTTTTGGCAGTGAAGAGACGTTGCGGCGCAGCTTCCTGCGGGCCATGGGGGTAACTCCGCAGGCTTATCGGGAGCGGTTTTCGGTCAAGGCTGGAGCAGATCCAGTGATGCCTTGAATCAAGCCTCGGCTTCCGCCACCTGATTAAAATACTTCGTCCGATCCGGGGTAAACGTCACCACCATCCCAGTCCGCGAGCACGTCAGGGAACGCTCCTGACTCAAATCAATATCCAGATCCTCACCGCGCAAGCCTTGCCACTGCGCCAGATACTTCAGCGAGCCAAATTTCTCGTTTTTCTTCAGGCTGCGGCTCACGCCACCTTTCCAGCCGAGCACGGGCAGTTCGCCGGCGAGACATTTTTGCGCGAGGTCGGGGAAGCGGGTGGCGCGCTGGCGGCCGATTTCCCAGCACTTGATCAGGCCTTTGTCCGCGGCTTCCCAGAGTTGGGTGCGGGTCAGGCCGCTGCGAAGCGGCGTGTCGATGGTGCGCTGGACGTGCTGGGACATTCTGGTTCCTTGAATTCGGGTTTTATTGGACAGCTCCGCTGTGCCCGTTGCGGTGGATGGTAGGGGTGGATGTAACAGCTGGCAACAGGGTATTTCCGGGTGTGACTGCGAGTTGCAGGGCAGACACGGTTCAGGGGATGTTGACCATTTGTAGTCTTACGGCAGTTGAAAACTGTGCTGAGGGAGCTTGCTCCCGCTCGGCTGTGCAGCAGGCGCAAAGTCAGGCAACCCGGTGCTTCAGTGGGATTGGGGAGGCAGGTTTCAGGGCCGCTTCGCGACCCGGCGGGAGCAAGCTCCCTCGCCATAGGGGGTGGGAGTGAGCCTGCTTTTGCGTAGGTGTCAGTCCTACAATTGGTTGTTGATGCAGGCTATTTCCTACAGCCTTTGGTGACAATTACGGCTGCCAGTAACTCTTTTCCCCACTCAACTTGCGATCGAGAAAACTCGCCGCACTGATCAACGCCAGATGCGTCAAGGCTTGCGGGGTATTACCCAAGTGCCGGCCATGAGCGTCGAACTCTTCGGCGTAGAGACCCAGCGGATTGGCATAGCGCAGCAATTGCTCAAACTCCAGATGGGCTTTTTCAACCTGCCCCGCGCGAGCCAGGCATTCGACATACCAGAACGAACACGCGGCGAAGGCGCCTTCAGTGCCGGCCAGGCCATCGATATTGCTGTCGTCATTGCGATAGCGATAAACCATGCCGTCGCGCACCAGGGTCTTTTCGATGGCCGCAAGGGTCGACAGCCAGCGCGGATCCTTGGCGCTTACGAAACGCACCAACGGCATCAACAACATCGAGCCATCCAGCGCGGTGCCGCCCTTGTACTGGACGAAATGCCCGCGCTCCTCATTCCAGAAGTTGTCCCAGATATCCGCGTAGATCGCCTGTCGTGTCTGGTCCCACTGCGCGAACGGTGCTGGCAGCGAGCGTTTCGAGGCCAGGCGAATCGCCCGGTCCAGCGCTACCCAGCACATCAGCCGCGAGTGCAGGAAGTGATGCTGCTCACCGCGCATTTCCCAAATGCCGACATCGGCGGTCTGCCACGTTTCACAGACTTGATCGACCACTTCGCGCACATGTTTCCAGCCCTCGTGGGAAATTGCGTCGCCGTATTTGTTGACCAGATACACCGCATCCATCAGCTCGCCGAAGATATCCAGCTGAATCTGATCGTAAGCGCCGTTGCCGATGCGCACCGGTTGCGCACCGCCGTGACCGGACAGGTGCGACAGCTCGGTTTCCGGCAATTCCTGACGACCATCGATGGCGTACAGAATGTTCAACTTCATCGGCTTGCCGCAGCAGTCGCTGACCCGTCCGCGCAGCCAGCCCATATAGGCGTTGGCCTCGCCGACAAAGCCCAGGCGCATGAACGCGTACACCGTGAACGAGGCATCGCGGATCCATGTGTAGCGGTAGTCCCAGTTACGTTCGCCGCCCGGCGTTTCCGGTAGACCGAAAGTGGCGGCGGCGAGAATGGCGCCGTGTTTGCGTGAGGTCAGCAGCTTCAACGCGAGGGCCGAGCGGTTGACCATTTCCCGCCAGCGCCCGCGATAAATCGACTGACCGATCCAGTCGCGCCAGAACTTCAATGTGCGTTCCATGCACAAGTGTCCGGCGCCTTCGGCGAATCGTGGATCATCGGTCGCCCCGAGCATGAACGCCGCCGTTTCATTTTGCTTGAGCGTGAATTGTGCCACCGCCGCTTGCGCGTCGATCTGCATCGGCTGGTCCGAAGCCAGGCGCAGTGACGGTTGGCCGGAAGCGCTAAATTTCACGTCTTGTTGATCCATCTGAGCTCGGGTGTCGGCTCGGGCGTAATCGTGGCGCACGGCGCAGCGCATGGTGAAAGTCGCTTCGCCGCTGACCACGCGCACCCGACGCATCAACAGCGGCAGGTCATCGGCGTTGTCCGCCACTGGCAGCAGATCGGTGACTTCGACCACGGCGCGTTCACTCAGCCAGCGGGTTTGCAGAACGTTAGTGTCGGGCAGGTAAATCTGTTCGCGGCGGGCGTCGGGCAAGTCCGGCGCCAACTGGAAAATCCCCGCGTCCGGGGTGTCCAGCAACGAACAGAAAATCGACGGACTGTCGAACTCCGGCCAGCAGAAAAAATCCACACTGCCACGGTCGTTGATCAGTGCCGCGCTGCGCATGTCGCCGATGATGCCGTGGGCGTCGATTGGGCTTTGTCGTTCCAGGTGATGCTCAGCCATTGCCGCGAAACTCCGGATAGAGGCTCATGCCGCCGTCGATGAACAGGGTGGTGCCAACGATGTAATCGGCGGCATCCGAGGCGAGAAAGACCACGGCGTTAGCGACGTCTTGCGCGTCGCCGATGCGCCCGTAGGGAATCAGATCAAGCAGCTTTTCGCCGGCAGCGCCTTCGGTGGCATCTTTATTGATCGCCGTGCGAATCGCCCCCGGCGCGATGCCGTTGATGCGAATGCGTTGGTGGCTGACTTCCTGTGCAAGGGTCTGCATCAGCTGATCGACACCACCCTTGGACGCGGCGTAATTGACGTGCCCGGCCCAGGGAATGCGCTGGTGCACCGAACTCATGTGGATGATCTTGCCGGCCGCGCGGGACACGCCTTCACGAACGCCCTGGCGATTGAAAATCCGCAGGGCAGCGCGGGCGCAGAGGAACTGCCCGGTGAGGTTGACGCCGATCACCGCGTTCCAGTCGTCGAGGGTCATGTCCACAGCGGCGGCATCTTTTTGCATACCCGAGTTGGCCAGCAGAATATCCAGCGAACCGAAGGCATCGATGGCCGCCGAGAACAGACGCTCAACCTCGTCTTCCTTGGAGACATCAGCGCGAATGGCGATGGCCTGCCCACCGTCAGCAATGATTTGCCGGGCCAGTGCTTCGGCAGGTTCTGCCTGACGGTTGTAGTTGATGACCACTGCCGCGCCGGCAGCGGCCAGGGCTTTGGCGCACGCGTGGCCGATGCCGGAGCTGGCGCCGGTGATCAGGGCTGTTTGTCGGGCGAGGGAAATATGCATGCAAAATCGCGCCTTGAGTGAGGGCCTACATAGCTGACCGGTTGCCAATAGTGAGAGTTCATTCGGCAGAAAGGGCTGTGGTGATCTCGCCGACGCTTTCGCGAGCAGGCTCGCTCCCACACTGGATCGGCGTCGTACACAAATCCTCCTGTGGGAGTGAGCCTGCTCGCGATGGAGGCTTCACATTCCACCAACAATTCCGCGCTTCCACGCCACCCGACCCTATGGCAACTTGGCGGCCCTTGATGAGGCTGCAGTCCATGGCAAACCCCTACCGCGAATTGTTCAACGCCCCCGGCGCACGGAATTTTGTCCTGGCCGGAATGATCGCGCGCATGCCGATCTCCATGACCGGTATCGGCGTGATCACCATGCTGTCGCAGTTGAAGGGCGGGTATGCGCTGGCCGGCGCGGTGGCGGCAACCTTTGCCCTGGCCACAGCGTTTTGCGCGCCGCAGGTATCGCGTCTGGTTGACCGTTATGGGCAGCGACGCATTCTGCCGGTATCGGCATTGATCGGCGGCGGGGCACTGCTGATGTTGCTGCTGTGCACGCGGTTGCAGGCGCCGAACTGGACGCTGTTTATCTTTGCCGCGCTGGCCGGGTGCATGCCGAGCATGTCGGCGATGGTGCGGGCGCGCTGGACGGAGATCTATCGCGGCCAACCGCAGTTACAGACGGCTTATGCGCTGGAGTCAGTACTCGATGAAGTCTGCTTTATCGTCGGTGCGCCGCTGTCGGTGGGGCTGTGCGTGACGCTGTTTCCCGAGGCCGGACCACTGGCGGGACTGTTGATGCTGGCGGTCGGCGTCACCGCGTTTGTCGCCCAGCGCAGTACCGAGCCCTCGGTGCATCCGCATGAGCCACACCATCAAGGCTCGATCATTCGCTCCACGGACATGCAATGGCTGCTGTTGTTGATGACCGCCATGGGCGTCATCGTCGGCGTGATCGATGTGGTCAGCGTCGCGTTCGCCCAGCAACAGGGGCAGCCGGCGGCAGCGAGCATCGTGTTGTCGGTGTACGGAATCGGTTCTTTCCTGTCCGGTATTGCGTTCGGTGCGATGCGCTCGAAGCTGCCGTTGCCGCAGCTGTTTTTGTACGGTGGAGTGGCGACGGCGGTGACCACATTGCCGCTGTTGCTGGCGAGCAATATTGTTGGATTGTCGGTGGCGGTGTTCGTCGCCGGGCTGTTCTTTTCACCGACGCTGATTGTGGCGATGGCGTTGATCGAGCGCATCGTACCGCCGGCCAAGCTCACTGAAGGCCTGACCTGGCTGGTGACCGGTTTGAGTATCGGCGTGGCGGTGGGCGCCGCCGGCGCAGGTGCGCTGGTCGATGCCTTCGGCGCGCGCAGCGGCTTCTGGCTGGCGATTGCTGCCGGGGCGGTAGTCCTCGCATCGGCGGTGCAGAGTTTCCGTCATTTGAAGTGATCGGCTAACCGACTAATTCCCGCGCTATCTCATCCGTTCTCTTTTACAGATAACCCTATTGAGGTAAACGCGGTGACAAAGCTGACACTGCTGTGCCTGCCCTATTCGGGCGCCAGCGCCATGGTCTACAGCCGCTGGCGGCGCCAGCTGCCATCGTGGCTGCACTTGCAACCGGTGGAACTGCCCGGGCGCGGTGCCCGTTTCGACGAACCCCTGCAGATCGACATGCGTGCGCTGGCCCGGCAACTGGCCCGCGAGCACAAGGCTGGCTTGCAGGCGCCTTACGCACTGTTCGGGCATAGCCTCGGCGCGCTGCTGGCGTGCGAGATGGCGCATGCCTTTCGCGAACTCGGAGTACCGGAACCGGTGGCGTTGTTCGCTTCCGGTACTGCTGCGCCGACGATGCGCAGTGACTACGATCGCGGCTTTGCCGAAGCGCGCAGCGATGAGGAATTGATCGATCAACTGCGCACCTTCCAGGGCACCAGCGAAGAAGTATTGGCCAACAAAGAACTGATGAGCCTGACCCTGCCGGTGCTGCGCGCCGACTTCATGATGTGCGGGCGTTTCACGCCGGCGCAGCGGCCGTTGCTCAATTGCCCGGTGCACGTGCTGGGCGGCAAGGAAGACCGCGCGACCACCGAGCAACTGATCGGCTGGAGCAAGGAAACCCTGGGCAGTTTTTCCGTGGACATGATGACCGGTGGGCATTTCTTCATTCATGAACACGAAGCCCGGGTCATCCGCACGATCAAGACCCATCTGGAAGTCCATCACCGCCGTCATGCGCAGGCTACGGCACCGGCGTTTTAGCGCGCGGTTCACCTATCGAGTGATTACAGGAGGCCAGTCATGGCTGTTGCTGTGGGATTTTCCGTTCGGCCACTGCTGCCGCAACGGGGGCGCTTGCCGTTGTTGGTGGAAGCGACCGATGCGGACACTGACTTGTTGGCGGTGTTCGATGAATTGAAAGAACTGGTGGACGAGCATCTGCTGCGCGACGGCGGGCTGCTGTTTCGCGGCTTCCGTCTGAACGGTGCCGAACAGTTCCGGCAGTTCGCCGCCAGTTTTGGCCATCCGCTGTTGAACTATGAATTCGGCTCGACACCGCGCACCAACGTGACGCAGGGCGTGTACACCTCGACCGAATACCCGGCGCACCAGAGCATTCCGCTGCACAACGAGCAGGCTTATTCTCGCGACTGGCCGATGAAGATCTGGTTCTACAGCATGATCGCCGCCAAGTCCGGCGGCGAGACGCCGATTGCCGATAGCCGTGAAGTTTATCGGCGCATTCCGTTGGCAATTCGCGAGCGCTTCGTCAGCAAAGGGCTGATGTATGTGCGCAACTTCGGCAACGGCTTGGATGTGGCTTGGGAAGACGTGTTCAACACCGACGATCGCGAGGTCGTCGAGGCCTACTGCAAGGCTCACGGCATTGTCTGCGAATGGAAGGACGACGGTGAATTGCGCACCCGCCAGACTTGTCAGGCGGTGGCGGTGCATCCGGTGACCGGCGACAACGTCTGGTTCAATCAGGCGCACCTGTTCCACATTTCCAACCTGCAAGCGGAAGTGCGCGAAAGCCTGCTCGATATCGTCGACGAAGAGGACTTGCCGCGTAACGTCTATTACGGCGATGGTTCGGCGATTGAAGACGAAGTGCTGGCGCAGATTCGCGCGGTGCTCGATGAGTGCGCGATCAGTTTTCCTTGGCAGGAGGGCGATGTGCTGATGCTCGACAACATGCTCTCGGCGCACGCGCGTTCGCCATTCGAGGGGCCGCGCAAAGTGATTGTCGCCATGGCTGAAGGGCATTCACAGGGGCCGCTCTGAGCAATCCCCACGCCTGGTGGTAAAGCAGCCGAAGCCGGTCTCGTACCGGCTTCGGCGTTTGTGTGCCTACCGTCGGGCCGCTGTTGCGCCAGCGCGCTAAATCATCGCGTTTGTCATTCGTTCTTGTTGATACGACCGGGTCTCCTGGTCACGCCGCCGATCAGCAAGGACCCCATGCATGAATGCCGCAGACGCCCAGAAACTAGCCCGTCGTTTTATCGAACTGCCACAGGACAAACGCCGTTTGTTCCTCGCCGGCATGGCCCGTGAGGGCATCGATTTTGCGCAGCTTCCCATGACTGCCTGTGACGGAATCGCCGAGCGCGACGGGCTTTCGTACGCCCAGCAGCGGATGTGGTTTCTTTGGCAACTGGACCCGCACAGTACCGCTTACAACTTGCCGATGGCGGTGCGCCTGACGGGCGACCTGCAAGCGCAGGCGCTGGAGCAGGCGTTCAGTCTACTGGCGGCGCGGCACGAGTGCTTGCGCACCACCTTTGGTCAGGAGGGTGAGCGCGCGTTTCAGCGTGTCGCCGAACCGCAGCCGTTGAAACTGCCGATCACTGATCTGAGTGCGCTGCCCGAGACCCAGCGCTGGCCGCTGGCGCAACAGCACATGATGGCTGAGGCCGCTCAGGCCTTCGATCTGGAGAACGGTCCGCTGCTCAGCCTGCGCCTGTTGCGTCTGGCCGAGCAGGAGCATGTGTTGCTGCTGACCTTGCACCACATCATCGCCGATGGCTGGTCGATGAATATTCTCATCGATGAATTCATGCGCACTTACGATGCTCTGGTGGCGGGGCGCGAGCCGTCATTGCCGGCACTTACCGTGCACTACCGCGATTTCGCCCTGTGGCAACGCAGTTGGCTGGAGGCCGGTGAGCGCGAACGTCAGCTGGATTACTGGCGCACGCAATTGGGCGACGAGCATCCGCTGCTTGAGCTGCCGACCGATCGTGCCTATCCGGCGCAATCCAGTCATCAGGGCGCGCGTCTGGAAGCGGTGATCGACGCAGCGCTGCGCCAAGAGCTGAAAAGCCTCGCGCAACGTCAGGGCGTGACGCTGTTCGTGGTGCTGTTGGCGGCGTTCAAAACGTTGTTGCATCGCTACAGCGGCCAGACCGACATCCGCGTCGGCGGGTTGATTGCCAACCGTACGCGCAGCGAAACCGAAGGGCTGATCGGCTTCTTCGTCAACACGCAGATCCTGCGCAGTGAAGTCACCGCACAAACCCGTTTTGCCGATCTGTTGCAAAGCCTGCGTCAGGCTGCGCTCGGCGCCCAGATTCATCAGGATCTGCCGTTCGATGCCTTGATCGAAGCCTTACAACCGGCGCGCAGCCAAAGCCACAACCCGTTGTTCCAGGTGATGTTCAACCACCAGCCGCTGGTGACCGACTTGCACGATGTGCAACTTGAGTCCGGTTTGCAGGTGGGCTATTTGACTGAGGAGCAATTGGCCGGCAGCGGTCGCCAACATGCCGCCACCAGCGACCTGATGCTCGACACCCGCGAGGAGGGCGAGCAGTTGTTCGCGGCGTTCACCTACGCCACCGATATTTTTGATGCCACCACCATTGCTGCTATGGCCGGGCATTGGCGCAACATCCTCGCGTCCGTGTGCCGCGATCCGCAGCAAATCGTCGGCGAAGTCGAACTGCTGGCGGAGGCGGAACGTGCACAACTCATTCAGGCCACCGAAGCAGAACCTGTGTTCGCCAGCGTGCAGACCCTGTTCGAAGCGCAAGTAGCGCGCACGCCACAGGCATTGGCAGTGATTCTGGCGACCGAGCCGTCGCCGGCACTCAGCTATGCCGAGTTGAACACCCGCAGTAATCGTCTGGCCCATCAGTTGCGCGCTCGCGGTGTCGGCCCTGATGTGCTGGTCGGTGTCGCGTTGGGGCGCTCGCTGGAACTGGCGGTGGCGTTGCTGGCGGTGCTCAAGGCCGGCGGCGCCTACGTGCCGCTGGATCCGCAAACCCCGGCCGAACGCTTGCGCCATGTGCTAGATGACAGCGGTTTGAAATTGCTGCTGACCGATCACGCCAGCCTCGCCAGCCTGCCGGATCTGGATGGCGTCGATTGCCTGTGCCTGGAGCAACTGGCCGACAGTGATCGGGCCGACAATCTGCCGGTGACGGTCGCCGCGCAAAACCTCGCCTATGTGATCTACACCTCCGGTTCCACCGGGCGCCCGAAAGGCGTCGCGGTCAGTCATGGTGCGCTGAGCGAGTTCATCGCCCGCGCCATTGATTACAGCGACCTGCGTGAAGGCGATCGCGTTCTGCAGTTCGCCACCAGCAGCTTCGACGGCTTTGTCGAGCAGTTTTTCCCGCCGCTGTGCCACGGCGCCGCAGTCGTCCTGCGCGATGCGCGGTTGTGGGACAGCGCGGCGTTGCATCAAGTGATTGTCGATCACGGCATCACCTTGGCCGACTTGCCGGCCGCTTATTGGTATTGGCTGGTGCAGGAATTTGCCGCTAATCCACCGAGCGGCTTCGGTGCGCTGCGGCAGATTCACGTCGGCGGCGAAGCGATGGCGGTGGACGGTTTGCGCTTGTGGCAACAGGCCGGTTTGGGCCATGTGCGCTTGCTCAATACCTACGGGCCGACCGAGGCCACGGTGGTGTCGAGCATTCACGATTGCACGGCATTGACGGCAGACGCCGTGTCGTGGCGCGGCATCCCGATCGGCCACGGTCTCGACGCGCGCCGTTTATACGTGCTGGACGATGATTTGAACCTGCTGCCGCAAGGCGCGGTGGGCGAGTTGTACATCGGTGGTCCGGGCCTGGCGCGGGGTTATCACCGCCAGCCGATGCTCAGCGCCGAGCGTTTTATCGCCGACCCGTTTGCCGATGGCCAGCGCCTGTACCGCACCGGTGACCGCGCGCGCTTGCGACCTGACGGAGCCGTGGAGTACATCGGTCGGGCCGATCATCAAGTGAAGATTCGCGGTTTCCGCATCGAGTTGGGCGAAATCGAATCGCGCCTGCAGCAATGCTCTGGCGTTCGCGAAGCCGTGGTGCTGGCGGTGCCGCTCAGCGGCGGCCAGCAACTGGTGGCCTACGTAGTCGCCGATCAGGCCACGCTCGAAAACGCCGCGACGCAAGCGGCGTTCCGTCAGCAAATTCGCGCTGCCCTGCAAGCCCATTTGCCGGACTACATGGTGCCGGGCCACTTGCTGTTGCTGGCGAACCTGCCGCTGACACCCAGCGGCAAGCTCGATCGCAAGGCGTTGCCGGCGCCGGATCCGGCGCAGTTGCAGGGCGATTATCGCGCCCCGCAATCGGACGCCGAGTTGTGTCTGGCGCAGATCTGGGCGGATGTTTTGCAAGTTTCGCGGGTGGGTCTTGACGATCACTTTTTTGAACTGGGCGGCCACTCGCTGTTGGCCGCGCAAGTGATTGCCCGGGTGAAAAGTCAGCAGGGCGTGGTGCTGCCGCTACGCAGCCTGTTCGAGAAACCGCTGCTGATCGATCTGGCCGCCGTGTTGGCGCAACTGGCAGATGGCGCAACGAACGACGACTGGTCCGACATGGATCAGTTCATGAGTGCTTTGGAAGGAGAAGAAGTATGAGCGGCACAATGGCGGAACGTATCGCGAAGAGGTTCGTCGGCTTGCCGCTGGAACAGCGTCGGCTGTTTCTGGCCAAGTTGCGCGAAGATGGCAAGGACTTCAGCCTGTTGCCGCTGCCGGTCAGTCGTCACGATATCGCGCCGATTCCGTTGTCGTTCGCTCAGCAGCGCCTGCTGTTTCTCTGGCAACTCGAACCGCAAAGCGCTGCTTACAACATGGCCGCCGGCCTGCGCCTGAACGGGCGTCTGGACGAAGCGGCGCTGCAGCGCTCCTTCGATCATCTGGTGGCGCGCCATGAGGTCCTGCGCACGGTGTTCCAGACTGACGGTGATCAGCCGCATCAGGTGATCCTTGAACAGCAACCGCTGGCCGTGGAGCGTATCGACCTGACCCGCCTGCCGGCAGCAGAACGCGAGCAAGCGTTGGCGCAACAGGTGCAGACCGTCACTGCAAGGCCTTTCGATTTGCGCCACGGGCCGCTGCTGCGCGCCAGTCTGTTTGCCCTGGCCGACGAGGAATTCGTGCTGGTGGTGAGCATGCACCACATCGTCTCTGACGGCTGGTCGATGGACGTGATGGTCAAGGAATTCGTCCAGTGCTATCAGGCGTTCAGCCTCGAACGCGAACCGCAATTGCCGGCGCTGGCGCTGCAATACGCCGACTATGCGATCTGGCAGCGCCGCTGGCTGGAAGCCGGCGAGGGCGAGCGTCAACTCGATTACTGGCGCCAGCAACTGGGTGAAGAACATCCGCTGCTGGAAGTGGCGCCGGACTTTGCCCGGCCACTGACGCAAAGCTTCGAAGGCCAGACCCTGAGTTTTGATTTCGGTGCGCCGCTATCCCTGCAACTCAACGCCTTCGCCCGTAGCCAAGGCATCAGTCTGTTCATGCTGGTGCTGGCCGGGTTCTCGCTGTTTCTGTCGCGGCAGGCCGGGCAGCGCGACATTCGTGTCGGCGTGCCGAATGCCAACCGTGGCCGTGCTGAAGTCGAAGGGCTGATCGGCTTTTTCGTCAACACCCAAGTGCTGCGTTGCGAGGTGGATGAGCGCGGCAGTTTCGAGGATTTGCTGGCGCGGGTGCGTGAAGCTTCGTTCGGCGCGCAGGCGCATCAGGAGTTGCCGTTCGAGCAACTGGTGGACGAGTTGGTGGCTGAACGCACCCTCGGCCACAACCCGCTGTTCCAGGCCAAGTTCAACCAGAACGTCGGCATGCAGAAACAGCGCGCGATGGCTCTGCCAGGGCTGACTGTCGCCGAGTATCCGCTGGACAAGGACGGCACCCACTTCGATCTGGCGCTGGACATCACCGATGACGGCACGCTGATTCACGGTCAGATGACCTATGCCAGCGACCTCTATCGCCCGCAGACCGTCGAAGCTTTCGTGCCGGCCTTGCTCGGTCTGTTCAGCGAATTGCTGAAAGCGCCGCAGGCACCGTTGCACAGTGTTGCGTTGATCTTGCCAGCACCGCTCCCGGCACCCGCCGAGCCGGCGTTGTTGGTGTTGCAGCACTGGGATCGTGAAGTCGCGCGCCAGCCCGAAGCATTGGCCGCGCGCGACTTGAATCAGGCCTTGAGTTTTCAGGCGCTGGATCAGGCGGCCAATCGACTGGCCCATCATTTGCGCGCCCAAGGCGTGCGCGACGGCCAGCCGGTGGCAGTGCTGATGGAGCGTTCGCTGGACTGGCTGACTTCTGTGCTGGCGATCTTCAAGGCGGGCGCGGTGTACATGCCGCTGGACGTCAAGGCGCCGGACGCACGCCTGCAGCAGATGCTTGGCGCTGCGAAAGCACGGCTGCTGTTGTGCGCCGAAGGCGATGCGCGTGTCTCCGCGCTGGCGGTCGATGGCTGTCAGGGTATCGCCTTTGCAGCGCAGCAGTGGCAGTCAATGCCGGACACTTGCCCAGCCGTGACGCTGTGCGCGCAATCACCGGCGTACGTGATTCACACCTCTGGTTCCACCGGGCAACCGAAAGGCGTACTGGTCAGCCACGGTGCGCTGGGCAGTTATGTGCGCGGTGTGCTGGAACGGATGGCGCCGACGGCGGACAGCAGCATGGCGCTGGTCTCGACCATTGCTGCGGATCTGGGCTTTACCGTGCTCTTCGGTGCGCTGTGTTCCGGGCGCCTGTTGCATGTCTTGCCGGAAGAATTGGGCTTCGATCCGGACCGCTTTGCCGAGTACATGGCCGCGCATCAAGTGGGCATGCTGAAAATCGTCCCGGGCCATCTGGCCGCGTTGTTGCAGGCCGCGCGGGCTGCCGACGTGCTGCCGGAACACGCGTTGATTGTCGGCGGTGAAGCGTGCTCGCCGGCGCTGGTCGAGCGCGTGCGCCAGCTCAAACCGGGCTGCCGCCTCATCAACCACTACGGGCCGAGCGAAACCACGGTGGGCGTGCTGGCCCATGAAGTCGGTGATCTGAGCCTGACGCGCAGCGTACCGGTCGGTAGCGCGCTGGCCGGCGCTCACGTTTACGTGCTCGACGATGTGCTGAACAACGTCGCCGATCAGGTGGCTGGCGAGTTGTACATCGGTGGTGACAGCGTGGCGCTGGGCTACCTGAACCAGCCGGGGCTGACCGCCGAGCGCTTCCTGCCCGATCCGTTTGGCGCGCCGGGTGCGCGGGTGTATCGCAGTGGTGACCGGGTACGCCGCAATCGTCAGCAAACGGTGGAATTCATCGGCCGTGCCGACGATCAGGTCAAGGTGCGCGGTTATCGCGTGGAGCCGGCGGAAGTCGCGCGGGTGTTGCTGGGCCTGGACGGTGTCAGTGAAGCGGCGGTGCTGGCGCTGTCACTGGATGACGACCCGACCCGGCTGCAACTGGTTGCGTGGTGTGTGCCGGTGGCAGGTCTGACATTGCAAGCGCAGGCGCTGCGCGAGCAATTGCAGGCGTGCCTGCCGGACTACATGGTGCCGGCGCAAATTGTCCTGCTTGAGCAGCTGCCACTGACCGCCAATGGCAAACTCGACAAACGTGCCTTGCCGGTGCCGGGGGTGGTCACTCAACACTTCGTCGCGCCAGTGGGTGAAGTCGAGGAAAAGCTCGCGGCGATCTGGGCCGATGTGCTCAAGCTTGAGCGCGTGGGTAGCACCGACAACTTCTTCGAACTGGGCGGCGACTCGATCCTCAGCCTGCAAATCATCGCCCGGGCCAAACGCCAAGGCATCAAGCTGAGCCCCAAGCAACTGTTTGAAAAACAGACCATCGGCCAACTGGCCGCCGTGGCTAAACTGATCGAAGCCAAGCCCGTCACGGCTGCGGCACCTGCTGCTCGCGGGCCGTTGCCATTGTTGCCGATTCAGGCGCGGTTCTTCGCAACCCCGATTGCCCAGCGTCAGCACTGGAACCAGTCGGTGATGTTGCAGCCGACCACGCCGCTCGACGCCGCGCATCTGCGCACGGCGCTGGCCGCGCTGATCGAACAGCACGACGCATTGGCGCTGAGCTTCCAGGCGTCCGCCGACGTGTGGCAGGCAATGCCGCAGACCCAGCGTGATCCGCAGCTGTTGTGGGTGCGTGAGCTGGACAGCCTGGACGCTTTGCCGGCATTGGCCGATGTGGCCCAGCGCAGCCTGAATCTGCAACAAGGGCACTTGGTGCGGGCGGTGTTGGTGAATCTGCCGAATGCTGAGCAACGCCTGTTGCTGGTTATCCATCACCTGGTGGTCGACGGCGTGTCGTGGCGCATTCTGCTCGAAGACCTGCAGCTCGCTTACGCCGCTTTGGCGGCGGGCACGCCGCTGGTCTTGCCGGGCAAAAGCAGCTCGCTGCACAGCTGGGCCGAACATCTGCAGCGTTACGCGCAGAGTGAGGCGCTGGCCGCTGAGAGCGCCTACTGGCGGCAAACCCTGGCGGCGGGCGACGCGCAACTGCCACGGGATTTCCCGCAGGACACCCAGACCCGCGCACAAGCGGCCCGGGCCAGCACGCGCTTGAGTCAGACGCTGACGCACAAACTGCTAAAAGTGGCGCCAGCGGCGTATCGCACGCAGATCAATGATCTGTTGCTGACGGCCCTGGCGCGGGTGTTGTGTGACTGGAGCGAACAGCCTTCGGTACTGATTCAGCTCGAAGGTCATGGTCGTGAAGACTTGTTCGACGACATCGACCTGAGCCGCACCGTGGGCTGGTTCAGCAGCTTGTTTCCGGTGTGCCTGACCCCTGAATCGACGCCGGGTGCGTCGCTGTGCGCGATCAAGGAACAGTTGCGGGCGGTGCCGGGCAAAGGCATCGGGTTTGGCGTGCTGCGTTACTTGAGCCAATCCGCCGAGTTGCAGGGATTGCCGCAGCCGCGCGTGACCTTCAACTACCTCGGCCAGTTCGACGGCGCGTTCAACGCCGACGCGGGTGCGCTGTTCGTGCCAAGCGGCGAAAGCACCGGCGCTAATCAGGACGCGGCAGCGCCGCTGGGTAACTGGCTGAGCGTTGACGGTCAGGTCTACGGCGGTGAGCTGGAATTGACCTGGACCTTCGGCAGCGGCATGTATCGCGCAGAAACCGTCGCGGCGCTGGCCGAAGCCTACCGGCGCGAGCTGGAGCGTTTGATCGAACATTGCTGCGACAGTGGCGAGGCGGCTGTGACACCGTCGGACTTCAGTCTGGCAACGCTGACCCAGGCACAACTGTCGGCGCTGCCGATCCCGGCCCGCGACATCGTCGACCTCTATCCGCTGTCGCCGATGCAGCAGGGCATTCTGTTCCACAGCGTCAACGATCCGGACAGCCCGGCGTACACCAATCAATTGCGTGTGGATGTGCAACAACTCGACGCCGAGCGCTTCCGTCTAGCCTGGCAGCAAACCGTTGATGCCCACGAGATCCTGCGCACCGCATTTGTCTGGCCACAAGACGCTGGCGCCGCAGTACAAGTGGTGCGTCAAAGTGCGCAGATGCCATGGCGCGTGCAGGACTGGCGCGGTCGTGCTGACCTCGGCACGGCGCTGGAGCAACTGGCCAGCGAGGACTTGGCCAACGGTTTCGACCTGACTGGCGCGCCGCTGTTGCGGGTGACGCTGGTGCGCACGGACGAGGCCACGCATCACCTGATTTACACCTGCCATCACATCCTCATGGACGGCTGGAGCACCTCGCAGTTGTTCGGCGAAGTGCTGCAGCGTTATGCCGGCCTGACCCCGGCGGTCGGGCAGGGGCGCTATCGCGATTACATCGAATGGCTGGATCAGCGCGATCAGCAGGCCAGCCGCGATTTCTGGACGACAGCCCTCGCTGATCTTGATGAGCCGACGCGTCTGGCCAGTGCCGTGTCGGGCGGGCAGCACGCGGCCAGCGGTTACGCCGATCACGAGCATGTATTCAGCGAAACCTTGACGGCGGACTTGAACCGCTTCGCCCGCGAGCAGAAAGTCACCCTCAACACCTTGGTGCAAGCGGCGTGGCTGGTGCTGTTGCAGCGTTATACCGGGCAGGACCATGTGGCCTTCGGCGCCACGGTTGCCGGGCGTCCGACGGATTTGCCGGGCGTCGAGCAGCAGATCGGTCTGTTCATCAACACCTTACCGGTGGTCGCGGCGCCGTCCGCCGAGATCGTCGTCAGCCAGTGGCTGCAACAGGTGCAGGACGTCAATCTGGCACTGCGTGAACACGAGCACACGCCGCTCTACGACATTCAGCGTTGGGCCGGTGCCGGTAACGGCGCGTTGTTCGACAGCATTCTGGTGTTCGAAAACTACCCGATGGCCGAAGCGCTGCAACAAGGCCCGGCCACCGGTCTGAAGTTCTCGGCGATTCGTCGTCAGGAACAGACCAACTACCCGTTGACGCTGGTGGCGGTCACCGGGCGTGAGCTGAGCCTGGGGATCAGTTACGACCGGGCCAGTTTCGATGCGGCCGCAATCAGCGGTTTGAGCGCGCAACTGGAGAGCCTGCTGACGCAGTTCCTCGCCGATGCTTCTCTGCCGCTGGGCGATTTGCAATTGCTTGCAGAACCGCAGCGTCAACAAGCCATCGCTTGGGGCAAGGCTGACCTCACGGCAACGGACGCGCGCACGGTGCTGGAACACCTCGCCGCGCAAGTGCAGCGCCAACCGCAAGCGCATGCGGTGCTGTTCGCCGAACAACAGATCGATTACCAAAGCCTCGATACTCGGGCCAACCGTCTGGCGCACAAGCTGCAGGCACTGGGTGTCGGACCGGAGGTGCGCGTCGGCGTGTGCATGCGACGCACGCCAGATATGCTCGTGGCGTTGTTGGCCATTCTCAAGGCCGGTGGCGCGTATGTGCCGCTGGATCCGGACTACCCGCAGGAACGCTTGCTGCACATGCTCGATGACAGCCGCGCCGCCGTGCTGATCACCGAACCGGCCGCACTGGCGCTGCTGCCTGAAAACTTGAGTGCGCAGGTGTTGTTGGTGGAAAAGGGCGCGTTGAGCGCGTTCCCGACAACGGCACCGCTGGCGAATGTCACTGCGCAGAATCTGGCGTACGTCATCTACACCTCCGGTTCCACCGGCAAACCGAAAGGCGTAGCCATCACCCACGGCAACCTGTCGGCGCTGATTCAGTGGTCGGCCGGGGTCTATCGCGAAGAACAGTTGCGTGGCGTGCTGGCGTCGACGTCGATCTGCTTCGACCTGTCGGTCTGGGAGATTTTCGTCACTCTGGCTTGCGGGGGTTGCCTGGTGTTGGCGGACAATGCGCTGGCGCTGGCCGATTTGCCGGCCCGCGAACAGGTCACCCTGATCAACACGGTGCCGTCGGCGATTGCCGCGCTGCAACGGGCCGGGCAGATTCCGCATTCGGTGGCGACCATCAATCTGGCCGGTGAACCGCTCAAGCAGAGCCTGGTCGACACGCTGTACGCGAGCACGTCGGTGCAGCAGGTCTATGACCTCTACGGGCCGTCGGAAGACACCACCTATTCGACCTTCACCCTGCGCACAACCCAGGGGCAGGCGAACATCGGCAGACCGTTGCCGAACACCGTGGCCTATCTGCTCGACAGCCAGTTGCAAGTACTGCCGAGTGGCGTGCCCGCCGAGTTGTACCTGGGCGGTGCCGGTGTCACCCGGGGTTATCTGATGCGTGCGGCACTGACCGCCGAGCGCTTTGTGCCGAACCCGTACGCCAGCAACGGCGAACGCCTGTATCGCACCGGCGATCTGGTACGCCAGGGCAGCGATGACAACATCGAGTACATCGGCCGGGCCGACCATCAGGTGAAGATTCGCGGCTTCCGTATCGAACTCAGCGAAATCGAAGCGCGACTGCTGGAGCAGGACGACATCCGTGAAGCGGTGGTGCTCGCTCAGGACGGAGCCGCCGGCAAACACCTGCACGCCTATGTGGTGGTGGCGCAGGCTGTGGTCGATCAACCGGTGTTGGCGGAACACTTGCGCAATGCACTGGCCAGTCGCTTGCCGGCGCACATGGTGCCAGGCCACTTGCACCTGATCGACGCCATTCCGCTGACTCCCAACGGCAAGCTCGATCGCAAGGCGCTGATGGCCTTGGGCGACGGCCCGACGCAGCAGCACTATCAGGCGCCGCAAAGCGATTTGCAGTGGGAGGTGGCGACGATCTGGCAGGAGGTGCTGGAGGTCGAGCAGGTGGGCCTCGCGGACAACTTCTTCCAGCTCGGCGGGCATTCGTTGCTGGCCACGCTGGTGGTGACCCGGATCAAGGAGCGTCTGGGCGACAAGGTGCCGCTAAAAGAGTTGTTCGAAACCGATACCCTCAAGGCGTTCTGCGCGCGAATCGAGGCTCTGCGCGTCGAAATGTCGCCCGTTCAGGATGAATTGGCTAAATCCCTGGAGGCCCTCAAACGTCTATCCCTCGATGATCTGGAAAAACTGATTTCTTGAGAGGGAAAAACGCGTGCAAGAGTTAATCGAGTCGGTAGGACAACTTTCGGCTAAGCAAAGAAAGGCTCTGGCGGTTCTGCTCAAGCAGAAAGGCGTCAACCTCTTTGACATTGCCCCGGTTTTCAAGCGCACGGCTGAAGAGCCGTTGCTGCTGTCCTACGCTCAGCAGCGCCAGTGGTTTCTCTGGCAGTGGGCGCCGCACAGTGCGGCCTACAACATTCCGACGGCCCTGCGCTTGCAGGGTCCGCTGGATGTCAGCGCGCTGGAGCGCAGCGTCCAGGCGCTGATCGAACGACACGAAACCTTGCGCACGGTGTTCTCCCAGGAAACCGCGCAACCCTTGCAAGTGGTCCTGCCCGCAGGGCCCTTTGCACTGGAGATCCATCAACTGAGCACTGAGCTGGCCAACGACGCGGATGCCTCGATCCAGGCGTTCGTACAGACCCAGAGCCAGAAAACTTTCGACCTGCAGCACGGCCCGCTTTTGCGCGCAGCGCTGCTGCAAGTCGGCCCCAATGACCATGTGCTGGTGCTGACCCTGCACCACATCGTCTCCGATGGCTGGTCGCTGCAAGTGATGATCGAGGAACTGGTGCAGCTCTACGCCGGTTTCAACCTCGATCACGACGCCGGTCTGCCGGCGCTGCCGATTCAATACGCCGACTACGCCTTGTGGCAGCGGCAGTGGATGGAGGCCGGTGAACAGGAGCGGCAACTGGCCTACTGGCAAGAGAAACTCGGTGGCGAACAACCGGTGCTGGAACTGCCGATGGATCGCCCGCGCACCATCGAGCAAAGCTTCGCTGGCGCCAGCCATAACCTGATTCTCGACCCGGCGCTGAGCAACGCGCTCAAAGCCTTCGCCCGGCAAGAAAACGTCACCCTGTTCGTGGTCTTGCTGGCCTCGTTCCAGGCCTTGTTGCATCGCTACAGCGGTCAGGCCGACATCCGCGTCGGCGTGCCAAATGCCAACCGTGGCCGGGTAGAGATCGAGCGGCTGATCGGCTTCTTCGTCAACACTCAGGTGCTCAAGGCCGACATCGATGGGCAGATGTCCTTTGTCGATCTGCTGCGTCAGGTCAAACAGACCGCGCAAGAAGCGCAGGCCCATCAGGACTTGCCGTTCGAGCAACTGGTCGAAGCGCTGGAACCGGGCCGCAGCCTCAGTCACAGCCCGCTGTTCCAGGTGATGTTCAACCATCAGGCCGAGCGCCGCGTGAGTGTCGAAACCCGTTTGAATGGCCTGAGCATCGAGCCGCTGGAATGGCAGAGTCAGACCGCGCAGTTCGACCTGACCCTCAACACCACCGAACAAGCCCATGGCATCGAAGCCGTACTGAAATACGCCACCGATCTGTTCGACGCCGCGACCATTGAGCGTCTGGCACAACACTGGAACGCGCTGTTGCAGGCCATCGTCGCCGAGCCGACCCAGCGCGTTGGCCAGTTGCTGATGCTCGATGCCGGCCAGCAGCAACAATTGCTCGCGCAGTGGAATCCTGAGCGGGTCGAGCAACCGCTTGAGCAGTGCATTCACCAAGCCATTGAAGCGCAGGCCGAGCGTTATCCCGATGCGATCGCCGTGACGTACGATGGGCAACGCCTGACGTACGCCGAACTCAATCGCCGCGCCAACCAGTGGGCGCATGCGCTGATCGCCCGTGGCGTTGGCCCGGACGTGCGTGTTGGCGTGGCGGTCGAGCGTTCGCTGGACATGATTGTCGCCATCCTCGCTGTGCTTAAGGCCGGTGGCGCTTATGTGCCGCTGGATCCGGGCTACCCGGATGATCGCTTGAGCTACATGATCGCGGACAGCGGCATCGAGCTGCTGCTGACCCAAGGCCATCTGCTTGCGCAACTGCCGGTACCGTCAGGGCTGGCGTGCCTCGATCTGAATCAGACCCCAGAGCCCGACAACGAAACCAACCCGCTGTGCCTGACCACGTCGGACAGCCTGGCGTACGTCATTTACACCTCCGGTTCCACCGGTAAACCGAAAGGCGCATTGCTGCCGCACGGCAACGTCATGCGGCTGTTCAGCGCCACCGAACACTGGTTCGATTTCGGCCCGCAGGACAGCTGGACGCTGTTCCATTCCTACGCCTTTGACTTCTCGGTTTGGGAGATTTTCGGCGCGCTGTTGTATGGCGGCAAACTGGTGGTGGTGCCCCACGACGTCAGCCGTTCACCGGAGGATTTCTACACGCTGCTGTGCGATGAAAACGTCACCGTGTTGAACCAGACGCCGTCGGCGTTCAAGCCCTTGATGCAGGTCGCCAGCGAGTCATCGCGCAACAACGCTCTGCGCTACGTGGTGTTCGGCGGCGAGGCGCTGGAAGTGCAGAGCCTGCGCCCGTGGTTCGAACGTTTCGGCGACCGTGCGCCCACGCTGATCAACATGTATGGCATCACTGAAACCACCGTGCACGTGACCTACCGGCCGTTGTCGATGGCCGATCTTGAACAAAGCCACAGCAGCCCGATTGGCGAGCCGATTGTCGACCTGTCGTGGTACTTGCTCGATGGCTCGCTGAACCTGGTGCCACAAGGTTGCATCGGTGAGCTGTACATCGCCGGTGCCGGTCTGGCCCGGGGTTATCTGAATCAGGCCGGCATGACCGCCACACGTTTTGTGCCAGACCCCTTCAATCCGCAGGCCGGCGAGCGTCTGTATCGCACCGGCGACCTAGCGCGGCTGCGCGGCGACGGGGTGATCGAGTACATCGGGCGGATCGACCATCAGGTGAAGATTCGCGGTTTCCGTATCGAGCTTGGCGAAATCGAAGCGCAACTGCTCAAGCACGCCGACGTGCGCGAAGCGGTGGTGCTGGCGGTCGACGGTATCAGCGGCCAGCAACTGGCAACCTGGATCGTCGCCAACGAGGCGCTGGATACCGAAGGGCAGGGCGCACTGCGCGATTCGATCAAGGCGCATCTGCGCGAAACCCTGCCTGATTACATGGTTCCGGTCAGTTGGGCGTTCCTTGAACGCCTGCCGCTGACGGCCAACGGCAAACTCGATCGCAAGCAACTGCCGCACCCGGAAGTTGCGCAGGCGCAGGAAGTCTATGCCGCACCGCGCAACGAACTGGAACAGCGTCTGGCCGAGATCTGGCAGGACGTGTTGAAGGTCGAGCGTGTCGGCCTCAACGACAACTTCTTCGAGCTGGGCGGCGACTCGATCATTTCGATTCAGGTGGTCAGCCGCGCGCGTCAGGCGGGCATTCGCTTCACCCCCAAAGACATCTTCCAGCATCAGACCGTGCAACGTCTGGCGACCGTCGCGCAACAGAGCGACGCGGTGCAAATGCAGCAGGGCGAAGTGCTCGGCGACGCAGTGCTGACACCGATCCAGCATTACTTTTTCAACAGCGACATTCCGGCGCGGCATCACTGGAACCAGTCGATCCTGCTGACCCCGGCCAGCGCACTGCACGCGGCGCCGCTGGAGCAGGCGCTGGTGCAGTTGCAGCGCCACCACGACGCCTTGCGCCTGCGTTACCGGCAAACCAACGATGGCTGGCAGCAGAGCCACGCGCCGGCGGATCAGGCGCAAACCTTGTTGCGCACGGTCACCCTGGACGACAGCGCAGCATTGCCAGCGCTGTGCCTGGACTTGCAACGCAGCCTCGATTTGCTCGATGGTCCGCTGATTCGTGCAGTGTTGGTTGACTTGCCGGACGCCACTCAGCGTCTGCTGCTGGTGATCCATCACCTGGTGGTCGATGGCGTGTCGTGGCGGATTCTGCTGGAAGATCTGCAAAGCGCTTATCAACAACTGAGCAGCGGTCAGGCTGTGCGTCTGCCGGCCAAGACCAGTGCGTTCAAGGATTGGGGCGAGCGTCTGCAGAAGCATGCCCGTAGCGCTGAACTGGAAAGCGAACTGGATTACTGGCGCGGGCAACTGCGCGATGAGTCGGTCGAACTGCCGCTGGACAACCCGCATGGCCAGTTGAGCAACCGTTTCGAGCGCAGCGTCGATACGCGTCTCGACGCCGAACGCACTCGCCAGTTGCTGCAACAGGCACCTGCGGTTTATCGCACCCAGGTCAACGACCTGCTGCTGACCGCGCTGGCCCGCGTGCTGTGCCAATGGACGAACACCGATAGCGCCCTGGTGCAGCTTGAAGGCCATGGTCGCGAAGACCTGTTCGATGACGTCGACCTCAGCCGCACGGTGGGTTGGTTCACCAGCATGTTCCCGGTGCGCCTGACCCCGGACGCCAGTCTGGAAACCTCGATCAAAGGCATCAAGGAGCAACTGCGCGCGATCCCGAACAAAGGCATCGGTTATGGCTTGCTGCGTCATCTGGGCAGCGCCGAGTCGCAAGGGGTCTTGAACGAACTGGCGCAACCGAAGGTGACGTTCAACTACCTCGGCCAGTTCGACAACAACTTCGATGAACACGCCCTGTGGGTGCCGGCCACTGAAGACAAGGGCGCCGGTCAGGACGCAAACGCGCCGATGGCCAACTGGCTGACCATCGATGGCCGGGTTTATCAGGGCCAGTTGAGCCTGACCTGGACTTACAGCGGCGATGTCTTTGAAGAGGCGACCATCAACGCGTTGGCCCGCGCTTATGAAGTAGCGCTGAGCGAGTTGATCGACCATTGCCTGAACCATCCGAGCGGCGGTTTGACGCCATCGGACGTGCCGTTGGCCGGGTTGTCCCAGGCGCATCTGGATAGCTTGCCGATCGCTGCCCAGCGCATCGAGGACATCTATCCGCTGGCGCCGATGCAGCAAGGCATCCTGTTTCACAGCCTGTACGACGCCGATGCCAGCGCCTATGTCTATCAGATGCTGCTGGATATCGACGGCCTCGACGTGGCGCGTTTCCAGCAGGCCTGGCAGCGCGTGGTGGATCGCCATGAAGTGCTGCGCGCCGGTTTTATCTGGGGCCGCGATGGCCTCGATGCGCCGCTGCAAGTGATCAATCGCCAGTTGACCCTGGAAATGCCCGAAGTCGATGTGCGCGGTGTGGCGGACTTGCCGGCCGTGCTCGAAGCGCGGGCGCAGGCTGATCGCGCACGCGGTTTCGATCTGCAGAACCCGCCGCTGCTGCGTCTGTGCCTGCTGCGCACCGGCGATGACCGCCATCGTTTGATTTTCACCTGCCACCACATCCTCATGGATGGTTGGAGCAACTCGCGGATGTTCGGCGAGGTGTTGCAGGATTACGCCGGTCAGCCGGTACCAAGCGCGCAGGGCCGTTATCGCGACTTCCTCGTCTGGCTGCAAGGTCAGGACAAGGCGGGCGCAGAGGCATTCTGGCGCGGACAACTGGCCGCACTGGACGAACCGACCCGACTGGCTTCGGCCTGTCACGGGCGTACCGTGCCGGGGCCTGGCAAACAGATGCATCGCCTGCATTTCGACCAAGCCTTCACTCAGCGCCTGAACGGTTTCTCCCGTCAGCAGCAAGTGACCCTCAACAGTCTGGTGCAAGCCGCGTGGTTGCTGGTGTTGCAGCGCTACACCGGCCAGGCCACGGTAGCCTTTGGTGCGACTGTGTCCGGACGTCCGGTGGATCTGCCGGGCATCGAGCAGCAATTGGGCCTGTTCATCAACACCTTGCCGGTGATCGCCAGCCCGCAAGCCACGCTCAGCGCCGGCGACTGGGTGCGCAGCGTGCAGGACAAAAACCTGTTGCTGCGCGACTACGAGCAGACGCCGTTGCAGGACATCCAGCGTCTGGCCCAGCTGAGCGGCGAAGCGTTGTTCGACACCTTGCTGGTGTTTGAAAACTATCCGGTGTCCGAAGCGCTGGAAGCCAATCCGGGCGGTCTGCGTTTCGCTGGCCTGGAGCATCGCGAGCAAACCAACTACGGCCTGACCCTGATCGCCGGGGCCAGCGATGTCTTGAACCTGGACTTCAACTACCTCACCGAACACTTTGCCGAACGCAGCGTGCTAGGTCTGGCGGGGCATCTGGAAGAAGTGCTGCGTCAATTCATCGAGGCGCCGCAGCGTCTGCTCGGTGAGATCGGCCTGTTGCCACTCGCCGAACGCCAGACCCTGGCGCAATGGAACGACCATCAGGCCGCGTATCCGGCTGAGCGGTTGATCCCGCAAAGTTTTGAACGTCGCGTCGCGGCACATCCGCAGGCACTGGCGCTGAGTCATGCCGGCGTCGCCCTGAGCTATGCCGAGCTCAATCAACGCGCCAACCAGTTGGCTCATCATCTTGTCGCACTGGGTGTCGGTGCGGAAATCCGTGTAGGCGTGGCGATGCCGCGTTCGGCGGAGCTGGTCATTGCCCTGATGGCGGTGCTCAAGGCCGGTGGCACCTATGTGCCGCTGGACCCGGATTACCCGGCGGATCGCGTGGCCTACATGCTCGACGACAGTCAGGCGAAAGTCTTGCTCACGCAGCAGTCGCTGCTGGCGCAACTGCCGCAGACCGATGCGCAGGTGGTGCTGGTCGAGCCGGGTGGTGCAGCATTTGCCGAGCAGCCTGCGGACAATCTTGCTGCGCGCGGGGATTCGGCCAATCTGGCCTACGTGATCTACACCTCCGGTTCCACCGGCAAGCCGAAAGGCGTGGCCATTGCCCATTGCAACGTGCAGGCGCTGATTCACTGGTCCGCCGAGGTCTACAGCGAAGACGATCTGCAAGGTGTACTGGCGTCGACGTCGGTGTGCTTCGACCTGTCGGTGTGGGAGATCTTCGTCACCCTCGCACGCGGCGGCTCGATCGTCATGGCGCGCAATGCCCTGGAACTGCCGGACTTGCCGGAGCGCGATCAGGTGCGCCTGATCAACACCGTGCCGTCGGCGATTGCCGCGCTGCAACGCACCGGGCAAATTCCGCCGGGCGTGCGCATTATCAACCTCGCCGGCGAGCCACTGAAGCAGAGCCTGGTCGACACGCTCTACCGCGAGACGGCGGTGGAGCACGTCTACGACCTGTACGGGCCGTCGGAAGACACCACCTATTCGACCTGCACCCGCCGCGAACTGGGTGGTCTGGCGAACATCGGCCGGCCGCTGGTCAACACCACGGCGTACCTGCTCGATGGTCAATTACAGCAAGCGCCGCTGGGCGTGGCGGCCGAACTGTACCTGGCCGGCGACGGCATCACCCGCGGCTACCTGTTCCGCCCGGGCCTGACCGCCGAACGTTTCGTGCCCAATCCATTCTCGAGCAGCGGCGAGCGCATGTACCGCACCGGCGACCTGACCCGCTTCAGCGATGACGGCCGGATCGAATACGTCGGGCGTATCGATCATCAGGTCAAGGTGCGCGGTTTCCGCATCGAACTGGGTGAAATCGAAGCGCGTCTGCTCGCTCAGGACACTGTGCGCGAGGGCGTGGTGCTGGCGGTGGATGGCCACAGCGGTCAGCAACTGGTGGCGTATGTGGTGCCGAGTGACAGCAGCCTCAGCCTCGAACAATTGGACGATCTGAGTGAAACGCTGCAGGCCGCGCTGAAGGCGCATCTGCCGGAATACATGGTGCCGGCGCAGTGGCTGTTCCTCGAACAGTTGCCGCTGACCCCCAACGGAAAACTCGACCGCAAAGCCTTGCCTGCAGCGGACCTCAGCCAGTCGCAGCGCGAATACGTGGCGCCGTCGACGCCGCTGGAGCAGCAACTCGCCGAGGTCTGGCAGGATATTCTGAAGATCGAACGGGTCGGCGTGACCGACAACTACTTTGCGCTGGGCGGCGATTCGATCATCTCGATTCAACTGGTCAGCCGTGCGCGCCAGCAGGGGATTCGCTTCACCCCCAAAGACCTGTTCCAGCAGCAGACCGTGCAGAAGCTCGCCGCTGTGGTTGCGCTCGAGTCGTCGACCGACGAGGCGCCGGCGGATTATCCGCTGGCGCAACTCGATCAGGCGCAGCTCGATGCGTTGCCGGTGCCGGCCGACCAGATCGAGGATGTCTACCCGCTGTCGCCGATGCAGGAAGGCATGCTCTTTCACACGCTGTCGGATAACGGCAGCAGCCTTTACGTGCAACAGGTCAGCCTGCCGATCAAGGGCCTGGACGTGGAACGCTTCCGTCAGGCGTGGGAATTTGTCATCGCCCGTCAGGCGATTCTGCGCACCAGTTTCCATTGGCAGGACGGCCTGGCCAAACCGTTGCAGGTGGTGCATCGCCATGCGCCGTTGCAAATGCAGGTACTTGATTGGCGTGATCGGGAGACGAGCGAGGAACTGATTGCCGAGTTCGCCAGCGCTGACCGTGCGCTCGGTTTCAATCTGGCCGAAGCGCGTTTGTTGCGGGTGACCCTGCTGCGCCTGAGCGAAGATCAGTACCAGATGATCTGGACCAGCCACCACATTCTCATGGACGGCTGGAGCAGTTCGCGGCTGTTCGGTGAGGTGCTGCAGTATTACGCCAAGGGCGAAATCATCGGCGAGAACGGTCGTTACCGCGACTTTATCGCCTGGTTGCAGGCGCAGGATCAGGACGCTCAGGAGCTGTTCTGGAAGGCGCGGCTGGCGGCGGTCAACGAGCCGACGGCACTGAGCCAGGCGATGCACCCGCGCCACAGCGCCGATGTCGCCGGTCACGATGCAATCTATTCGAACTGGGATAAAGCGCAGACCGCGCGGCTGTTGCAGTTCTGTCGCGACCTGCGCATCACCCCCAACACGCTGATTCAGGGTGCATGGTTGCTGCTGTTGCAACGCTACACCGGGCAGCAGACGGTGACCTTTGGCGCCACGGTGTCGGGGCGTCCGGAAAGTCTGGCGAATGTCGGCAACATGCTCGGTCTGTTTATCAACACCTTGCCGATCATTCAGACCCCGCAAGCCGATCAGCGTCTGGCTGACTGGCTGGGCGAAGTGCAGGCCTACAACCTCGACATCCGTGATTATTCCCAGGCGCCGCTGGCGGATGTACAGCGCTGGTCCAGCCTCGGTGGGCAGGCGTTGTTCGACAGCATCGTGGTGTTCGAAAACTTCCCGATCGACGATCGCTTGCAGGAAGACAACGACACCGATCTGACCTTCGGCAAATCCATCGGCCATGGCGTGACCAACGTGCCGATGGACCTCGCGGTGATGCTCGGCGACGAGTTGTCGATCGAATACCTGTACCTGCGCAGCCACTTCAGCGCCGAGGCGGTTGTCGGTATTCGCCAGACCATGGAAAACACCCTCGCCGCGATGCTGGCGGCGCCGTACGAGCGCCTCGGTAATTTGCAGCGCCTGAGCGGCGAGCAATGGCAAGCGGCGCAAGCCTGGAGCGCCGAGCCGACGCACACCCATCAAGCCGCGCTGTTGCCGGAACTGATCAGCCGTCACGCGCAACAGCAGCCGCAGGCCATCGCCCTGCAATGCGCCGGAATGAACCTGACCTACGCCGAACTCGAGCAACGCGCCAACCGACTGGCGCACTGCCTGATCGAACACGGCGCCGGGCCGGAAGTGGTGATCGGCGTGGCCTTGCCACGCTCGCTGGAAATGGTCGTGAGCTTCCTCGCCGTGCTCAAGAGCGGGGCGGCGTACGTACCGCTGGACATCGACTATCCGCCGGAGCGTCTGGCCTACATGATCGAAGATTCCGGCATGGCGCTGTTGCTGACCCAGAGCAGTCTGCGCAGCACGTTGCCGGCGCCGCAAGGCCTGCTGCGCCTGGAAATCGATCACCTCGATGAAAGCCGCTACGCCGACCACGCCCCCGAACGTCGCGTGCAGGAGCAGGGCCTGGCCTATTTGGTCTACACCTCGGGTTCCACCGGCCGGCCGAAAGGCGTCGCGGTGACCCAAGGCCCGCTGAGCATGCACTGTCAGGCCATCGCCGAGCTGTACGAAATGGACGCCAGCAGTTGCGAGCTGCACTTTATGTCGTTCGCCTTCGACGGGGCCCATGAGCGCTGGTTGAGCACCTTGTACAGCGGCGGTCGTCTGCTGATTCGCGACGGTTGCCTGTGGACGCCGGAGCAGACCTATCAGGCGCTGCACGACTACGGCATCACCATTGCCTGCTTCCCGCCGGCCTATCTCAAGCAACTGGCCGAGTACGCGGCGGCCAGCGGTATTGCGCCGCCACCCGTGCGCATCTATTGCTTCGGCGGTGACGCGGTGCCGGATCAGACCTTCGAGCAGGTCAAGGCTGCGCTGCGTCCGCAGTACTTCACCAACGGCTACGGCCCGACCGAAACCGTGGTCACGCCGATGCTCTGGAAAGTCCCGGTCAGCCAGCATTGCGAAGCGGCGTACGCGCCGATCGGCCGTGCCGTGGGCGCGCGCTCGCTGTACGTGCTGGACGAAGACCTGAACCCGCTGCCGCCAGGCTTTGCCGGTGAGTTGTACATCGGTGGCTATGGCGTCGCCCGGGGTTATCACGGCCGTCCGGACCTGACCTGCGAGCGCTTCGTACCCAATCCGTTCGCGGCGGGCGAGCGCCTGTATCGCAGCGGCGATCTGGTGCGTTTACGCGCCGACGGTGTGGTCGATTACGTCGGCCGTATCGACCATCAGGTCAAGGTGCGCGGCTTCCGCATCGAACTGGGTGAAGTCGAGGCCAGTCTGCGCCAGTTGCCGTCGGTGACTGATGCACTGGTGATCGCCCGGGACAATGCCTCCGGCAAGCAACTGATCGGTTATGTGGTCACCGCGACCGGTGCAGACATCGGCGATGAACTCAAGGCGGGCCTGCGCGCCTCGTTGCCGGAATACATGGTGCCGGCGCAGATCGTCTGCCTGAACGCTTTCCCGGTAACGCCTAACGGCAAGCTGGATCGCAAGGCGCTGCCGGAACCGGAATTCAAAACCGAAGAATACGTCGCCCCGCGCAATGAGCAGGAAAGCCTGCTCGCGGACATCTGGGCGCAGGTGCTGCAGGTCGAACAAGTGGGCATCAGCGACAACTTCTTCGAACTGGGCGGCGATTCGATTTTGAGTTTGCAGGTGATCTCCCGCGTCAGAAACCACCCGACGTTGCAGATGGATCTCAAGCTGCGCGACCTGATGCGTTATCAGACCATCGCCGGCATCGTCGAGCAGGAAGCGGCGAAGGAGGGCACGGCACAACCGCAGACGGACGTCACGCACGTGGCCGCCGAGGGCTTGTTCAATCTCTTGCCGATTCAGGAGTGGTTCTTTGCTGAAGGCATGGCCGAGGCGCATCACTACAACCAGTCATTGCTGTTGAGCGCGCGCCAGCCGCTGGACCTCGATGCGCTCGAGCAGGCACTGGGCTGGATCGAGCAACATCACGACTCGTTGCGCCTGCGTTTCTCCCACGAAGGCGGGCGCTGGATGCAGCGTTACTGCGACCTCAGTGAACAGGGCGAGACGTTGCTCTGGCGCCGCGAGGCGGACAACAGCGAGCAGGTCGAAGCCTTGGCCAACCTTGCCCAGCGCAGCTTGAAACTCGATGACGGGCCGGTCTGGCGGGTGATGCACGTCGCCTTGCCGGATGGCCAGGCGCGCCTGCTCGTGGTGATTCATCACTTGGTGGTCGACACCGTGTCGTGGCGAATTCTGCTCGATGATTTGAAAGTGGCGTATGAGGCGTGCGTGCAGGGGCTGCAACCGAAACTGCCGATTCGCACCAGCAGTTACCGATCGTTCGCCGAAGCCTTGCAGGCGCAGGCGCCGGTGATTGCCGAGCAGGAACTGGGGTATTGGCTGGAGCAACTGGATCAGCCGGGCGTCGACTTGCCGTGCGACAACCTGCGCGGCAAAAACCTCGTGCGTCAGCAGGCGCAGGCGCGGCTCAAATTATCTCGCGAGCACACTGAACAACTGCTCAAACAGGCCCCGGCGGTGTATGGCACGCAGATCAACGACCTGCTGTTGTCGGCGCTCAGCCGTGCCCTGTGCCGCTGGAGTCAACAACCGTCGGCACTGATCCTGCTCGAAGGCCATGGTCGTGAAGATCTGTTCGAGGCCATCGACCTGAGCCGCAGCCTGGGCTGGTTCACCAGCATGTTCCCGGTGCGTTTGCGCCCCGACAGCGACGACATCGGCCAGTCGATCGTCAATGTGCAGGCACAGTTGGCAGCGGTGCCGCAGAAAGGCATCGGCTATGGCGTGCTGCGGCATCTGGCAGGCGCTGAGGTGTCGAGGCAACTGGCCGAGCTGCCGCAAGCGCGGGTCACGTTCAACTACCTGGGGCAATTCGACCAGAGCTTCGACGAGCAGGCCCTGCTGGTGCCGGCGCTGGAAGAAACCGGTGACAACTACAGCCTCAAAGCCAATTTGGGCAACTGGCTGGAAATTGTCGGCCAGGTCTATGACGGTCAGTTGGCCTTGCGTTGCATCTACAGCAGCCAGCGTTATCGCGCCGGCACCATGGATGCCTTGATGAGCGATTACCAGCGTGAGCTGGAAGCGTTGGTCGAGCATTGCATGGCACGCGCGGGCTGATCGCCACACGTTCAGTCATCTTCGGGGGCGCTGCCGCGGCGCGCCCCTTTTTTGCCGATACAAGGATTTAAGCGATGTCGTTACACCCTGATCTGGAAGCCTTCCTCGATCTGGCCCAAGACAGCCAGGACGCCGGCCTGCCGGCCATGCACCAAATGACCCCGAACGAAGCCCGCGCGACTTTCGAACAGACCACTGCGCAACTGCGCTGGCCGGCGCCTGAAGACCTGTTGGTCAGCGCAATCGACACGTCGGCACGTGATGGTGCGCCGTTGGCATTGCGTCTGTATCGCCCCAATGCTGCGGTCTCGCCGATGCCGGTGCTGGTGTATTTCCATGGTGGTGGTTTTGTTGTCGGCAGCCTCGACTCTCACGACGGTGTGTGCCGCGAGTTTTGTCAGCGCACGCCGTGTGCGGTGTTGTCGGTGGGCTATCGACTGGCCCCGGAGCATCGTTTTCCAACGGCATTGGAGGATGGCGAAGACGCTTTGTCGTGGTTAGCGGAAAACGCCGTAAGTCTTGGGCTTGATACCTCGCGCGTGGCGTTTGGTGGCGATAGTGCCGGCGCGACGTTGGCTACGGTGCTGGCGATTCAGGCCGTGGTGCAACCGCATACTGTGGCCATCGCACCCAAGGCGCAGTTGTTGTGCTATCCGGTGACCGATGCTTCGCGTGTGCACGATTCGCGGTTGTTGTTTAGCGAGGGGTATTTGTTGGAGAGCGATACGCTTGACTGGTTTTATCAGCATTACGCCCGCAGTCCGCAAGATTATCTGGACTGGCGTTTTTCGCCGTTGTTGGCGGAGGATCTGCAGGGGGTGGCGCCAGCGATTGTGTTGTTGGCGGGTTTTGATCCGTTGTTTGATGAGGGGCAGGCTTACGCTGATAAGTTGCGGGGGCAGGGGGTGAGTGTTGAGGTTGAGCATTGTCCTGGGCTGACGCATGATTTGCTGCGGATGGCTTCGGTGATGCCTGATGTTTTGCGGGTGCATGAACGCCTGAGCCGGGCGTTGGCGGGGGTGTTGGTTTGATTTTTGGGGGGGTGGTTTTTGGGTGAATATCCGTTGCTGCGGTAATGGCGGCTTAGGGTTCCGCCCTTACGGCGGGTCACTTTTTACAAACGCCTAAAAAGTAACCAAAAACGCTTGCTCCTACGTGCGGCCCGCTCGCTGGGGCTCGGGGTTCCTTCGCTGCGGGATCGATCCGGGCGCAGCGCCTACGGTTTGCTTCGCTGCACCTCCTCTCGCTGTGTTTGGCTGCGCCAAACGGTCGCTGCGCTCCCACGCCCGGATCAATCCCTCCACTCAGCCTTCCGACGTCGCCTTACAGATCAAGAGCGGCAGCCGAGCTAACGCTCATCCTGTTGAGTGGTGAGGAGCAACAGCGTGCTCGGCTTTGGATTGGTGTTGGAGCTGCCCCTCACCCCAGCCCTCTCCCGGAGGGAGAGGGGGCCGATTTTTGGGCTTTTCAAAATCTGAGTTCAACGCGTCATCGCACCTCGGCGTAGCTCGCTCAATCATCTCGATCAGTCCTCTCTCCTTCAGGGATAGGGGGCTGATTTGTGAGCCTTTCAGAATCTGAGTTCAACGCGGTATCGCAAGTCGGCGTAGCTCGCCCAAACACCTCGATCGGCCCACTCTTTTTCTTGGAGGGTGAGGGGGCTGATTTGTTTGCTTTTTAGAGCCTGAGTTCAGCGCGGTATCGCATGTCGGCGTAGCTCGCCCAAACACCTCGATCGGCCCACTCTTTTTCTTGGAGGGTGAGGGGGCTGATTTGTTTGCTTTTTAGAGCCTGAGTTCAGCGCGGTATCGCACGTCGGCGTAGCTCGCCCAATCACCTCGATCAGTCCCCTTTTCCTCATGGCGAGGGGCTGATTTGTTTGCTTTTCAGAGCCTGAGCTCAGCGCGGTATCGCACGTCGGCGTAGCTCTCCCAAACACCTCAATCAGTCCCCTCTCCCTCCGGGAGAGGGCTAGGGTGAGGGGCTTTTGATCTGGCTTTTGATCTGGCTTTGGCTTTTGATCTTTTGCCCCATCGGCAGGCCGAGCGGAGGTGTTCATCCGGGGGTTAGGCGCGCAGCGCCGTGCGGCGTAGCCGCATACATCGAGAGGAGGTGCAGCGCAGCAAACCGTAGGCGATGCCCCCGGATGGACACCGTAGCGAGGGAACACTGAGCCTCAGCGAAGTGCCGTACGCCGGGGCAAAGCCTTTTGGGTTACCTTTTCGGCGTTTGGAAAAGGTGACTCGCTGTAAGAGCGAAACCGCCAGCGGCAACACCCGCAGCAACGGATATGCCCCCAAAACCCAAAGAGCATGGTCGGCCCGAAGGCCGCCAAGACCAACAGGCGAAAAAAAGCCCCGCCAAAGCGGGGCTCTCTCACATCACACCCAATCAGAAATCAGCCTTGACCGACATCACGAAGTTACGCGGATCACCATAGAAGTTACCGAACCCTTCGGTACCAATGGTCGAGTAGTAACGCTTGTCAAACAGGTTGTTCCCGTTAAGCGCCACCGACCAGGTGTCATCGATACGGTAGCCAATGCGACCGTTCCAGACCGCATAACCGGCGCCATCAATGTTGTCACCGCCCAAAGGCGAAGTCCGGTAGTTGCCCGTCTGCGCGTTGACACCCGCACCGATCGTCACGCGATCCAGCGGCCCGCTCAGGCTGTAGTCACCCCAGACACGCAGCAAATGGCGCGGCACGTAGGAGTTGTAGACCACGCCATCCTGCGTGGCGTCGGCATCTTCCAGCACTTTGGTCTGGGTGTAGGTGTAACCGGCGAGCAATTGCAGGCGATCAATCACCTCACCGCTGACTTCCGCTTCGAAGCCCTGCGCGCGAACCTTGCCGGAGTTGATCGAGCAAGAACTGTCTTCGCAACGCGGGTCATCCTGGGCGGCATCTTTCTGAATGGTGCGGAACAGGTTGAAGGAGCTGTTCAGACGACCGTCGAACCACTCACCCTTGATCCCCAGCTCGTAGCTCTGGCCAACCAATGGCTTGAGGGTGCTGCCATCGATGGTCTTGTAAGCGCCTTGCGGGGTGAAGATGTCGGTGTAGCTGGCGTAGGCGGTCAGGTTGTCATTGAGGTCGAACAGCACACCGGCGAACGGCGTGACCTGGCCGGTTTCGGTGGACTTGGTGTCGACCTGGGTGCCTTCGCCACGGAAGTACTGCACCGAATCGGTGTCGGACTTGTACCAGCTGACACGGCTGCCCAGTACCAGGGTCAGCGGATCAGCCAGTTTCAGGCGGGCGATCGAGTAGGCGCCGTATTGCTTGATGTGCATGTCCACCGGGCCGCCACGGGAAGCGTTGGCCAGGTAGTAGCTTTCGTCCGGTTGCGGGATGTGGTGGTTCGGGTCGAGCACGTTCTGCCGTTGTGGCAGCGCGGCGACGGCGTAGAAGTCATCCTTGTGCGAACGGCTGGCGTTGGCGCCGATGGTCAGTTCATGTTGCTGGCCGAAGGCGTCGAATTTGCCGTCGACATAGGCATCGAAGCCGTAATCGCGCTGGTCGTAGTCGTAAATGCTACCCAGCATCAGCGTATTCGAAGCCGTGGCACCGACCGGCACTGCACCGCTCGGGAAGGCGTATTCCATGTCCTGGGTGTTGCGCGAATACACCCCGGCGACTTTCAGCGACCAGTCGTCGTTGAACTGGTGTTTCAGGTCGGCGAAGTAGGTGGCGCGTTTGCTGCGCTGGTTGTTCCACGCGGTGTTCAGGCAGGTGGAGCGCTTGAGGTGCAGGTCGGATCCGTCGGCGTAACGCGGCAGGCCGCCCCAGCATGGCGTAGCGTCGACGTCTTCCCAGGCGAAACCCAGACCCAGGGTGGTGTCGGGGCTGAGGTCGAAGTCCAGGGCGCCGTAGTAGATCTGGTCTTTGCGGCTGGCCACGTCATAGAAATATTGACGGGTCTGTTCGGTGACCACGGCGCGACCACGGATGGTGCCGGAATCGTTCAGCGGGCCGCCGGTATCGACCTGGCCACGATAGTTGTCCCAGGTGCCTGCCGACAGCGAGAGCTGCGTGTGCGCAGTATCCTGGCCGCGTTTGCGTACGAAGTTGACGCCACCGGCGGTGCCGCCTGCGCCTTTCATCATGCCGGCTGCGCCACGCAGAACTTCCACGCGGTCATAAATGGCCATGTCGCTGTTGAAGCTGTCGGCCTGCACGTAGCTGCTGCCGATATCCAGCGGCACGCCGTCGTACTGGTACTGGCCAGTCATACGGAAGCCGCGGGAGTAGAAATACTTGCCGCCCATGGGCGAGTCATACACGGTAATGCCCGGGGTCTTCTCCATCACCTGTTCGATGGTGTTGAGGTTCTGGTCATCGAGCATCTTGCGGGTCATCACCGTGACCGACTGCGGGGTTTCCTTCAGCGAGTGCACGCCCTTGCCAATGGTCACGCCGCCGGTGGTGTAGGAGTTGCTGCCCTCGGTGGTGGCACCGAGGCGGCTGGCGTTGACGTTGGTCGGGGCCAGTTCCATCGCGCTGCCGGTGGCCGGGCCGAGCACGGTCACGGTGTTGCCGTCACGCTGGTAGCGGATGCCGGTGCCGTTAAGCATCGCCTTGAGTGACTCGTCGTCCTGGTAGCGGCCGTTGAGCGCGGTCGAACGCAAACCTTGCAGGCTTTCCGGACTGTAGATGATTTGCAGGCTGGTCTGCTGGCCAAGGGTTTGCAGTGCCTGGGCCAGTGGCTGCGACGGGATGTTCAGGGTCCATTCCTGGGCCTGAACATACGGCGCTGCCGTGAATGTCAGTGCCAGACCAAGGCCAGTGCCGGCCAGTCGAGTGCGTGTCGCGCCGTGCATCAGCAGGGCTCGAGTCAGAGGGCGAAGCATGAAACGGGATGCGGACATGAGGTTAAGACCTTGGCAGGTATAGTTGTTAATGGTTCTTATTCATCTCATTAAGACGAGGAAGCCGCGGCAAACCGGAAAATTATTTTTCCGGCCCGGCCGCGGCCTCGTCGATCAAGCGGTTTGCAGTTCGCTCTTGACCTTGCCGGCCTCCATGCGCACCAGTTGATCGGCGACGTCGAAGTAACGGTCATCGTGGGAAATGACGATGATGGTCTTGCCCAGACGTTTGAGGTCAGGCAGCAACTCGGTGTAGAAAATTCGCCGGAAGGTCGGGTCCTGATCGGCCGCCCATTCATCGAACACCAGCACCGGCCGCTCTTCGAGCCAGGCATTGACCAGGGCCAGGCGCTTGCGCTGGCCGGTGGACAAATCGGTGGTGCTGAACGCGCCGTCGCGCACGCTGACCTTGTGCGCGATCTCCAGACGTTCGAGGTAGCGGGTCGCGTCCTGCGGGACTTCGCGGTCGCCCTGAATCAGATCGTCGAACAGGTAGTAGTCGGCAAAAATCGTCGTGAAATTCTGCCGGTAGTCATCGCGATTAAGCGCGGTGATCGGCTGATCGTTGACGCGGATTTCGCCTTCGGTTGGCGCGTACAAGCCCAGCAGCAGTTTGATCAGCGTGGTTTTGCCGCAGCCGTTTTCACCGACGATAAACACGATGTCGCCCTGTTCGATGCGCAGGTTGACCGGCCCCAGACGGAACGGTTCGCTGCCTTCCACGGGTGGGAAGGCGTAACGCACGTTGTGCAGTTCCAGGCTGTTGACCGCACCGGGTTTCTTGCCCTGATCCTCCAGCAGCAGATGCGGTTCGGGCGAGGAGAATTGCTCGCTCAGTTCGGCGATGCGGCGGAAGGCAATCTGCGCACGGCTGATGATCGGCAAGGTGCTGACCAGGTGCTCCAGCGGCCCCTTCATGTACAGCAGCACCAGGACGAAGCCGCTCATCACTGCTTTGTCGCCGCTGGGCCAGAAGGATTGCAGGGCCAGGGCCATGCCGATGACCACGAAGAACAGCATCGAACCGAAGGACTTGGCGATGACGAAGGTGTTGATGGATTTGATCTGGGTGTCGCAGATCTTCTCGGCAGTTTTTTGAATCCCGGCGACAAACATGCGCTGGCGACGCGGGCGATGAATGCGCAGTTCCTTAGCACCCTCGGCAATCGCGTTGTAATGCTTTTGCAGTTCATCCTCGGAATCGCGTGCAGCGTAGAAACCGCGCATGCCCTTGGCCCGGGCAATCGCCTGAATGGTCGTACCGATCGCAATCGCCACCAGCATCATCAGGAACATCGGCCAGGACAGCAGCGCCAGATAGCCGAGGCAGCCGAGGGTAACGGTCATGGAAATCGCCAGCGGGGCGAAGGCGAAGGCGAAGTCGCTGATGGTGTCGACGTCGTGGGTCAGCACCGGGATCAAGCGATGGCTGCGGTAACGTTCGATCTGGTCGATCGGCGCCGACAGGACTTTCTCCCCCAGCTCTTTGCGCAATTTGGCGATGATGTGCTGGCCGACGTAGTTGGTGCCGATGTCGGACAAAATCGTCGTCAATAAGGCCAACGCACAGAGGCCAGCGAAGATCATTACCACGGTGCGGGTCAGGCCGTCGTCGGAGTGCAGGGCATTGTTGATGGTCGCCAGCAGCACGGTGACGCTCAGGCCGCCGATCATGCCGAGCACGATGGACACAGAGACGATCAGGCGGAAGGGCTTGAGCAAGGCGAACAATTCGTTGATCGCCCCACGCGTAGGCTTGGTCATGGAGGATTCCTGCTTCGGTGCGGAGGGAGTGCCGGTACTTAAGGAAAACGAATGGTCACGGACTTTCTTTAAACGACCGCAGGCGGGGCTGCGGTCGGGATGGGCAGGATCAGAGGTCGCGCACTACGCGAAACCCGAGCCAGTCGCCTTTGCTGGTCGGCCAGCTGCTGTTGCGGTTGCCGGAGCGCGAGAACACCGGCGCCTCGCCCCAATCGTTGCCGCGCATGACCTGACGCTCGCAGTTTTCCTGGGTCCATGGGCGACCGTCGTTGGGTACGCCGGAGTAATCCTTGTGATAGCAGTCGGCGGTCCATTCGTAGACGTTGCCGTGAGCGTCGTAAACGCCGAAGGCATTGGCCGGGAACGTCCCGGCAGGGGAGGTGAAGTTGTAACCGTCGGCGGCGCCATAGGTGTTGGCATGTTTGGAAATCTGGTAGTTGTTGCCTTCATCGAACGGGAAAGGGAAGGGTCCGGTGCTGCCGCCGCGTGCGGCGTACTCGCGGATCGATTCGCTTTGCAAGCGATAGGCATGACCGGTTTTTTTCGACAACCAATCGATGTAGCCCTGGGCTTCGGCGACGTTCATGCACACGGCCGGGTCGCGGGCGGTCTGTTTGAATTCCGGTTTGCCGGCGGTGCAGCGGCGGCCCGGGCGATCATCGAAGTCGTAAGGCTTGTTGCCGGTTTCGCGCACGTACGCGTCCCACTCGCCGACCAGCACCTGGAAGCGGCTGATGGCGAAGGGTTTGCTGAAGGTCACTGCGTGGCGCGGGCCTTCGTCCGGTTCGCGACCGACTTCGTCATCCGGGGTGCCCATGGTGAAGGTGCCGGTCGGCAGCACGACCATTTCCGGGCAGTCCTTGCAGTCCTTGAACACTTTGCCTGGCGCCGGCACTGTCGCCGCTTGAGCTGCGCCGGGCAACAGGCCGGCGCACAGCGCGGTCAGGGCCAGCGCGGGCAAGGCCTTGAAGGTGAAACAGGCATGGGGCTTTTTCATGAGTCGTCTCTGTGAAAAGGAAAACTGGAGTCGAGGGATCAGGCGCGGCGTTTTTTACCGAGCAGGGCCATGAAGCGGTCCACTTCGGCTTCGTTGTTGAGCAGGCCCGGCGCGGTGCGAATCACCGGGCCGACATCGCGGCTGACCGCATCGCAGATCACCCGGTTTTGCATCAGGTAGGCGGCTACTTCATCGCTGTCCTGACCCTTGGCCCGGAAGAAAGTGAAACCGGCAGAAAACTGCGGATCGAGCGGAGTCACCAGCTCGATGTTCGACTGTTCTTGCAGACGCTGCTTCAGGTAGCTGTTGAGCTGATGAATGCGCGCCTGAACGTCAGCCTTGCCCAGTTGCAGGTGCAACTTGAACGCTTCGTCCACCGCCCAGCGATGCTCGAAAGCGTGGTAACCGCCCGGGGTCATGATCGTGGCGAAAGAAGTGGCTTCGGAGAATGTCGGCACACTCGGGCTGACGTATTTCAGCTCTTCGCTGCGGCTGCACACGATGCCGGTGCCGCGCGGACCGAACATCCACTTGTGGGTGCCGGCGATAAAGAAGTCGCAGTTCATCTGCGGGAAACTCAGGTCGTCGACACCGAAACCGTGCACGCCGTCGACCACGTAAATCAGCCGATCCTTGTCGTCGCGTTGACGGTTGTGTTCATCGACCAGCCGCGAGATAGCGCTGATCGGCAATTTCACACCGCTGCCCGAATGCACCCAGGTCATGCCGAGTACGCGGGTCTCAGGGCGAATGTTGCGGTTGATCGTGTCGAGCACCTGATCCAGGGAAATGCTTTGCGGGTTGTCGAACAGCCTGAGTTTGCGCACCCGGGTGCCATCGCGGCGGCTGCGGAAATCGAGAATGTTGCGGGTGGAATAGTGCTCGTGCTCGGTGGTGAGGATTTCCTGATCCGCGCGCACTTGCACGCTGCCATAAATCATCGCCAGACCTTCGGTGGTGCTACCGGTGAGGGCGATCTGGCCGGGCTTGGCTTGCAGGTATTGGCCGGCCCAGACCCGCACGTTGTGCTGCAATTGTTCGTTGCTGCCCTGATCCCAATCCATCGCCAGTCCCGGATTGCGGTCGAGCGTGGCGCGATGGCGTTCGATGGCTTCGCGCACGGGTTTGGGGTGCGAGGTGATCAGGAAGTTAGCGAAGTGAATCGCCTGCGGGTCCTGATCGAACAGCTGGCGCAATTGCGTCCATTTGTTCACGGAGGCCACGGGCGCGGTCGCGGCCATTGCCGGCGCTGTGAGGCTGGCGCCGAACGGCAGAGCGGCCGCCATCACACCGACCTGTTTCAGAAAGGTCCGGCGGTCAGTCATGGCTTGGCAGTGTCCTGACGGGAAATCAGTGCCGGTTTCGCGGATTTCTGTACCTGATCCCAGACGCGCATAAAGTTGCCGCCCCACAGCTTGGCGATGTCCGCTTCGGAGTAGCCGCGCTGTATCAATTCGGCGGTGACGTTGCGGATTTCGCCAACGTTTTCCCAACCCTTGATGCCGCCGCCGTCGTTGAAGTCGGACGAGATGCCGACATGGTCGATACCGATTTTGCGCACGGTGTAATCGATGGCGTCACCGAGATCCTTGAGGGTGGCTTTCGGCTCTTCTTCAAGGATGCCGTAGAGGCCGCTGGCGTACTGGCCGAGTTTCTGTTCCGACCAGGCCGTGATGATCGGGTCGCCCGGCATCAGCGCCATGGCCAGGTTTGGCAGTGGCGGCAGATCGAAGCGTGCGCGCAGGGCATTGAGTTTGTCCTGCGTGCCCTGAGTCAGCGGTTTGAGGTACTGCGAGAAGCCGACCACCTGAACCACGCCGCCGCTGTTCTTGATCAGCTGCAATTCCTTGTCGCTGAGGTTGCGCGGAATATCCACCGCCGCACGCGGCGCCGAGTGTGAGGCCACCAACGGTGTGCGGCTCAGCTGTGCAACCTGTTCCAGGCCTTTGGTCGACATCTGCGAAACGTCGATGATCACGCCCAGATCGTTCAAACGCTGCACTGCTTGCTTGCCGATATCGGAGAGACCGTCGAGGGCGTCCGGCGAGTCATTGAAGAACGGCAGCGGCCGCGAGGAGTCCGCCCAGCTGTTGTTGCCGATGTAGCTGAAGCCGAACATGCGCATGCCGCGTCCGGCCCACAGGTCCAGTTTGCTCAGGTCGTTGCCCAGCGGGTAGGCGTTGAGCATGCTGATGAAAATCGCAAACTTGCCTTCGCCATGCAAGCGGCGGAAATCATCCGGGGTGTAGGCGATGCCGACCTGATTGGGGAAGTCGCGGACCATGCCGGTGATGATCTTGTAACGGACTTCCTGTTGGTTGCGGGCCTCTTCGACAAAACCTTCGGTGGGGCGATGCGGGGCGTTCGGGCCGTTCCACATTTCCGGCCAGCCGAACACCGTCAGCGCAGCGCCCGACAAGCGCCCGCGGTTGGCCTTGATCAGGTCGAACTGGCCGGAGCCGTCCTTGTCGGCTTCGTTGCCGTGGGCGCCGAAACTCAGCGGTACGGTGATGTGGCTGTCGAAGGAGAGAATGCGATCCTGCAACTCGGTCGCCTGTTTCATCACCTTTACCGGGTAGCCAGGGTTGTCCCGAAACCAGTAATCCCAGGCCAGAAACCCTGCGCCGGCGCTGATCGCCAAGGCCAGCGGCAGGCCGATAAATAGAGCCTTTTTCGAACGCGGTTTTGTCATTGCCATCTCATTCAGGTTCGCCGTCGAGGTGCAGGCGCAGGGGCCTTTGCTATCTGGGAGGAACGAGTGGCCGGGCGGGTAATTTAGTCGCGCGCAGGAAAAGCGCTGACGGCGCGTAGCGATCTTTTGCCGGGGCCGTAAATTTCCCCGGCGAGCAAACGTTCTAGCTTGGATAAAGCCTGCTTCATGGCTGACACAGGTAGGGCAATGACGATCTCTCGACGCTGGTTCATGGCGGGCATGGCACTCACGGGCGCCGCGCTGCCTGCCGCTTTTTATGCACATCGTGAGCTGACCCGCGAGGAGTTTCCGATCACCCCGGGCGAGGCTACGGTCGATCTGGCCGATACCGCCGGACAGCAGTTGGCGGACAACCTGCGCGGCGTCTGGGATATCCGTTTCAGCGGATCTGCGGCCGGGCTTGATGGCTTGCCACGCGACGGCCTCGAGTTGTTTCTCGACATTGCCCACCGGGGGCGCGGTTTGCGCGGGTTTCTCGATACCGGTGCCAACCTGCGCTCAGAAGCGCCTGCGCGTTACCAAGTGATCGGCGATCTGGCGCCGGGCAACGGCGCCGAAATGTACTGGCGGCTGATGCGCACCGATGCGCCGCAAGCGCCGCCGGTCTACGAATTCAAAGTCAAACTCGACGAAGTCTGGGCGGCGTTCGGCAATGCCGGCAGCGGCACGTTCACCGGGCAAGTGTTGCGCCTCGATCGGCCGTTGGCGCTGCCTGAACTGGACAATCATTTCATCGCCATCAAGCGACGTTTTCCCGAGGCCCGCGAACGCGCCGGTTTGAACCCGACGCTGTTGGCGTGGCTGGTGGCGCCGGAACATCGCCTGTTCCACCAGCTCTGGCACGCCAGCCGCGACAAGTGGCACAAGCTCTCGGAGAAAAAACGCGACGCCCTGCGCGGTATTGGCTGGCAACCCGGCCCCCGTGACAAAGAGCGCGATGCCCGTGGGCCCAGCAAGGATCGTAACGGCTCTGGTATCGATTTTTTCTTCATGCACCGACACATGCTCGGCAAGGCCCGTTCGATGCAGGATTTGCCGTCATGGCAGGCCTTCCCGATGCCGCAGCCGGAACTGGAGCGTGACCGCCAGGGCTTCGCCCGTTACTTCGACAATCACGACGGCGATGCACTACCACCGACGTGGCTGACTGAAGGTGACGACGAGTACACCAAGTGGGTCAGCGATATTAAAGCGGCCGAGACCTATCACAGTAATTTCCAGGTGTGGGAATCGCAGTACCGCGACCCGCGCTACCTGGCGAAACTCAGCCTCGGCCAGTTCGGTTCGGAAGTCGAATTGGGCCTGCACGACTGGCTGCACATGCGCTGGGCGTCGGTGGCGCGGGATCCGTCCAACGACATTCCGGTGCCGATGGCGCGCGATCAGGCAGATTTTGCCGCGCGCTGGTATGCGCCGGAAAACGACTTTCTCGGCGACCCGTTTTCCTCGCACGTGAACCCGGTGTTCTGGCGTTTCCACGGCTGGATCGATGATCGCATCGAAGACTGGTTCCGCGCCCACGAGCGTTTTCATCCGGGCGAAGTCAGCCGGCTGGAAGTCAACGGTGTGCCGTGGTTTGCGCCGGGTCGCTGGGTTGAGGTCGATGACCCGTGGCTGGGGCCGGACACCCATGGCTGCAGCACCGTGCCGGGGTTGCAGATCGGGCGCTCGGTGGAGATGGATCCTGAGACGATGAAGCTGGCGTTGCGCATCACCTTTGGCGATGAAGACAACATGGCCGACCTGTTCCGCAAAGTGCCGCAGCGACCGTGGTACGCGCGGCATCTGAAAGTGAAAGGGCGGCAACTCTGAGCGCAAAAAAATCGCAGCCCGGTGCTGCGATTTTTTTTGCCTAGGGATCTTGGTTGCCTGACCTGGCGCCTTCGCGAGCAGGGGGGCTTTGTAAACGACGCAGATCCAATGTGGGAGCGAGCCTGCTCGCGAAGGCGTCAGTCCAGTCGATAATTTTCGCTCAGATAACCTGCCAGCCCCCGCCCAGCGCCTTGTACAGGGCAATGCTCGCCTGCAGTCGCGACAAGCGCAATTGCACATTCATATCCTGCGCCGCATACAAGGTGCGCTGGGTTTGCAGCACCGTCAGCAAGTCTTCGGCACCGGCCTGGTAGCGGCTCTGGGCAATGTCGAACGCGGTCTGCGCCTGGCTCAGTTCTTCGCTTTGCCACTGGCGCTGTTCGTCGAGGCCGCGAATGCTGCTCAGGGCTTTTTCCACGTCAGCGAAGCCATTGATGATCGCCCCTCGATAGGTTTCCAGCAGTTCGTCCTGACGCGCCTTGGCCTTGTCGCGCTCGGCGCTCAGGCGGCCGTTGTTGAAGATCGGCGCGGTCAATCCGGAAGACAGGTTGTAGAGCGTGGTGCGCAGCAGGTCCGCCGCCAGATCGGCGCCAGTGCCGAGGCTGGCGGTCAGGGTGATTTTCGGCAGCATGGCGGCGCGGGCCACGCTGACGTCAGCCTGGGCCGCCGCCAGTTTGGCTTCGGCGCTGGCGATGTCCGGACGCCGGCTCAGCAAATCGCTGGGCACACCACTGGCGATGTTCGGCCATTGCAACTGTTCGAATGACTGTTGCGGTGCCGACAATGCCTGCACCGGTTGGCCGAGCAGGGCGGCGAGGGTGATCAAGGCTTCGCGGGCCTGTTGCTGCACCAGTGGCAATTTGCGCTGCTGTTCCGCTACCAGGCTTTTTTGCTGGGCCAGTTCCAGCGCGGTGGCGCTGCCGGCGTCGAAGCGGGTTTGCACCAAGTGCAGGACGTTTTGCGCGTTGGCCAGATTGAGCTCGGCAATGCGTGCCTGTTCGCGCAATGCCAAGGCCTGCGTGTAACTGTTGGCGACGCCGCTTTGCAGGGTCAGTTCGACGGTGGCACGGTCGAATTCGCTGGCCTGTACACCGAACACGGCGCTGTCGCGCGCCGCGCGTTTACCGCCCCAGAAGTCTATTTCGTAACTGGCGCTCAGCTCGGCGTCGTAGTAATCCAGCGAGCGATTATCCGGGCTGACGTCGAGTTGGCTGTAGCCTTTGCCGTGCAACAGTTTCTGCCGGTTGGCATTGAGACCGGCCTTGATTTCCGGGAGCAGCGGGGCGCCGGCAATCGTCGCGCTGGCCTGGGCTTGCCTGACCCGCGCAACAGCGGCGCCGAGGTCATGGCTGCCCAGTCGCGCCTGTTCGACCAGTCGATCCAGCTCGGGGCTGCCGAACTGGGTCCACCATTGGCGGTTGCTCTGCACGGCACCAGGCTGCTCAGGTGATTGCCACGCGGCCGGTGGCAGCACGCCGCTGTCGGGGCGTGGCGCAGGGCTGTTGCAGGCCGCCAGCAACAGGCTGGCGGCAAGAATTGTCAGTGGCGCTTTCATAGGTCGATCATTCACTGGTAAGGGCCGTGACCGGGTCGAGCCGGGCAGCCTTGCGGGCAGGCATGAAGCCGAAGAGGACGCCGGTGGCCAGCGCGCAGGCGAAAGCGCCGATGACGGCCAGCCATTGAAACGCGATCGCCACGCCGCTGAACAACAGCACGCTGCCGACCAGCATCGCCAGGCTGATACCGGCCACGCCGCCGACCACCGAAAGCATCACCGCTTCGGTGAGAAACTGGCGCAGGATGTCGCGCTGACGCGCGCCCGTGGCCATGCGGATACCGATTTCCCGGGTGCGTTCGCGCACGGTCATGAGCATGATGTTCATCACCCCGATACCGCCGACCAGCAACGAGATCGCGGCGATGGCGCCGAGCATCAGCGACAGCGTGCCCTGCGTGCGTGCTTCGGCTTGAATCATTGCGGCGTTGTTGGTCAGTTCGAAATCCTTCTTGCCATTGTGTCGCCGCAGCATCGCCTGTTCGATCGCCTGCTCGGCGTCTTTGACTTTGCGTGCGTCCTTGGCGGCGATCACCACGTATTCCGGATTACGGCTGCCGAACAGGCGCGTGCTGGCCGCCGAGTAGGGCACGGCGATGCGGTTGTCGCTGTCGGAATCGCCGGAGCTCGAGCCCTTTTCCGCCAGAACACCGAGCACCTGAAACGGCACGTTTTCGATCAGGATGTATTGGCCGATCGGATCGGCGACATCCTTGAGCAGCTTGTCGCGCACCTTGGTGCCGATCACCGCCACGGCGGCGGCGCTGTCTTCATCGGCCTGGCTGAAGTAACTGCCCTGAACCACCGGCCAGTTGAAGATGCTCGGGAAATTGGTGTCGTTGCCACCGACGTAACTGCTGTGGTCGGCATTGCCGAAACGCACGCCAGCGGTCGAGCCGTTGACCGGCATGATCCGCTCGACCTGGGGCAGGGCGGCCAGTTCGGCGACGTCGTCGAGGGTGATGATGCCCGGTGGTGTGCGCGGATTGGGTGCGGCGCCGCTGAGGTAGATGATGTTGGAGCCGAAGGCGCCCATTTGCGCCATCACCTGGCGTTTGCTGCCTTCGCCCACCGCGAGCATCACCACCACCGAGGCCACGCCGATGACGATCCCGAGCAGGGTCAGCGCGGTGCGAAAACGATTGATCCACATGACCCGCCACGCCGCTTGCACGGCGTCGACCAGTTCAGCTTTCCAGGCGCCGGTCTGGGTGCTGCCGCTGCTCAGGCGCTGGCGCAGATCCACAGCTTGCAGGGCGCCGGGGTTGGCGCTGCGCGGTGGGGCTGACGGGTGTTCGGCGGTGTCGCTGATGATCAGCCCGTCACGAATTTCAATGATGCGCTTGGCTCGTTGTGCGACTTCGCGGTCGTGGGTGATGAGAATCACCACATGGCCCTGACTGGCGAGCTCATCGAGCAGGGTCATGACCTCGGCGCCGCTGTGGCTGTCGAGGGCGCCGGTGGGTTCGTCGGCGAGGATAATGTGGCCGCCGTTCATCAACGCCCGGGCAATCGACACCCGCTGTTGCTGACCGCCGGAAAGCTGATGCGGACGGTTGCCGGTGCGGCTGCCCAGGCCGAGCCGCTCCAGCAAGGCGCTGGCGCGCGCGTGGCGTTCGGCGGCCGGGGTACCAGCGTAGATGGCCGGCATCTCGACGTTTTCCTGGGCAGAACCGGACGGAATCAGGTGATAACCCTGGAATACAAAACCAAACGCTTCGCGGCGCAGCCAGGCCAGTTCGTCAGTGTCGAGTCGGGCGACGTCTTCCCCGGCGAAGCGATATTCGCCGCTGGTAGGGCGGTCGAGGCAGCCGAGGATATTCATTAATGTCGACTTGCCGGAGCCGGACGCCCCGACGATGGCGACGAACTCACCGGCATGAATCGACAGATCAATGCCGCGTAATACTTCCACCAGCGGGCTGTCATTGCCGCCATAGGATTTGCGGATCTGCCGCAGGTCAATCAGTGGCGTTTGCATTCAGCCTCCGCTGCCGGTGGCCGGCGCGCTGAGAATGTGATCGCCTTCGGCCAGGCCTTCAAGCACTTGGGTGCGCAAGCGGTCGCTGATGCCGGTGCGCACTTCGCGGGGCTGGATTTCGCCATTGGCGGCGACGATCTGCGCCCGTTGCCATTGTGGGCGTGAGCCGGGTTGCAGGGCGGCGCTGGGCACGGTGAGGGTGTCTTGCGCCTGTTGCGCCACAAAGAACACCTGCGCAGTCATGTCGGTCATCAGGCTGTTGTCGGCGTTGTCGACGTCGAGCAATACGGTGTAGAGCACCACGCGTTCGCTGCCGCTGCGACCGCTGGTGGGGCTGCCACCCTGATTCTGTTCGAGCGGGCGCGGCGGCACCGGCAGAATTTGCCGGACGGTGCTGCTCCAGCGCCTACTGCCGCCGCTGAGCGTGGTGAAGTAGGCGGTCATGCCGGGTTTGACGTGGCCGATGTCCGCTTCGGAAACCTCGGCCCACACGGTCATCGGCGAAAGCCGGGCGATGCGCAGAATCAGCGGGGTTTGCTGCTGCGCGTTGAGCGTCTGGCCTTCGCGGGCGCCGACGGCGACGACGGTGCCGCTCATCGGCGCATAAATACGCGTGTAGCCGAGCTCCGCTTCGTCACTGCGCAGGCTGGCTTGAGCCTGGCGGATCTGCGCCTGGAACATGTCGATGCGTGCCTGCGTGGCGCGGACTTCGGCGCGGGCGGTCTGCACGTCTTCCTCACGGGTGGCGCCACCGGCGGCGAGTTTCTGCTGGCGCTGGTATTTCTGTTGCGCGAGGTCGTGCTGGGCGCGTTGCTCCTGCAACTGTGCCTTGAGGTTTTCGATGGAAAACCGCCCGGCATCCAGTTTGGCCTTTTGCGTGGAGGGGTCGATCTCTACCAGTAACTGGCCTTCCTTGACCGTGTCGCCAGCCTCGACATGAATCTTCTGGATCTGCCCGGATGCCTGCGCACCGACGTCCACATAACGACGTGGCTGCAACGTACCCAGTGCGGTCACGCTGTTTTCGATACTGCTACGCGTCACCTGCACCGTGGCGAGGGCGTCGCGCCCGGGCGGCAGGACTTGCCACGCGGCAACGGCGATCACGGGAATCAGGCAAAGGGCGGCGAACAGGGCGCGTCGGGCGGGGCGGGGACGTTTCATGCAGGGTTCCGGCCAGTGGAATCGGCCCGTCATTCGGCCAGTACACAGGCGTGCAGGGGCGCTGAACGCTGTCGCATGGCACGACAGATACGGGGAGCTGTCCTGTAAACGATGAATGCACAAGGGAATTTAAGCGCCGTACACATCAAGTAACAGGTAGCCAGGCGCGACTATTTGGGGCGGATGTGGAAACAACTCTTTAAATCTATATGAGAATTACTATAAATTACGCACCTCACGTTGCCACTATCTTGCTACTGCGTTTGCGGCGGCTGGATCAGTGTGCTCAAGGACAGGAACTGCATCGATGCGGTCGGGAGTCATGTTGGAAAACTACTATCGCGAGCTGGTGTGTTTCCTTAACGCCAAGCTGGGCAACCGTCAGGTGGCCGAAGATGTGGTGCATGACGCTTATGTACGGGTACTGGAGCGTTCCAGCGACACACCGATCGAACAACCGCGGGCCTTCCTTTATCGCACGGCATTGAACCTGGTTATCGATGATCATCGGCGCAACGCCTTGCGCCAGGTCGAATCGCTCGATGTGCTGGACAGCGAAGAGCGCTATTTCACCCCGTCGCCCCACGGCACCCTCGACCACGGTCAACGTCTGGAGATGCTCCAGCGCGCGTTGGCCGAGTTGCCGCCGCGCTGCCGGGAAAGTTTTCTGCTGCGCAAGATCGAAGGTCTGTCCCATCCGGAAATTGCCGAGCATCTAGGGATTTCCAAGGCGTTGGTGGAAAAGCACATCGTCAACGCCATGAAACATTGCCGCTTGCGCATCAAACAATGGGACGCCCATTGATCCTTGCTGGTTAAATTTCCGTTCATCGTCCTCGTTCCTACTCAACAGACGACCTGCTGACCTGATTCAGGCCGGTCAGGCCACCCAGGCTTTATCCCCGCGTTGAGGGGTTCATCCAGAGGACACTGGAAATGACACAGGCAATTGCATCGCCCATCGTTCACGACCTGATCGGCGTCGGTTTCGGCCCTTCGAACCTGGCACTGGCCATCGCTCTGCAAGAGCGCGGCCCGACCCAGGGCGAGCTGGATGTGCTGTTCCTCGACAAACAGGCCAACTACAGCTGGCACGGCAACACCTTGTCGACGCAGAGCGAGTTGCAGATTTCCTTCCTCAAGGATCTGGTGACCCTGCGCAATCCGACCAGCCCGTACTCGTTCGTCAATTACCTCAAGTATCACGGTCGTCTGGTCGACTTTATCAACCTCGGCACCTTCTATCCGTGCCGCATGGAGTACAACGACTACCTGCGCTGGGTCGCCGGGCAGTTCACCGAGCAGAGCCGTTACGGCGAAGAAGTGCTGACCATCGAGCCAGTGCTGCACAACCACCAGGTTGAAGCGCTGCGGGTAATTTCCCGCGATAGCCAGGGCCTGCAACATGTACGCACCACCCGTTCGGTGGTGGTCAGCGCCGGTGGCACACCGCGTATTCCGGAGGCGTTCAAAGCGCTGAAGGGCGATAGCCGCGTGTTCCACCACTCGCAATACCTCTCGCAAATGGCCAGGCAGCCGTGCGTGAACAATCAGCCAATGAGCATCGCGATCATCGGCGGTGGGCAGAGTGCGGCGGAGGCCTTTATCGATCTGAACGATTCGTTCCCGTCGGTGCAGGTCGACATGATCCTGCGCGGCTCAGCCTTGAAGCCTGCTGACGACAGCCCGTTCGTCAACGAAGTGTTCTCGCCGGAGTTCACTGATCTGGTGTTCCAGCAGAACAGCGTCGAGCGTGAGCGTCTGGTCAACGAGTACCACAACACCAACTATTCGGTGGTCGACATCGACCTGATCGAGCGCATCTACGGCATCTTCTATCGGCAGAAAGTCTCGGGTGTTGCCCGCCACGCGTTCCGTACCCTGACCACCGTCGAGAATGCCACCGCCACCGAAAACGGTATCGAACTGGCCGTGCGCAACAACGCCACCGGCGAAGTCACTGTACGCAATTACGACGCGGTTGTTCTGGCCACCGGTTACGAGCGGCAGATGCACCGCAAACTGCTGGCGCCGCTGGAAGAATACCTGGGCGATTTCGAGGTCGATCGCAATTACAAACTGATCACCGACGAACGCTGCCAGGCCGGCATCTACATGCAGGGCTTCTGCCAGGCCAGCCATGGTCTGAGCGACACGTTGCTGTCGGTGCTGCCGATTCGTGCGGACGAGATTGCAGGTTCGTTGTATGAACACGGCAAGAACCGTGGGCATCGGTCGATGGCGGATTTGTTGTTGGCAACTGCCAGCTAACGCCGATTTCCAGGCCAGATCATTCCCACGCTCTGCGTGGGAATGCCTCAACGGACGCTCCGCGTTCGGCCTTCGATAGGGACGCGGAGCGTCCCGGGCTGCATTCCCACGCAGAGCGTGGGAACGATCATCCTGAACCCTTCCTGAACATCCCCCACATTCCCCGACACACTGCCTTTTGCGGGTTTACTCTCCAGACATCGGGGCGTAAGCTTCGCGCGTTTTCATCAATAGCGGAGACCCACAGTGGGTACTTGTTCGAGTGACAGTTGTCGGCCGGTCTCGGTAACCGGCAGATTCTCGGCAAGATAACGCGCAGCCTTTCTCTGCCGTTGTCTCGCCGTAACAGCGAGCAGCGGCATCCCGTGCATGACCCGTCCTGGGCCATGTCTGGACGTTCCTTCTCATCGACGCTGAACAGAGCGTGATTTCGACTACACAGTCGTGATCGCAGCCCTATCGACACGCCTGTCGTTTCTGACCGGCGCGCCAGGCCTTGCCGTGCCGGTTTTTCCGGTGGACGAGGCGCGGCCGTACCTGCTTGACGGTTTCCCGGCTGACCATAGGGGCAACAGCCATGAAACTTACGCTCAAGGAATTCTTCGCAGGTTTTCTGCGGACCCGCCACATCGCCCGGCACTTCCGTCGTCTGGCGCTGCTGGAATCGATCAACGACACCACGGTCAGCCGTGAAGTCCCGCCGACTTTGGCCAACACCCTGGTCGATGCCGCGCATTGCGACAGCGGTGTGTTGCTCTCGTCATTGGGCACGCACTCCGATGGCCTCACCGATTTCGAAGTCGATGCGCTGCGTGCGCAATACGGTCTCAACGAAGTCGAACACGAACAACCGCTGCCATGGTGGATTCACCTGTGGCACTGCTACAAAAACCCGTTCAACTTGCTGCTGACGTTGTTGGCGGTGATCTCGTGGCTGACCGAAGACCTCAAGGCCGCCGTGGTGATTTTCTCCATGGTGGTGCTGTCGACGTTGCTGCGCTTCTGGCAGGAAAGCAAATCCAACCAGGCTGCCGACGCGCTGAAAGCCATGGTCAGCAACACCGCCACGGTGATGCGCCGTGACGCCCCACGCAGCGAATTGCCGATCAAGCAATTGGTGCCGGGCGATCTGATCGTCCTCTCGGCCGGTGACATGATTCCTGCCGATTGCCGCGTGCTTAGCGCCAAGGATCTGTTCGTCAGCCAAGCGGCGATGACCGGCGAATCGATGCCGGTGGAGAAGTTTCCGCGTCAGGCTGATCGCGACACGCGCAATCCTCTGGAGCTGGACAACATCCTGTTCATGGGCACCAACGTTGTCTCCGGCACGGCGGTGGCGGTGATTCTCACCACGGGCAACAGCACCTATTTCGGTGCGCTGGCCCAGCGTGTCGGCGCAACCGATCGCGCGGTGACTTCGTTCCAGCAAGGCGTGAATAAAGTCAGCTGGCTGTTGATCCGTTTCATGTTCGTGATGGCGCCGCTGGTGCTGTTCATCAACGGTTTCACCAAGGGTGACTGGACCGAAGCATTGCTGTTCGCGCTGTCGATTGCCGTCGGCCTGACCCCGGAAATGCTGCCGATGATCGTCACCTCGACGCTGGCCAAAGGCGCGGTGTTCCTGTCGCGTAAAAAAGTCATCGTCAAACGTCTCGATGCGATCCAGAACTTCGGCGCCATGGACGTGCTGTGCACCGACAAGACCGGCACGCTGACCCAGGACAAGATCTTCCTCGCGCGCAATGTCGATGTCTGGGGCGAAGACTCCGATGACGTGCTGGAAATGGCTTACCTGAACAGCTACTACCAGACCGGCCTGAAAAACCTGCTCGATGTCGCGGTGCTGGAACACGTGGAAATCCACCGTGAACTGAAAGTCGGCACGGCGTTTCGCAAGGTCGACGAGATCCCGTTCGACTTCAATCGTCGGCGTATGTCGGTGGTGGTCGAAGGACGTGGCCAGCCACATCAGTTGATTTGCAAAGGTGCCGTGGAAGAAGTCTTGGCGGTGTGCAGCCGCGTGCGTCACGGTGAGGTCGATGAAGCCTTGAGCGATGAATTGCTGACCCGGATTCGTCAGGTCACCGCAGCATTCAACGCTGAAGGCTTGCGCGTGGTGGCGGTGGCCGCCCGCTCGATGCCTGAAGGTCGCGAGATTTATAGCCTGGCCGATGAACAGGAACTGACGCTGATCGGCTATGTGGCGTTCCTCGATCCCCCGAAGGAAAGCACCGCGCCGGCGCTCAAGGCCTTGGCCGAACATGGCGTGGCGGTAAAAGTGCTGACCGGCGACAACGAACTGGTGACCGCGAAAATCTGCCGCGAAGTCGGTCTGGCTCAGCAGGGTTTGCTACTGGGTAACGACGTTGAACGCATGAGCGATGCCGAACTGGCGGTTGCCGTAGAGACCACCAACGTCTTCGCCAAACTGACGCCGTCGCACAAGGAGCGCATCGTGCGCATCCTCAAAGGCAACGGCCATGTGGTCGGCTTCATGGGTGACGGCATCAACGACGCTCCAGCCCTGCGCACCGCCGACATCGGTATATCCGTGGACAGTGCGGTGGACATCGCCAAGGAAGCCGCCGACATCATCCTCCTGGAAAAGAGCCTGATGGTGCTGGAGGAGGGCGTACTCGAAGGGCGGCGCACCTTCGCCAACATGCTCAAGTACATCAAGATGACCGCCAGCTCCAACTTCGGCAATGTGTTCTCGGTGCTGGTCGCCAGTGCGTTCATTCCGTTCCTGCCGATGCTGCCGATGCATCTGCTGGTGCAGAACCTGCTCTACGACATTTCGCAGATCGCCATTCCATTCGATAACGTCGATGAGGACATGCTGAAAAAACCACAACGCTGGCAGCCGGGTGACGTCGGGCGCTTCATGCTGTTCTTCGGCCCGATCAGTTCGATCTTTGACATCACCACGTTCGCCTTGATGTGGTACGTATTCGATGCCAACACCCCGGATCACCAGACCCTGTTTCAGTCCGGCTGGTTCGTGGTCGGGTTGCTGACCCAGACGCTGATCGTGCACATGATCCGCACGCCGAAGATTCCGTTCCTGCAAAGCCGCGCGGCCATGCCGCTGCTGGTCATGACCGGGATCATCATGGCGGTCGGCATCTTCCTGCCGATGGGGCCGCTGGCGCATTACTTCAAACTGCAGGCGTTGCCATCGCTGTACTTCGTGTTCCTGCCGGTGATTCTGCTGGCGTACATGGCGCTGACCCAGGCCGTGAAAGGTTTTTACATCCGCCGGTTCGGCTGGCAGTAATGCTGCCCCCTGTAGGAGTGAGCCTGCTCGCGATAGCAATCGGTCAGTCAACATTGCAATGACTGACACACCGCTATCGCGAGCAGGCTCACTCCTACAAAGGTTATGTGTTTCAAGGACAAGACTATGCAAGCCATCAACAACCTCAACCTCGATTCGCTGCTCGACACCCTCGTCAGCCTCAGTGCCGCCTTCATCCTCGGTGGCCTGATCGGTTTCGAACGTCAGTACCGGCAACGCACCGCCGGCCTGCGCACCAACGTGCTGGTCGCCGTCGGCGCAGCGATTTTCGTCGACATGGCCAACCGTCTCGCTGGCGCCGAAGGTGCGGTGCGCGTGGTTGCTTACGTGGTCTCCGGCATCGGCTTTCTCGGCGCCGGGGTGATCATGCGCGAAGAGGGCAACGTGCGCGGTCTCAATACCGCCGCGACCCTGTGGACCTCCGCAGCAGTCGGTGCCTGTGCCGGGGCCGATCTGCTCGCCGAAGCCGTACTCGGCACGCTATTCATTCTGGCCGCCAACACCTTGCTGCGGCCGATCGTCAACAACATCAACCGCCAGCCACTGGACGTGGTCTCGGCGGAAGTCACCAACATCGTCTACGTCATCGCCCGACGCTCCCAGCAAACCGCCGTGTTCGCCTTGCTTGAGGCCGAGCTTGAACGCAGCAACTACCCGGCCAGCGATGTTGATGTGCATGCCTTCGGCGCCGATGAAATCGAAATCGAAGCGACGCTGGCGACAACGTCGGTCGATGGCGATGAACTGGATGCGCTGGTGGCGCGGATTTCCACATCGGCGCTGGTGGTGCAGGCGTTCTGGAGTCCGAGTACCACGGAATGATCGTTTTCGGTTGCTGAGAATTGTCCTACAAGGCGGCAAGAAAGAACCTACATTTTCACCCTTGGGTCTCGATCACTATTTGTTCCGGAGCAGAGATGCCCGGCGTCCTGATGACTCGATGCGTTATTACGGAAGTGCAATGAATACCTGGAAAGTTCGGCAGGGAATGGCCGGAAAGAGGGGGGAACCATTCGTTGCAGATTCCGTGATGAAGGTTGTTCGCTACAGCGAGCAAGCCTGTTGTCGCTGATGAGTAATTGGGAGAGCCAGGCCGCTGGGCCGAATAAACAACTATCCCAAGAGATGTAAAAAATGAAAAAGATCGTCGCTGTTACCGCCGCTACCGTTGTCATGGGGCTCGCTTCTTTCGCCAATGCTGCGACGCCGGCTTCCGGCAACCCTGGCACCGTACGTTTCATTGGTGAAATCGTATCCGGCGCCTGCGGTATCGACGCCAGCTCTCTGGACCAGACCGTTTCCCTGGGTCAGGTGCCATCGAACCAGTTCAAGGCGATCGGTGATCGTTCGACGCCGACCAAGTTCGACATCATCCTGACCGACTGCGACACCACCACCCAGAAGAACGCCCGCTTCACCTTCAGCGGTGTGCAGGATCCAGCGGTTCCGGGCCTGTTCGCCACTACCGGTCTGGCGCAGAACGTCGGCATCCGTCTGCAGGCCAGCGCTGGCGAAATGCTCGATAACGGCACCGAGCAGGTCGCTCCGGTTGTGCTGCAAAACGGCAACAACACCGTGACCTTCGCCGCCATGTATGAAGCCACCGCTGCGACCGTCACCACCGGTGAAGCAGACAGCGTTGCGAACTTCACCGTGGCCTACAACTGATACCTCGGTATCGCACGTTGTAAGAGAAAGGGGTGAAAACCCCTTTTTTCTTTTCCGTCAAAGTTCTGATAAAGGCTATTTCCCGTGTACGGCCGAAAACTTTTCGTGTCTTGCGTGTTGATCTCCTGTGCGCGTTATTCAAACGCTGTGGAGTTTAATTCGGAGTTCCTGAATATCGATAAAAACGACGATATCAGTCTCGGACAGTTTGCCCACGCCCAATACACTGTGCCCGGTCGTTACTTGCTGGATATCACCGTCAATCAGCGTTATTTCGGTTCACGTTCGATCGAGTTCAAGAGCGGCGCCAACCCGCAAGAAAGTTACGCCTGTCTGCCCGAAGACCTGGTGGCGACCTTTGGTCTCAAGCCTGCGTTGCTCAAAAGCCTGCCGCGTCTGGCTGAGGGGCAATGTGTGGATTTGCGTGGCATTGAAAATGCCTCGATCAAGTACATGAAAAACCTTGGACGTCTGTCGATCAGCCTGCCGCAGGCCTCGTTCGAGTATGACGATCCCAACTACATTCCGCCTGCCGCCTGGAGCGACGGGCTCAACGGCGCGTTGCTTGATTACCGAGTGATCGCCAACAGCCGCGAAACCAATACGCCGTCCGGCGATTCGCGTTCATTGCAAAGCTATGGCACGGCCGGGGTCAACCTCGATGCCTGGCGCATCCGCGCCGATTATCAGGCGCGGCAAGAGTCAGGTAGCCAGAATAATGATCCCCACGGCGAAGCGTTCCAGTTGAACCGCTTGTACGCCTATCGCGCGTTGCCATCGATACGTTCGAAGCTGTCGGTCGGTGAGGACTATCTGAACTCCGATGTGTTCGACACCTTTGCCCTGCGCGGAGCGACCCTGAGCAGCGATGACCGCATGTTGCCGCCGAACCTGCGCGGTTATGCGCCGCTGATCAGTGGCGTGGCGCGTACCAACGCGACCGTCACCGTATCCCAGCAGGGTCGTGTGTTGTACTCGACCACGGTGACACCGGGTGCGTTCAGCCTTCAGGATCTCAACAGCAGCGTGCAAGGCACACTGGATGTGACCGTGCGCGAAGAGGATGGCAGCGAACAAACGTTTACCGTAGCCACCGCCGCAGTTCCGTTTCTGTCCCGTGAAGGCGAGTTGCGTTACAAGGTTTCCGCCGGCCAGCCGCGCCTGACCGGTAACGGCGGCACAGAGCCTGAGTTTGTCGCCTCGGAAGCGGCCTATGGTCTGCCAAGGGACTGGACGATCTACGGTGGCGTGCTGGCTGCCTCGGGTTATCAGTCGAATGCCATCGGTATCGGCAAGGACCTTGGCGTATTCGGCGCAGTGTCTGGTGATGTCACCACGTCTCGGGCGAAGCTGCGCTGGAACGGCGAAACCGTGGCCGGCAACTCTTACAGAATCAACTATTCCAAGCGTTTTGACGCCATTGGCACCGACCTGCGGTTTCTGGGTTATCGCTTTTCCGACAAGACCTTCACCAACTTTTCGCAGTTTGTCGGCGATGCTGATTCCTATGCGATGAACTCGGGCAAGCAACGTTATTCGGTGACCCTGGCCAAGCATTTTTCCTGGTTATCGACGAGTTTTTCCTACGACCATTCGACTTATTGGGACGCGCCGGCAGCCGATCGTTTCGGCATGACCGTGGCGCGCAGTTTTTCCCTTGGCAACGTCAAGAACATCACCGCAAACCTGTCGGCTTACCAGACGCAAAACAGTCGGCAGAATGACTCGCAGATCTACCTCGGTGTGACGGTGCCACTGGGGGGCAATTCGATGGCCTCCAGTAACCTGCAGCGCTCGGGCTCCGGCGATTCGTCCGCCAGTGTCGGCTACAGCCATGACGACGGCGAAGGCGTGAACTATCAGGTGTATGGCGGCGTTGGCGACAACCGCTACGTCAACGCCTATGTCGGTAAACGCGCTTCGAGTTACCGCGCCAACGCGTCGGCCTCCACCGATGGCAGCACCTATCGCTCGCTGACCGGCGAACTCGACAGCTCACTGGTCGCCACCCGTTATGGGGTCTCGGCCCATGGCAATGGCACCAATGGCGATACGCGCCTGCTGGTGTCCACCGATGGCGTACCGGACGTAGCCTTCACCGGGCAGACCCGCACCAACCGGGACGGCTATGCGGTGATGGATGGCTTGCCCTCGTTTCAGGCTTACGAAGCGCGGGTCAACGTCGAAAAACTGCCGCTCAACACCGAAGTGTCCAACCCGATCCAGCGTCTGGCGCTGACCGAGGGGGCCATCGGCTACGTCAATTTCGCCACGGGGCAGGGCCGCAACGCATTTGTCGTATTGACCCGCAACGACGGTAAACCGGTGCCTTTCGGCGCATCGGTGCAGGACAAGAACACCAACCGGGAGGTGGGCATCGTCGGCGAGGCGGGCGTCACTTATCTGTTGGGCATCAAGGTTGGGGCTGAACTGGTAGCGCGTTGGGATGACGCCGGCCAATGCAGTCTGGCCAAACTCCCTGAGGAGGACGTGGTGAGCAATATCGCCAAGCCTGCCCAGTGTCTGTAACCGCGTCTTCCAATGAACCCGGAGTCATCATGTCTCGTTTTGCCTTGTTTACTGCTCACCGTCTGTTTCTGGCCGCGGGCCTTAGTCTGCCGCTGTTGGCCAGCGCCGCTGTGGTGCCGGATCGCACCCGGCTGGTGTTCGAGGAAAGTGCACCATCGGTCAGCGTCACAGTCAGCAACAAAAACCCGCAGCTGCCATTCATTGTGCAGTCGTGGATCGAAAACGAGAGTGGCCAGAAAGTCACCTCACCGTTCATGGTCCTGCCACCGCTGCAGCGCATCGAGCCGAACGAAAGCAGTGTGCTGCGTATCGTGAAATTGCCCGAACTGGCCCTGCCGGCTGACCGCGAGTCAGTGTTCTATTTGAACATTCGCGAGATTCCGCCGAAGAGCCAGGCCGTCAACTCGATGCAGATCGCCTTGCAGTCGAAGATCAAATTGTTCTATCGCCCGGCAGCGGTGAAGCGTGAGCGTGGTGAAGACCTCGCGCTGGGCCTGAACCTGAAAATCGACCCGGCAGCGAAACAGCTGATTGTCGATAACCCGACACCGTTTCACATCACTGTGGTCGGGCTGCTGGCCGGCCCGGAAAAAACCAGAATGCCGATCGATACGGTGATGATCGCGCCACGCGGCAATGCGCGCTTTGCCCTGAGCAACACCGCGTTCAGCACCTTGCGGGTGTCGAACATGAATGACTTCGGTGGCCAGTCCGACACGCTGTTCAACTGCGTGGCGAACGTCTGCAAAGGCGTGAGACCGTGAGCCTGTTCTCTACGCTGACCCGGCTGGCCGCGGCCGCAGTGCTGCTGGGCGCGTCGCAGTTGGCTTCGGCGATGGTCTGCAAGTCGCTGGACGGCGGCAGCTACCTGAGCGAATACATTGGCCCGGTGTCGGTGCCGGACACCGTGCCGGACGGCACGATCATCTGGCGCTCGAAAACCCATGTGGTGCCGGCCGACTGCTGGAAACTCTTCGATCTGCACTTCAGGGAAGACGACCCGATCTACTTCTATGGCAACCCGGCAGGACTCAATGCCACCCCGTGGGGCATCGAATTCGGTCTGGTGTATCGCGGCGTGACAGCCTGGGACGGCGACTGGAGCTCCAACCCGACCCAGGGCGTGAACAGCGGATTCGTATCCCGTGGTTGCCCGGACGCGACCAGCGGCGCTGACATGCTCGCGTGTTCACGGGTGACGCCCAGCATTGCGTTTCAGGTGGTGATCCGCAAACGCGGATTGTTGCCCTTGCAGCGTCCCTCGCAAGACACCTACGACGTGTTCCAGTTCGACGGTCTCTATGGCTTGAATGGCGGGCCGAGCAACCCGGCGGGCAACTTCCGTTTTCAACTCTCCGGGTTGCAGAACATTGTCGGCACTGCGTGCACAGTCGACGTCACGGTGACGCCGGAGCCGGGCATTGTCGACTTTGGCGTGATCCAGAAAACCACCACCGGTTTTTCCCCACCCAATCCGACCGGCCCCTTCAACCTGGCCCTGGAGAAAAAGTGCAGCAGCGCGATCAACATCGGTGCGACGTTTGTGACCACCCACCAACAGGGCCTCTACAACATCTTGCCATCCGCCGATAGTCAGTTCGGCATTCAGGTGCGCGATGCCCACAACAATCTGGTGCAGATCAACGAGCCTTTCCCTCTGGCGAATTTTCCGGCGGACGTCAGCCATATCGATGTGCCGTTCAGCGCGTCGGTGGTGTCGCTGGGCAATCCCGAGGTCGGACCGTTCGAAGCGATCATGGTTGTGCAGATCGTTTACTACTGATGACGCATTAGCTTCTGGGAAATTTCCTACATTGACGCAGGATAAGTCCTGCGTTCAACCCTGCTGGCGCAGGCCACTATCCGGTCTCCCGGGTCAATTGAGTGATTAAAGGAAGATGACCTCCCCACGTATTCTGGTGCTGGAAAATCATGAGTTTGCCCGCAACGTGCTGGTCAGGATGTTGCAACGCCTGAGCGTGCGTGACGTGTTGCAAGCACCGGATGCCGAGCAGGCCATGGTGCAGATGCACCTGCAGGGCGGGGTCGATATCGTGATCTGCGACCTCACTGACCGGGGCCTCGATTGCCTGGAATTCCTCCGTGTTGCCAGCCACAGCGGTATGGTGCGCGCGGTGTTGCTGTGCAGTGAACTCCCCCCGGAGCTGGCGCGTACCTTGGGGCAAATGGCCTCGCTGGGCGGTCTGCAATTGCTCGGAGTGCTGAGCCGGCCGGTGCAGCTGCGTGCGTTGAACCGCCTGTTGTATCGCTATAAACACGGGCGGATCCCGCCAGTGCTGGCGCCACCGAGCAAAGAGTTGCCCCACGAAGATGAAGTGCGCCGCGGGCTGGCGCTGGGTGAGTTTCGGGCGTGGTTTCAGCCGCAGTTTCAATTACACAGCGGTGCGGTGATCGGCGTGGAAGCGCTGGTGCGTTGGCAGCATCCCGCGCGCGGGACGCTGTTGCCTTGCGACTTTCTCTCCGCCGTGCTGGCGTATGACTTGACCGACCAGATGTTCAAACAGTTGCTTGAGCAGGGCCTGAACCTGCTGGGCATTTTGCGTCATCGTGGTGTGGCCTTGCAGTTGGCGTTCAATCTGCATGCCTCGCAACTGACCCATAGTGCTCTGGTGGAACACATCAAACGGGCGCTGGAGCGGCACGGGTTCAACGGATCGGTTCTGATGCTCGAACTGGCGGAGAACGGTTTGCTCGATTGCCCGCCCGGCACGCAGGAGAACTTGTTGCGTTTGCGCCTGCTCGGCTGCGGATTAGCGGTCGACGACTTCGGTGTCGGGTTTTCCTCGTTGAAGCTGATGTGCCAGTTACCGTTCACCCAGATAAAACTCGATGGCCGTTTTGTCCAGCACCTCGACCGTCAACGCAACCGGGCGATGGTCGCCAGTACGAGGGTGCTGGCTCGTTCGTTAGGAATGGATCTGGTGATCGAAGGCATCAGCAGCCCAAAGGTGCTTGAGCATGTGCGCGAGCTGGAGTGCGAAATGGGTCAGGGTTATTACCTGGCCCGTCCCATGAACGGACATGACTTGCTGCAATGGCTGGAGAAGCCAGAGGGCGAGCGCTGATCGTTGTGCGGTGCTGTGCGGTGTTTTCCAAGAATTTTCCTACAATTCTGTGGTGCTCGTGTATGTTCTGCACGTGGAGCATCTGGACTGCTGTCCCATTGTTATTTGTGGCGTTGCCAAGTAGTTGATCAACGTCTTACAGGGGTTTTTATGTTGAAAGCGATCATCGTGGACGATCACCCGTTCATTCGCTCTGCGGTCAAGATGCTGTTGAAACAGGAACATTTCGAAGTCGTCGCGGAAGCGGACAATGGCGCCGATGCTGTGCAGCTGGCCCGCGAACATACCCCCGACCTGATCATTCTGGACATCGCCATGCCCAAGCTCGACGGCCTGGAGGTGATCTCGCGTATCCGCGCGCTGAACCTGTCTTGCAAGGTCCTGGTGCTGACGTCGCAGTCGGCACAGTTCTATTCCATGCGCTGCATGAAGGCTGGCGCAGCCGGATACATGTCGAAAACCAACGACCTCGACGAGTTGGTCAAAGCCATCAAGGTGGTGATGGACGGCTATACCTTCTTCCCCAATCTGGCCAGTAGCTCGGTGCGCCGCAGCGATGCGCAGGCCACCGATCTGGAACTGATTCAAAGTCTGTCTGATCGCGAGTTGACGATCCTGCAGCAACTGGCCAAGGGTTTGAGCAACAAGGAAATCGGCGAAGCCATGCTGTTAAGCAACAAAACCGTCAGCACTTACAAGACGCGGCTGATTGAGAAACTCAACGTCAAGTCGGTGGTGTACCTCGCCGATTTTGCCAAGCGTAACAACCTGCTCTAGATGATTATTTTCGTCAGAAATTGCCTGGCCGGTCTGGCACTGTTCGGCTCAATGTCGTTGCTGCAGGCCATGGCCGCGACGCAGCCCGATACATTGCAATTGCTCGGTCGCTCGGATGTCGACGAGTATGCCGTGCCACTCGATGAGCCGGACTGGAGCTGGTTGCGCCGCAAGGGGCGTCTGTTGCTCGGCGACAGCAGCCCTGATTACGCGCCTTTTGCGATCACCGGCAACGGCAATGATTACGAAGGCCTGACGGCCGATTACGCACAACTGATCGAACAATTGCTGCACGTCACGGTCGAGGTCCGGCGCTACGCCTCGCGCGGCGATCTGCTGACGGCGCTGAAGCACGGCCAGATCGATATGATCGGCACCGCCAACGGTTTTGAGGCGGCGGACCCCGAACTGGCAATCTCTTCGCCTTACGCTGACGATAACCCGACCCTGGTGACGCGCATCGATGAGAGTCACAACCTGCCGGAAGACCTGGCGGGCAAACGGGTGGCGATGCTCTATCACTACCTGCCACCGGAAACGGTCAAGGCGTTTTACCCAAAAGCCGACGTGCAACTGTATCCCTCGACACTGACGGCGATCGGTGCCGTGGCGTTCGGTCAGGCTGACGTCTATCTGGGCGACCTGCTCAGCTCCAATTACCTGGTCAAGAAGAACTACCTCAACAACGTTCAGCTCAGCGATTTTTCGCGCATGGAAACCCAGCCCTTCAGTTTTGCCGTGACCCGGGAAAACACCCGGTTGTTGCACATTCTCGATGCGGCGTTGAAGGTCATTCCTGCGGAAGAGCGTATGAGCATCCGGCGCCGCTGGAGTGTCGGCGGGGTGGCCATTCCCGGCCAGCATCGGCTGCATTTCAGCGTGAACGAACAGCGTTGGCTGGATCACCATCCGCGTATCAAAGTCGCGATCAACGAAAACTTTCTGCCGTTGACCTTTGTCGATCAGGCCGGAAACTTTCGCGGCATCAGCGCTGACGTGCTGGCCAAGATCAGCCTGCGCACGGGTCTGCAATTCGATATGCAGCGCGTAGATTCGGTGGGCGACCTGATCGGCGAGGTGACCAGCGGCAAGGCCGACATGCTCGCCGCCTTCACCCCGAGTACTGAGCGCGAAGGCGAACTGCGCTTTACCCGGCCGTACCTGATCAATCCGTTCGTGTTGGTCATGCGCCGTGGCGACGAGCCGCAGACGCTCGATCAACTGGCCGGCAAACGTCTGGCGCTGATTCGCGGCAATGTCTTGCGTGAATACCTCGTCGAGCAATACCCCAATGTGCAGTTGGTGCCGGCGGACAATGCTGCCGAAGCCATGGAGATGGTCGCGCTGGGAGAGGTCGACGGCGCGATCAACTCACTGGTCAGTGCCCGCTACACGATCTCGCGTCAGTACCGCGACAAATTGCAGGTCACCAGTACCGTCGGCACCCAGCCTGCACGCATCGCACTGGCCACCAGTCGCGGTGCGCTGGAGCTGTACTCGATTCTCGACAAGGCCCTGTTGAGCATCAGCCCGGAGGAAATGGATGAGCTGACCAACCGCTGGCGCAGCGAAGTGGTGGTGAATGACAGTTATTGGCTGCGCAATCGCGGCATGATCATCCAGGGCTTCGTGATCGCCGGCGTGTTGCTGTTGGTGGCGCTGGGCTGGATCGCTTATCTGCGTCTGTTGATGCGCAAGCGCCGTCAGGCGGAAATCGCGCTGAACGATCAGATGGAGTTCATGCGCGTGCTGATCGACGGCACGCCGCATCCGATCTACGTGCGCGATCGCGAAGGTCGCCTGGTGATCTGCAACAGTGGTTATCTGCAAGTGTTTGGCACCGAGCGCGAAGCGGTCATCGGCAAGTTGGTCACGGACGGCGTGCTCAGCGATATGCAGCAAGCACAGACGTTTCAGGATGATTATCTACGGGTGATGGAGGACGGCTTGCCGAGCATCCAGGACCGCAGCCTGAATCTGGCGGACGGCCGCGCGCTGACCATCTATCACTGGATGCTGCCATACCGTGGCAGCGATGGTGCCGTCACCGGCATGATCGCTGGCTGGATCGATGTCAGCGAGCGTCAGCATCTGTTGCAGGAACTGCAAATCGCCAAAGATGTTGCCGATGACGCCAACCGCGCCAAAACCACGTTCCTGGCAACCATGAGCCATGAAATTCGGACGCCGATGAACGCCATCATCGGCATGCTCGAACTGGCGCTGAAAAAGGCCGATCAAGGTGTGCTGGATCGCTTTGCCGTTGAAGTGGCCTCGGGCGCAGCGCGGGGCTTGCTGGACCTGATTGGCGACATTCTCGATATTGCACGGATCGAGTCCGGGCGCCTGTCGCTGGCGCCGGAACGCGCCAATCTGCGTGAACTGATTGAATCGGTTGCGCGCATTTTTGAAGGCCTGGCGCGCCAGAAACAGTTGCGTCTGCAACTGGATCTGGACGCCCTGAGCAACGTCGACGTGTTGATCGATCCGCTGCGTTTCAAGCAAGTGTTGTCGAACCTGTTGAGCAATGCGATCAAGTTCACCGATGTGGGCAAGGTGGTATTGAGCGTGCAGGTCGAGACTGGCAGTGATGATCGACTGCGCCTTTGCTTGCGCGTGACCGACAGTGGGCGCGGCATCTCGCTTGTGGATCAGGCGCAATTGTTCACGCCGTTTTCCCAGGCTGCCAACCATGGTCAGTCGGCCCAGGGCGGCTCCGGGCTGGGGCTGATGATCAGTCGCACCTTGTGCGAAATGATGGGCGGCAGCCTCGCGCTGACCAGCGAGTTGGGGCAGGGCACGCAGATCGAGGTGCGGTTGAATCTACCGACACTCGATCCTCTGGACGCCGCGCCGGTCGAGGAAAACGTGGCACTGCAGGCCAGTCACTGTCTGAATATTCTGGTGATTGACGATTACCCGGCCAACCGTCTGCTGCTGTCGCAGCAGTTGAGTTATTTGGGCCACCGGGTGACGGATGCCGAGGACGGCGCCCATGGTCTGCGTGCCTGGCGCAATCAGACGTTCGACGTGGTCATCACCGACTGCAACATGCCGATCATGAATGGTTACGAACTGGCCCGGGCGATCCGCGATGAAGAGGCGACGCGAGGATTGGCGCGCAGCCTGGTGTTGGGGTTTACCGCCAATGCGCTGGCCGAGGAGAAGGATCGTTGCGCCGAGGCCGGCATGGACGATTGCCTGTTCAAACCGATCAGCCTCAGGGATCTGAATCTGCGTCTGGCCGCAGTCGTTCCACGGCCTCGTTCACCGACTGAAGACGAGCCCGGCGATGTCGGCATCGGTGACATCGATCTGGGCAGCCTCGAACAATTGACCCGTGGCGACCGCGCGTCGATCAACAGTCTGTTGAGCGATCTGGCCACGAGCAATGCGCAGGACATGGCCAAACTGATGCGCCTGTTTACCCAGCACGACATGCCCGGGCTCGCTAATCTGGCCCACCGGGTCAAGGGCGGCGCACGCATTATCAAGGCGCACTCACTGATCCAGGCTTGTGAAGCGCTGGAAGTTGCCAGCGAAGGTCTCGACACGCAGGTTCTGACCGAAGCGGTGGATGCCTTGCAGCAATCGATGGAGCGTTTGGCGGCACAACTGGATGAGCGTCTGGCGTAGCAATCTATTTCCATTTTCCCTGTCGTTCTTGCGAATTTTCCTACATTCGTCACTGGCTCTCTGTCGCTAACGTGCGGTGGTCTCGGCATACAGCCGAGCTCACTTCACTGGTTAACATTTGGAGCTGTTGATGACCCTTCCACGTATGTCTTCCCGTGCACGATTGGCCGTCTCTGGACTGGCCGTCGCTGCGGCGTTGAGTGCCTGCGCCAGCGCGCCGCTTCCAGAGCAACAGATCAGCTTGTCCAAGGACGCGGTCAACCGTGCGGTGTCGGCCGAAGCAACCCAATACGCACCGTTGGAAATGAAGGCAGCGCAAGACAAGATGTTCCAGATGGAACGCGCCCTCGGTGAGAAAAACTACCCGCAAGCCAAGTTGTTGGCCGAACAGATCGAAGCCGATGCCAACCTCGCCGAACGTAAATCGCGCGCTGTGAAATGGCAGAAACAATTGGCTGACGCGCGCAATGGCATTGAGGTGCTCAAGCAGGAAATGCTGCAAGACCCGGTCACCGGTTTCAATCCGCCAGCCAGCGCTCAATAAGGACTTGTTCATGTCGAATTTCAAACTGTTGCCCATCGCTTCGCTGATCGCTCTGACACTGGCCGGTTGCGCCACGCCGCCTGAAAACCCGCAACTGCTGCAAGCCCGCGAACAGTTCGCGGCGCTGCAAAACAAGCCGGAAGCCAACACCCTCGCAGCTATTGAAACCAAGTCTGCCTTTACGGCGTTGAACGCGGCCGACCAGGCGTCGCAGAAGGACCGCCAGGCACCGCAAGTCGATCAATTGGCCTATCTGGCCAGCCAGAAAATCGCCCTGGCCGAGCAGACCATTGCCGGCCGCCAAGCCGAGGCGGGTCTGAAGAAAATCGACGCCGAGCGTACCCAGGTGCAACTCGACGTGCGCACTCAGCAGCTCAAGGCGCTGCAAGCGATGAAAGCGCAGAAAACCCAGCGCGGGGAAGTCGTGACCTTCGGCGATGTGCTGTTCGACACCGGCAAGGCCGATCTCAAGTACGGCAGCCAGCGCAACTTCGAACAACTGGCGCAGTATCTGGCGGCCAACCCTGAACGCAAGGTGCGCATCGAAGGGTTTACCGACGATGTCGGCGGTGACGATTTCAATCAGCGTCTGTCGGAGCGGCGCGCAGACGCCGTGGCTTTCGCGCTCAAGCAAATGGGCATCGGCGCTGATCGGCTGATCACCAAAGGCTACGGCAAGCAATTTCCGATTGCCGACAACGGTAATGTCCGCTCCCGTCAGCTCAACCGTCGGGTGGAGGTCATCATCTCTTACGGTTCAAGCGTGGTTGGCGCACGCGGCTGAAGACCAATCAAGCGAGCCTGCAACGGGCTCGCTTTCTTGCATTTGAGCATGGGTCAAAACCGATCAATGCTCTTGGGAAATTTCCTACAAAGACAAGGAAAAATCCTACTCAGAAAATCCCTTCGCTTCTCTAAATTGCCGGTTCCCCGAGTGCGAACCGGTTCCCTCAGAGGTTCGAACTCAACTCGATTTACGCCGTTGCCCAAGAGGGCGCACGTGAGGTTCTGTTGATGAAAACCCGTTCCCCGTTGTTCCAGCGCCACCCTGTCGCCGTGGCCGTCGCCGTTGCGTTTTTGCTGCCACTGCACGCCAGTGCCTATACCCCCTCAGTCAATGGCGGGGCGGTGATTTATGACGAAAGCGTCACCACAGGCCTTCAATCGATCGGAACCAACGGCACAGCCCATCGCACCACGGTCAGCGGTAGTGGTACGCAGAGCGTATTTCAGAACGGTGTGACCTACGACACCGTGGTGGACGGTGCGACACAGAACGTTTCCAGTGGCGTCAGTCATGGCACGGTGGTCAATAACGGCGGCTCACAGATGGTGGGCACCAGCGGTATCGCCAATGACACCGTGCTCAATGCCAGTCAGCAGACCGTCACACGTTCCACGGCCAATCGCACGCTGATCAATGCAGGCAGCGTACAGACGCTGGATGTCATGGCGATTGCCAACGATACTCAGGTCGGTGCTGGCGGCACACAAAACCTGATCAACATGGCGGTGGCCAACGGCAGCGTGATTGACGCCGGCGGTGAGCAAACCCTTCGCCGTGGCTTGATTGGCGGGGCGGTGGCCAACGACACGCGTGTTCAAGGCGGTACGCAAAGCGTGTACGACACCGGCACGGCCAACAACAGCACGGTCAGCAATGGCGGTCAGGTCAATCTCTACACGGGCGCCCAAGCCAATGGTCTGGTGGCAGACGCCGGTGGCACGGTGAATGTCATGGAGAACGGCGTGAAAACGCTGGACTCGCTGACCCTCAATGGCGGTCGTCTGGCGTTTACGCCCAGCAACGACGGTACGTTCAAGACGCTTACGGTCAATGCCCTGTCCGGCAGCGGCAGCATTTTGATGAATTCCGATATCGCCAATCAGCGTGATGATCTGCTGATCGTGCAAGGCGTCGGCATGGCCAGCGGTGATCACACGCTGATCGTCGGCGATACCGGTCATGAACCGACGACCTCCGATGGCCGCTTGCTGTTGGTCGATACGAACGGCGGCAGCGCGAAATTCGCCCTGTATGGCGGCCACGTCGATGCGGGTGCATTCCGCTATACCTTGCGCCAACAGGGTGATGACTGGGTACTGGCGAGCGGGGGAGCGATTCCGGTTGATCCGGTAACGCCGGTGGATCCAGAGACGCCAGTAGACCCCGGCAATCCGGTGGAGCCAGTGACGCCAGTTGATCCGGTCAATCCAGTGGATCCGGTGGGCCCTGTGACGCCACCGCCGCGCCCGATCGACCCGGCGCCGGAAAACCTGTCCAAAGGGGCCAACGCCGCCATCGCCGCGCACACCGCCGGCGCCAGCCTGTGGAACGCGCAGATGAACGCTCTGGTCAAGCGCCTCGGCGAGTTGCGCATGGGCGAGGATGACGGGGGGCTCTGGACCCGCGCCATCGGCAAGCGTTTCGATGTGAGCGAGCATTCCAGCCGCGCCTATTCCCAGGACGTCAGCGGTCTGGAAATCGGTGCCGACAAGGCTTTCGCAGTGGACAGCGGCAAGATTTATGTCGGTGGCATGGTCGGTACTGCGCGTTCCGATCTGGATTTCGGTGAAGGGGCGTCGGGCGATATCGACAGCCGCATGTTCGGCATTTACGCCACTTACCTCAATGACAATGGCGTCTACGTTGACAGCGTCCTGAAGTACAGCCGTTTCGATACGGACATCAAAACGCCGAACAATCTGGGGCAAGCGGTAAAAGGTTCCTACAGCACTAATGGTGTCGGTGCTGATATCGAGGTTGGCAAGCGCATCAATCTGAAGGATGGCTGGTTCGTCGAGCCGCAACTGGAAATCACTGCGACCCGCACCCAAGGGGCCAGTTACACCGCTAGCAACGGCCTGCGCGTCAAGTCCGATGATCTGGATTCACTGCAAAGCCGTGTCGGTTCGCTGTTCGGTCGCAGCCTGGAGCTGAGCAATGGCATGAAGGCCCAACCGTATGTCAAAGCGTCGTACATCACCGAGCATGCCGGCAGCAGCAAGGTCAGCGTCAATGGCAACAAACTCGATGCCGAGCTGCCGGGCAACCGCGTCGAACTCGGCTTCGGCGGCGTATTGCAGGTCAGTGAGAAAAGCAAGATCTCGCTGGATGCCGAGTACGCCAAGGGCAATGGCATCGAACAGCCATTCGGAGTGAGCCTGGGGTATCGCTACCTTTGGTGAGGCGGGTTGCCACGTCGGATCCTTCCGACGTGGCGTTGTTCTTCAAAGGGTATCGGAGATTTCTTGGTGTTTTTTCAGACTCGTCCTACATGCTTTGACGACTGTTTTGCCTAGTGTGTCGCCTCTTACGCCGCGAGCGGCGACCTTTTCTACCTCTGTCGAAACCAATGTCCTACAAAAGCTGGCGAATTCTGATTGCCGACGAGGAGCCTGCGTTGCACGCCCGAATCGGCAAGACCTTTAAAGAACTGGGCTGTCGCGAACTGACGCGGGTGCACTCGTTTCGTGAGTTGTTGGGCGTGACCCATTACTCCAGCGAGCCCTTCCAGCACTTTGACCTGATGATCATCAACGCGGGGTTGATCGCCGCCACTGGCGTGGATTGGGTGCGGTTCTTTGCAAGCAATGCACAGATTCGCCACGGCGTGATTCATGACACCGTTCGCGGCCAGCCGCAGGCTCAGACGATTTATGCCAACCACCGACGACAGTTGATGCTGATCCGTACCCCGGACCGGCAAACCCTTGGCCCTTTGCTGGAGCACCTCGATGTTCATGAACAATCCCACAACCGTTGAGATCTCTGCTGGCGAGTCGAATACGCGATTGGCCACGACACACCATGCTCCCGGCATCGACGACTCAATCGCCGTGCCTGCTCTGCCGCTGCGTGTGTTGGTGTTGGAAGACCATGCGTTCCAGCGCTCGGTGGCGGTCAACATGCTGCGTACGCTGGGTTGTCGCGAAATCTTCGAGGCCAGTGACGGAGCTCAGGCGCTGGCGCTCTTGCAGGAAGTCGGTACCGTCGATGTCGCCCTGTGCGATTTGCAGATGGAGGGGATGGACGGGCTGGAGTTTCTGCAGCGGGTGGGGGCCTCGGGGCAGGTCAAGTCGGTGATCATCAGTAGTTCGCTGTCGGCAGACCTACGTCGTGCGGTGCATCAGATGGTGGCGTTGCTTGGCCTGGAACTGCTGGGCGATGTAGGCAAGCCTTTGCATGTGCAAGTGCTGGCGAATCTGCTGAGCAAATCCCTCGACAGGCCTGCTCTGGCGCAACCCACGGCCGCTGCCGTGACGCTGGCCAGTGAGGCATCGGTTCGTCAGGCGTTGGCGCAGCAGCAATTGCAGGCCTGGTATCAGCCCAAATTCAACCTGCAGACCGGTGAGGTCTGTGGTGTAGAGGTGCTATGCCGCTGGCTCCATCCGACCCACGGCATCCTTTCGCCCGCTTTGTTCATGCCTGTACTGGAGCGTTGCGGGTTGCTCGACGAGCTACTGTTTGCGCAGATCGAGCAGGCACTGGGCGTGCAACGAAGTGCCCGTGCACAGGGAGTTTTCCTGAATGTTGCGTTCAATCTGCACGCTGTGCAGTTGGCCAATGCGCAGCTCACGACCACGTTGAAGAACCTTCTGGCGCACCACGGCGCTTGCGGTGCAGGCCTGACTTTCGAACTGACCGAAAGCGGTCTGCTAGAAGCGCCGGCCACCAGCCTGGAAAGCCTCGTCCGCCTGCGAATGATGGGCTGTCGTCTATCGATCGATGACTTCGGCGCCGGCTTCTCATCTTTGCAGCGCTTGTGTCAGTTGCCGTTCAACGAGATCAAGCTCGACGCCGAATTCATCCGCAATCTTGAGCACGAACCGCGATGCCGGGCGGCGATCAGCAGCACACTGGCGTTGGGTGAAACCCTCGGCATGAGCGTGGTGATCGAAGGGATCGAGACCGATGCACAGCGCCGTGAACTGTTGGCATTGGGGTGTTCCCAAGGGCAGGGCTATTGGTATGCGCGGCCGATGTCCGGGGCTGATCTGTTGCTTTGGTTGCAGCAGCACAGTGATCGGCGTGACTTGGATGAGTGAACCTTCTTTTAGGAAAAGTCCTACAGATCCTGTCGTGTGGCTTGCGTAGTCTTGCCGCACCCAGAAACCGTGACACCGGGAGATTGAGCATGATCAATAAAGCCCTGCGCATCCTGATAGCAGATTCGCAGCATTTCCACCGGATGAAAATCGAGCGTCTGTTCAACAGCCTCGATTACTACCGCGTGGCCCCGGTGCAAAGCCTCACTGAGCTGTTGACGCTGGTGGACTACGGTTGTGAGCCGTTCGATGTGGTGGTCATCAATGCCGAACTGGCGGCGCGTTCGCTGGATCTGCTGGGGTTTTTCCTTGATAACCCGCAGATTCGTCAGGCGTTGATCTATAACGAAGGCACGGCGCCGTTGCAACAGACCTCGGGGTTCGCTCAGGAGAATGTGCAGATCAGTCATTTGACGTTGCCTTCAAAACAGTCGATCAGTCAGTTGATGGCGCTGGTCGATGTGCCCGCAAAGCCAGGTAAACCGGCCGCTCACAAGCCACACCCGCTGATGCAGTACGTTGCGCATGCATAAAAAGTCCCCGGCCGCAACTGTCAGACCTGACAGGTGCTTTGCTCCCCGTTCCATGCAACAGTCCCTGTGCAGCCACTGAGTCTGGATCAGCCCCCATCGGTGGCCTGACCGTCAGTCTTTGCACCGGGAGTGGCCATGAAGTTAGCGCTGATCGTCGACGATCATCCGGTGGTGCGTGCCGCCATCCGGATCGTGTTGCAAGCCGAAGGATTCAAGCAGATATACGAGGCGTCCCAAGGCAACGAGGTGATCTCGCTTATTCGTGAACACAAGCCTCAATTGGTGATCCTCGACCTGAATCTGCCAGTGCTCGGCGGGCTGGAGGTGCTGGCCCGGATCAAGGCCAATGATCTTCATTGTCGAGTGCTGGTGTTCAGTACACACGAGCCGATGTTCTATCAGGAACGCTGTGTGCGCGCCGGGGCCATGGCCTACGTGACCAAAACCAATCAGTTGGAGCAGTTGCGCAATGCCATCCGGGCGGTGGTGTCGGGGCATACCTTTTTCTCTGCGCTCCCGGACCATTTCAGTACGCTGAATGCCGTGCAGATCACGGAAAAACAGATGATCGAGCAGCTCTCCGACCGTGAGTTGAGCATTTTCGCGCAACTGGGGCGGGGCAAGTCCAACAAGGCGATTGCTGAGGACATGCACCTGAGTCACAAAACCGTCAGCACCTATAAGACCCGTCTGATGAAAAAACTCGGGGTGAACTCAGCGGTACACTTGCGCGATTTCGCCAAGCGTAATCATGTGATCTGAGCGGACAGACATGAGGCAGGGGCGCCGGATTGTCTGGCTGTGGCTGTGGCTGACGCTGATGGCCACCTGTTGGGCAAGCGACACGCCGCAGGTGCTGCAAGTGCTGACCCGTACCGGACTGGAAAATGTCCAGCTGCGCCTGGATGAACAGGACCGGCAATGGCTGCGTCAGCATCCGGTGTTGCGCATGGGCATTTCCGGGCCGGATTACCCGCCGTTCGAGATCACCCGTAATCAACAGGAACTCGAAGGTCTGACCGCCGATTACGCCGACCTGCTGGGGCAGTTGCTCGGCGTGCGCATCGAAGTCCGCCGTTTCGCCAACCGCGATGCCGTGATGGCGGCACTCAAACGCGGCGATCTCGATCTGCTGGGGACCTCCAACAGTTTTGAAGCCGCCGACCCGGCCTTCATCCTGTCCCGTGCCTACGCCGAAGATCAGCCGATGCTGGTGACTCGACTCGATGAGCAATTGCCCACCGATCTGGCCGGCAAGCGCCTGGCCATGGTCGAGGACTATCTGCCTCTGGCCAGCGTGCAGGCGTTTTATCCCCGGGCAAGTGTGCAGCGTTACCCGTCGGCGATGGATGCGCTCGGTGCGGTGGCCTTCGGCGCGGACGATGTTTATCTGGGCGACTTCATCAGTGCCAACTACCTGATCAACACCAATTATCGTAACGACCTGCAATTGGCCGGTCCGGCCGGGCTGGACGCCAATTCGTTCGGCTTCGCGCTGTTGCGCAGCGATGGGCGCTTCAAACGCATCGTCGACAAGGCATTGACGGCCATCCCCATGGAGCGGCGCCAGCGCATCGAGCTACGCTGGAGCGTCGGCCTCGCCGATATGGCTGAACAGTCGCGGGTGCAGCTCAGTGCGAATGAGCAGGAATGGCTGGACCAGCATCCAGTTGTCCGGGTTGGAGCCATCGAAGATTTCGCGCCGCTGACATTTTTTGATGCCGATGGCCGTTTCAGCGGACTGTCGGCGCAACTGCTGAGTCTGATCAGCCAGCGCAGCGGGTTGAACTTCGAGATCGTGCGCGGGAGGTCGCTGGATCGGCAGATCGAACAGCTCAAGGCCGGTGAACTGGATGTATTGCCGGTGGTGACACCGAGCAGCGAGCGCGAAGCCGAACTGCAATTTACCCGTGCCTACCTGAATAATCCGTTTGTGCTGGTCAGCGTAATCACCGCGCAGGGACCGCTCAACCTCGATGATCTGGCCGATAAACGGCTGGCGATTTATCGCGGCCATCCGTTACGTGCTTACCTGTTAAGCCGCGTGCCGCGCATCCGTCTGGTCGAAGTCAAAAGCCCCGCTGAAGGCGTGGCGTTGATTGCCAAGGGTCAGGTCGATGCCACGGTGAGTTCATTGCTGGTGGCGCGCTTTCTGATCGCACGTCACTACCGTGAGCGTCTGCGCATTACCGGCACCATCGGCGATCAACCGGCGCGCATTGCGTTGGCGACGGCACCGCAGATGACGGCATTGCATTCGATCCTGAACAAGGCGTTGTTGAGCATCGCCCCGCCACAGATGGACGAACTGGTAGAGCGCTGGAGCCACGATGTGGTGGTGGAAGACAGTTATTGGTTACGCCATCGTCGCGAGATTCTCCTCGGTTTTGCCGGTGCGGCGGTGTTGCTGGCGCTTGCGCTGGCCTGGATCGTTTTTCAACGCCAACAGATTCGCCGGCGCCAGCAATGGTTGCAGCAATTGCAGGAAGCCAAGGACGTGGCAGATGATGCCAATCGCGCCAAGACCACGTTTCTGGCGACCATGAGCCATGAAATTCGCACGCCGATGAACGCCTTGATCGGCATGCTCGAACTGGCCTTGAAGCGCGCCGAGGAAGGCGTGACCGATCGCTTGGCGATTCAGGTGGCATCCAACGCCGGGCAACAGTTGCTGGCGTTGATCGGCGACATCCTCGACATCGCGCGGATCGAGACCGGGCATTTGTCCCTCGTGCCTGAGCGTGCCAACCTGCGTGAGCAGGTGGTGTCGGTGTGTCGAGTGTTTGAAGGGCTGGCGCGGCAGAAGCGCTTGTTGTGGCACATCGAACTTGATGCCCGCAGCAACATTGACGTGCTGATTGATCCGACGCGCTTCAAACAAGTGCTGTCGAATCTGTTGAGCAACGCGATCAAGTTCACCGAGGAGGGCGAGGTCAGTCTACGGCTGACGGTGACCACCGCGACGGCGGAACGCCTGAGTGTGAAAGTGCTTATTGAAGACAGCGGGGTGGGGATTAACGCCGACGACCGACGACGGCTGTTCAACCCTTTCGTGCAGGCGAGCCATGACTCGCAATCAGCCCGCAGTGGTTCCGGGCTGGGGCTGGTCATCAGTCGCAACCTCTGTGAAATGATGGGCGGTACGCTGCGGCTTGACAGTGCACCGGGTGAAGGCACACGCGTCGAAGTCAGTCTTGAACTGCCGTTGTTGGCTGCTCTGGCTCGCGCGCCAAGTGCTCCGCAAGCAGCGCTTGCGGTAACGGCTTCACTGAGTGTTCTGGTGGTGGACGATCATCCGGTGAACCGATTGCTGTTGTGCTGGCAGTTGAGTGAACTCGGCCATCGCACCGTCGACACCGAGAACGGTGATGAAGGCCTGAAGCAGTGGCGGGCGCAGGCGTTCGATGTGGTGATCACCGATTGCAACATGCCGCGGCGCAACGGTTACCAACTGGCGCGGGCCATCCGCGATGCCGAGTCGCATGCCGGCCGCAAGCCTTGTCTGATCCTCGGCTTTACCGCCAATGCGCAAGCTGAGGAAAGGACGCGCTGCCTGAATGCCGGCATGGACGAATGCCTGTTCAAACCGATCCGCTTGCACGACCTGGCGCAGGCGTTGACGGCTGCCAGTCATTGCGAGAAGACGGTGGACCCCGGCGAGGTGGCCGCGCTGACGGAAATCGACCTGAGCACGCTGGAGCAAATGGCTGGGGATGATCGTGCCTTGATCGAACAGTTGCGCAAGGAAGTGTTGAACAGCGTGCGCCTCGATCTGCAACGTCTGGAGCTTTTGCAGCAGGAGCAGGATCGCGCAGGGTTGCGCGAGCTGGCGCATCACATCAAGGGTGGGGCGCAGATGGTCGGCGCGGCGCGGGTGGTGGCGGCATGTGTAGCGCTCGAGCAGGCGTGTCGCGAGACGCACGCGGCGCCGCTGGACGTGGCGAGCGAGACGTTGCGCAAGGCCATGGCCGGACTCGCGCAACGCTTGCAAATCTGACGGGCGCCGGCTCAGTCCCAGTGCGGCGCGATGCCTTTCGGGCTGGTCAGGCGATGGTCGCGATCAAGCGTGGCAATCAGCGCCATATCGGCGTCGCTCAGTGTCAGCGCTGTAGCGGTAAGGTTGCTTTGCAGGTTGGCGCGCTTGGTCGACGACGGAATCACCGCGTAGCCAGACTGCATGGCCCAGGCCAGGGTGATTTGCGCCGGGGTGGCTTGCAGGCGCTGGGCGATCTGCTGGATCAGCGGATCTTGCAGCACTTCGCCGTAGGCGAGGGTCATGTACGAGGTGATGTGGATGCCTTGGCTCTGGGCGAACTCGACCACTTTGCGGTTTTGCAGATACGGGTGCAGTTCAATCTGATTAGTAGCGATGTTGTCGGCACCGACCGCCGCGATCGCCTGTTGCATCAGCTCGATGGTGAAGTTGGAAACACCGATCTGTCGGGTCAGGCCCAGACGCTTGGCTTCGAGCAGGGCGCCCATAAACTCTTCGACCGGCACTTGGTTTTCCGGCGACGGCCAGTGAATCAGCGTCAGGTCGAGGTAGTCGGTCTGCAGTTTTTGCAGGCTTTCCTTGAGGCTGTCGATCAAGCGATCCTGGGCGAAGTTGGCGACCCAGATCTTGCTGGTGATGAACAGCTCTTCGCGCGGTATGCCGCTGGCTGCGATGGCCTCGCCGACGTCGGCTTCGTTTTCGTAGATTTGCGCGGTGTCGATGGCCCGGTAGCCGAGTTCGAGAGCGGTGCTCACCGAATCAATGACGACCTGGCCTTGCAGGCGAAATGTACCCAGACCAAAAGCGGGAACAGACATGAAAAACTCCAGGGTTGCAGTGGGAATGGGTAGGAGTATCGGCGTCTGCATCGTTGAGAAAAACCGCTGGCGGGGCAAAGCACTGTTGATCAGAAGTCATGAATCATTTTCAGGATTTGTGTTGTCCGGGCTGGCCTCTTCGCGAGCAGGCTCGCTTCCACAGGAGATCTGTGGTGTTCACAAAATCCTTGTGGGTGCGAGCCTGCTCGCGAAGGGCGCACCACCGATTCAGGCAATGTCACTGTGGGCAAATTCCTCGCCGAGAAAATCAATCAACGTGCGCACCGACGGCAATAACCCGCGCCGCGAAGGGAAAATCGCATGCACTACGCCGCACTTCGGCGCCCAACCGGGAATCAACTCCACCACACGACCGGCCGCAATGTCCTCACGCACCACCACACTCGGCAAATGCGCCACGCCAACGCCGGCAATCACCGCCTGACGCAGGGCAATCAAATCATCGGTGACCATGCGTGGCGTATGGCGAATCAGTGCCGTGTTGTCATTCGGCCCGAGCAGCTCCCATTGATATTCGCGCTGCGCCGCGCCCCAGTGCAGGCTCGGCAAGCCGTTGAGGTCGGCAGGTGAGGGCGGTGACGACAGGCGTTCGACAAACTGCGGGCTGCCGACCACCGATTGCGTGCTGTTGCCCAGCACCTTCATGACCATGTCGGTGTTCTCCAGCGGCGGAAAACGCACGCGCAAGGCAATGTCGAAGCCTTCGTGCAGCAGATCGACGCGGCGGTTGGTGCTCTCGATAAACAATTCCACTAGCGGGTATTTGAGCATGTAACGGGTGAGCATCGGCCCGACCCACGAGTTGAGCAGCGCTGTCGGGCAACTCAGGCGCACCAGTCCCTGCGGTTCGGAGCGGTTGCGTTCGATCAGCTCGGCGGCGCTTTCGGCTTCGACGCGCATGGCCAGGCAGCGCTGGTAATAGGCCTGACCGATTTCGGTCAACGAACAATGGCGGCTGGTGCGGTGAAGCAAGCGCACGCCAAGGCGTTCTTCCAGTTCGGAAATCCGTCGGCTGAGCTTCGATTTGGGCATGTCCAGTGCGCGCCCGGCGGCGGCGAAACCATGATGTTCGACCACTTGGGTAAAGTAGTAAAGGGTGTTGAGGTCTTCCACCATCGTTCTCCATATAGAACGCTAAGGCTGATTTTTGCAGTCTAGTGCATTAATGGTCATGGATTTAAGCTTGATCCATCGCGTCACTCACCCAAATTGGAGACAACCATGAAAAACATCATCGGTATCTACACCAGCCCGCGCGGCCATTGGGTCGGCGATGGTTTCCCGGTTCGCACGCTGTTTTCCTACGACAACCTGGGCAAACACATCAGCCCGTTCCTGCTGCTCGATCACGCCGGTCCAGCCGATTTCACCCCGACCATCGAACGGCGTGGCGTTGGTCAGCATCCGCACCGTGGTTTCGAAACCGTGACTATTGTTTATGAAGGCGAGGTTCAGCACCGCGATTCGACCGGTAGTGGCGGTGTGATCGGCCCGGGCGATGTGCAATGGATGACTGCGGCTTCCGGGATCCTCCACGAGGAATTCCATTCGGAAAACTTCGCCAAAACCGGCGGCAAACTGGAAATGGTCCAGTTGTGGGTCAACCTGCCGGCCAAAGACAAAATGGCCGCGCCGGGCTACCAGACCATTCTCGACAGCGACATCCCGAGCATTGCGCTCAAGGACAACGCCGGTCGCCTGCGCCTGATCGCCGGTGAGTTCGATGGCCACACTGGCCCGTCGCGGACTTTCACACCGATTGATGTGTGGGATCTGCGCCTGAACGCCGGCAAGTTGCTGACGCTGGATCTGCACGAAGGCCGCAACACCGCGCTGGTGGTGCTCAAAGGTTCGGTGCAGGTCAACGGTGTGGAATCGGTGCGTGAAGGGCAGTTGGCGCTGTTCGAGCGTGACGGCCATCAACTGACACTCGAAGCCAGCCAGGACGCGGTGGTGTTGCTGCTCAGCGGCGAGCCGATCGACGAACCGATCGTCGGCCACGGCCCGTTCGTGATGAACACCGAGCAGGAAATCCACCAGGCCTTCGCCGACTTCCAGTCCGGCCGCTTCGGTCAGATGCACGCTTAACGCACCACCACTGCGCTCTACACAGGACGCGTAGGCCGGTTCGCAGGCCAGGGATGGCTGTTGCCAATAGAAAAGAGGAAACGCCCATGAACACGCCCGTCCGGGCCAGATCAACGCCTGGGACAACGAAGATTTCGTCAAGGCGATCAAGGCCACTGGCAAGAAGCAATTGATCATTGCCGGTGTGGTGACTGAGGTTTGCGTGGCGTTCCCGGCGCTGGAAGAGGGCTTCGATGTGTTCGTGGTGACGGACGCCTCCGGCACATTCAACGAACTGACCCGTGAATCGGCGTGGAACCGCATGTCCAGCGCTGGCGCGCAATTGATGACCTGGTTCGGTCTGGCCTGCGAGCTGCACCGCGACTGGCGCAACGACATCGAAGGGCTGGGCACGTTGTTCTCCAATCACATCCCGGATTACCGCAACCTGATGACCAGCTACAGCACCCGACTAACGGTACATAACTCAAGTCCTATGCAATAAATGTAGGAGTGAGCCTGCTCGCGATGGCGGAGTGTCAGTCGAAGTCTCTTTGACTGATACCCTGCCATCGCGAGCAGGCTCACTCCTACATGGGTTTTGTGGTGTTTTTGCGGGCGTGTTCATCCTCTGAAATCAATTGCTCCTACACTTGCTCAATCTGTGCGATCTTCTCGCGATTGGCCCCCGTCGGAGTTGTTTGATGCTGTCTCTGCTCACCGAACATCCGTTGTTCTGCGCGTTGATCCTGATCCTCCTCGATCTGGGTTTATGGCGTCTGATCAGTTCCCATGGCAGCGAGTGGAAACTGCTGGTGCGGGTGCTGATTTTCAGCCTGTTCAGCGTGCTGCTGTTCAACGAAGGCCTCAATCCCATGGAGCCGGCGCCGTGGGCCGACAACGTGCCGCTGCACCTAGCGGCGACTGGCCTGCAGATTGGCTGGTGGCTGTTCGGTGCGCGCACCCTGACGGTGTTGATCGGCGCGGTGATGATGCAGCGGGTCGGCCACACCGGGCGGTTGTTGCAGGACTTGCTCGGCGCGGTGATTTTCCTCATCGCGATCATCGCGGCGCTGGCCTATGTGCTGGATCTGCCGGTCAAAGGCGTACTGGCGACCTCCGGGGCGTTGGCGATCATTGTCGGTCTGGCCTTGCAGAGCACGCTCAGCGATGTGTTTTCCGGGATAGTCCTCAACACCACCAAGCCTTATCAACTCGATGACTGGATTTCCATCGACGGCACCGAAGGCCGGGTTACCGATATCGACTGGCGCGCCACGCGCCTGCAAACCAGTCAGGGCAGCATGGCGGTGATCCCCAACTCGCTGGCGGCCAAGGCCAAGATCATCAATTTCAGCCGGCCGAGCAATATGTTTGGTGTCGCGGTCAGCGTGCAGGTAAGCCCGCATGCGCGGCCCAATTCGGTGATCGATGCGCTGGAGCGGGCGATGCAGGGCTGTCGCCAGTTGCTCGACATACCTGCGCCGAGCGTCGCACTGAAAAGCTCCGGCAGCAGTGGCGCGGAATACGAGATCAGCGGTTTCGTCGCCTCAATGGGCGAGAAGCGGGTGGTGCGCAATCAGTTGTTCGATCTGGCCTATCGGCACTTGCAGGCCTCCGGGGTCAATCTGCTGTCGAGCGATGAAAGTGCTGCGCCGACCAACCTGTCGCGGCCCCGGGCGTTGCTCGACAGCTCGCCGATTTTCTCAACCCTGCGCCAGGAAGAGAAGGACACCTTCAGCCAGAACATGAGCCTGCAAACCTTCCGCGCCGGCGAAGTCATTCTGGCGGGCGGGGAGGTCAGCGATCACTTGTTCATTATCGAGTCCGGTGTGGTGTCGGTGACGTTGAAGCGCCACGGTACACCGTTCGAGTCCGGGCGCATGGGGCCGGGCGAGGTGATTGGCGAGGCAGGAATCTTGTCCGATACCGCGTTGCCGGCGGACTTTTCGGCGAAGACCTTTTGCGCGTTGTATCGCATCGAGAAGTCGTACCTCAAACCGTGCCTCGATGCGCGTCATGATATCCACGACGCGATGCAGACGCTGCTCGATTTCCGCCTGCACAAGGCGCAATCTCTGACCGAGGAAGCGCCGGCGGTTGTACCCAAAAGAGGCTTTTTGCAGTGGCTGCGTAATCGCGCCTGAAGGGTCAGGTAGCGAGTTTCTGTTCCAGGTGCAGACGCACCTGTGGCCATTCGTCATCGATGATGCTGAAGCGCACCGAGTTGCGCTTGCGCCCGTCCGGCATGATCCGCTCGTGGCGGACAATACCTTCCTGCTGCGCGCCAAGCCGCAGGATCGCGTTGCGCGACTTCTGGTTGTTCTCGTCGGTGGTGAACTGCACGCGCACGCAGTCGAGCACTTCGAAGGCGTGACGCAGCATCAGGTATTTGGCTTCGGTGTTGACGAAGGATTTCTGCCAGCTCGCGGAGATCCAGCTGCTGCCGATTTCCAGTTTGCGATTGAGCGGGTCGATCTTCCAGAAGCGCGTCGAGCCGATGACTTGGCCGCTATCTTTCAACACGATCACGAACGGCATCACCGTGCCGGCGTCACGGCCATCGAGTGCCTTTTTCAGATAACTGTCGACAGTGCTGGGCGAAGGCACCACGGTGACGGTGAGGTTCCACAACTCGCCGTCAGCGGCAGCGTGGAGCAGGGCGTCGGCATCTGAATACTGGAGCGGGCGCAAGAGGATGCGCTGACCTTGCAGCGTGGTTTGCATGGGATTCCGGTCTCGGCAGTGCGGGTAAAAGGCGAGTGCCCATTACGCCGCACGAGACTGATCCGATGCAACCGGCGCGATGATCACGGGGTCACAATTTTTACAGCCCTTGGGCAGGAGCCTCAGCCGATGAAAAACCTGCGAATCGCCACTTACAACGTCAACGGTTTACGCGCGCGTTTGCCGAACCTGCTGGATTGGCTCAAGCGCGAGCAGCCTGATATCGCCTGCCTGCAAGAACTCAAATCCGTCGACACGGCGTTTCCCGCCGCCGAACTGGAAGCCGCCGGTTACGGCGCGATCTGGCAGGGCCAGGCCTCCTGGAACGGTGTAGCGATTCTCGCCCGCGATGCGCAGCCGCTGGAGAGCCGGCGCGGTCTGCCGGGTGATCCCGATGACAAGCACAGTCGTTATCTGGAAGCGGCGGTGCATGGCGTGTTGGTCGGTTGCCTGTACCTGCCCAACGGCAACCCGCAACCGGGGCCGAAATTCGATTACAAACTAGCGTGGTTCGAACGGCTGATCAGCTACGCCAAAGACCTGCAAAGCAGCGATCACCCGGTGGTGCTGGCCGGCGACTACAACGTCGTGCCCACCGACATGGACATCTACAACACCCGTTCCTGGCTCAAGGATGCGCTACTGCAACCCGAGAGCCGCGAGTGTTATCAGCGCTTGCTCGATCAGGGCTGGACCGATTCGCTGCGGCATCTGTATCCCGAGGATCGGCTCTATACGTTTTGGGATTACTTTCGGCAGCATTGGCAAACCAACTCCGGTCTGCGCATCGATCATCTGCTGCTCAACCCGGCGCTTAGTCCTTATCTGCATGAAGCCGGCGTAGACGCCTGGGTGCGCAATGAACCGCACGCCAGCGACCATGCGCCGACGTGGATTCGCATCGGTTCCCGCAAGAAGCGCTAGCGGGCGATTGGCGAAATCAATTGTCGAAAACAGTGCCTGATCCCGTATACATGGCGACCATCAACGCAGTGACCTGCGGCCCCATGCATAAGGATCGAGCAATGAGTGAGCCACGCCTGACGAATCTGAAGCTGTACCTGCAACGTCTGGGTTTTGAAACGCCACCGGAACCGACACTGGTGACCCTGCGCTTGCTGCAACTGCGCCATACCGGCGTGTTCCCTTTCGAGAATCTTGCGACGATTACCGGCGCGCCGGTGTTGATCGATCTGCCGTCCATTGAAGAGAAAGTCCTGCTCGGTGGGCGCGGCGGTTACTGCTATGAACTGAATAACTTGTTCTTTGCCCTGTTGCTGGAACTGGGCTTCGACGCTCGGGCCATCAGCGGGCGCGTGGTAATGAATCAGCCCGAAGGCAGCTGGACAGCGCGCACACACCGTTTGAGTCTGGTGACTATCGACGACGTGCGCTACATCACAGATGTCGGCTTCGGTGGCATGGTGCCGACTGCACCGCTGCTCCTTGACACCGAGACTGAGCAACCAACGCCTCACGAACCTTATCGCATTGAGAAACAGGCCGACGGCTACATGCTGCGTGCCAACGTGGCGGGTGAATGGCGGCCGATGTACCTGTTCGACCTGCAACGCCAGGAAGACATCGATTACACCATTGGCAACTGGTACGTCTCGACCCATCCTGAGTCACCGTTCAGTCAGCGCCTGATGGTTGCGCGCACCGGTGAGGGCTGGCGCAAGACGCTGAACAACGGCAGCTTCGCTGTTCACCGCATGGGCGCCGAGAGCGAGCGGCGTGATATCGCGGACGCCGGGGATCTACTCGGTCTGCTTGAGGTTGAGTTCGGGATTCGGGTCGCGAGCCCGGAGTTGTTGAGGCCGGTGCTAGGACGCCTTATCGAGTCTGGTCAGGGATCTTCAGCGTAAGCATCGACCTGGATCGTGAACAGATTGATCTTGGCCCACGACTCCCGTTGCCTGACCTCTGTCTCCTCTGAGCCAATGCTGATGAGGTAGTTGATGCCTGTTGCCGGGTCTCTGAAACCATTTTGGGTCGAGTCCCAGACACAACAGGCGCGCGTGATCGGCGAAATCCCGAAGTGCTGTTCAAGGTACTGTTCGGCTTTCGAAGCATTGGCCCCGGACACTTCATAGCTGGCGGAAAATGGCTGGCCCATGCGGTCAAGCGCCTGTGTGCAGCCTTTGAATTCAACAAACGATGGCTTGTCTGCGAGCTTCGACAGAAAGTCATCACAGCCAAAGTCGGCACTGGCGCTGTTGGCAACGACCAGCAACAGCGCGGGTATTAATCGGATAAGTAGCAACCGTTTCAATTATTTCTCCACCAGCAATTCACCTACATATTTCCCGCCTTCACCTTTAACTCGCCGGCAGATCAGGTAGTCGTAGATGTCGTTCCATTTGATCAGCTCATAAAAGGTGACACAGCCGTCGGACAAATGACCGACGTGGATGTAACGACTGCTGTTGCCTTTTGTGCCTTGCAGTTCGATTGGAAACCAGACGTCGGTGCAATGCAGATTACCTTGTGCCTTGTAGCCATCCGTGGAGATATTTCCGTGGGAGCGGTCCGGGGCCATGATCCGGTGGCGTCCGGGAGGGATCGGGGTAAATTCGCCGCCCCACTGGCTGTTCAGCGTCACCTTCGCCGTTTTGCCATTGAAACTGACCTGTGCCCATTGCTGCAGGAGTTTGCCTTTGAACTCCGAGACCGCATGAACCGGTGCACCGGTGTACTTGACCTTGACGGTGGCCGGCGCCGTTGGCGGGGTATCCATCAGGTACTTCAAGGCATTTTCGGTTTTCAGGCTGGCCGTCTGCCCGACGAACTCCGAATTGCCGTCGGCAATCCGGAAGTAGGTTCGACCACCGGACTCTTTGGTGAAGGTCACTTTGGTGTATTCGCAGAGGGCGATGAGCGTGCCTTTTGGTTCGAGTTTTACACTCAGCCAGCCGTTTTCGTCGGCTCGTTTGGTGTATTTGGTGACAACGGCTGCGGGATGCGTACTGCCACCCTGTCGATTCGAGGGAGCCCGGTTATTGCTGAGGATTGCCTGCGCCATGCTGGTTACAACTCCTTTCAGGTGAATTCAGCCACTGGTTCTTCCTGTTCAGGCCAGGTCGTCAGGCTCCAGATGCAGCAGTTCGCTCGCTCGGGTCGATACTCTCTGGGTCAGTCCGCGCTCATTGGTGACGCCACGGATTACCTTGCCAGACGCGGTGGTGATTTTGTAAGCGAAGTCGGGGACAGGCTCGCCGTCGGCGTCCAGTAACGTGAACTGTTCATCGAAACCCAAGTTGATCGGCGGAACGGGACTGATCGGCGCGCCACCACCACTCTGGCCAATGATGACGGTGCCGGAACCGCCGACGATAACGTCGCCGTGGCTGCCCTGACTGCCTTGGGTGGCGGCGTTTTTACCGTTGATGAAGACGGTTGCGGAAATGTTGCCGCTGATGGCGCTGCCGCAAGAGGCTGGATCGCCAAGGCGCGCGGCAGGCAGACCATCGAAGAATACGTCGGGAGAACCGGCAACTATTTTCTGCGCCGCATGGGCAGGGCATGTTGTGGCGTCTGTGGCGCGTGCAGCGGGTTTTCCACTCATGGTGACTTCCTTTTCTTGCCCGGCTGGGGGCATCCGTTGGTCCGTACAGCATGGCTTCTGATCGTGCCACGTGATGAGGGGGTACTCAAGACATCAGGCCGTTTGAGTGACGAGTAACCCGTGCCTGATATTTTGTATACAAAACCATGGACACTTGTCGCGAGTTTTGAATACAGTGTGCGCATAACAAAAACCAGGGAACCCCCCACCATGAAAACGCCCCATGTTTCACACCAACGGCCCGAGGACGAAAATCTCGGGGTCGGCGCGAATATGGCTTACGGCCTGCAACATGTTCTGACCATGTACGGCGGTATCGTTGCGGTGCCACTGATCATCGGCCAGGCGGCCGGCCTGTCGCCGGCGGACATTGGTTTGCTGATTGCTGCTTCATTGTTTGCGGGGGGGCTGGCGACGCTGCTGCAAACCCTGGGTCTACCGTTTTTTGGTTGTCAGTTGCCGCTGGTGCAGGGCGTGTCGTTCTCCGGTGTGGCGACCATGGTCGCGATCGTCAGCAGTGGCGGGGAGGGCGGCTTCCAGTCGGTGCTTGGCGCAGTGATTGCCGCGTCCTTGATCGGCTTATTGATTACGCCGGTGTTCTCGCGAATCACCAAGTTCTTCCCGCCGCTGGTCACCGGCATCGTGATCACCACCATCGGCTTGACGCTGATGCCGGTGGCCGCACGCTGGGCCATGGGCGGCAACAGCCATGCGCCGGACTTCGGCAGCATGCAGAACATCGGTTTGGCGGCGGTCACACTGGTGCTGGTGTTGCTGCTGAGCAAGGTCGGCAGCTCGACCATCTCGCGTCTGTCGATCCTGTTGGCCATGGTGATCGGCACGGTGCTGGCGGTGTTCCTTGGCATGGCGGATTTCTCCAGCGTCACCACGGGGCCGATGTTTGGCTTCCCGACGCCGTTCCATTTCGGCATGCCGACCTTCCACTTCGCTGCAATTCTGTCGATGTGCATCGTGGTCATGGTGACCCTGGTGGAAACTTCGGCGGACATTCTTGCGGTCGGTGAAATCATCGGCACCAAGGTCGATTCCAAACGCCTGGGCAATGGCCTGCGGGCAGACATGCTGTCGAGCATGTTTGCGCCGATTTTCGGTTCGTTCACCCAGAGCGCCTTCGCCCAGAACGTCGGGCTGGTGGCGGTTACCGGGATCAAGAGCCGTTACGTGGTCGCTACTGGCGGTATCTTCCTGGTGATTCTTGGTCTGCTGCCGTTCATGGGCCGGGTTATCGCAGCAGTGCCGACGTCGGTACTCGGCGGCGCCGGTATCGTGCTGTTCGGCACGGTGGCAGCGAGCGGTATCCGTACGCTGTCGAAGGTTGATTACCGCAACAACGTCAACCTGATCATCGTCGCTACTTCGATCGGTTTCGGCATGATCCCGATTGCCGCACCGAACTTCTACGATCACTTCCCAAGCTGGTTCGCGACCATTTTCCACTCGGGCATCAGCTCGTCGGCGATCATGGCGATCCTGCTCAACCTGGCTTTCAACCACTTCACCGCCGGTAACTCGGATCAGCAGTCGGTGTTTGCGGCGGCGGAAGAGCGGACCCTGCGCTATCGCGACTTGGCGGCGCTGCGTGAAGGCGATTACTTCAGCGACGGCAAGCTGCATGACTGCGATGGCAAGGAAGTGCCGGTCATTGAGCCTGATGATCACGATCATGGGCAGGGTGCGTCGAAGGTGCAGGTAAAGAGTAGCGAGCACGTCTGACGGCTGTCTCTAAACAAAAAGGGCCGATCTATTACACACAGATCGGCCCTTTTTCATTTCAAGATCAAAAGATCGCAGCCTTCGGCAGCTCCTACACAGATCTCATGCTCCGCCGATTCTGCGGATGAACGCTGAATCTGTAGGAGCTGCCGAAGGCTGCGATCTTCAGATCTTTTCGAGCGCCCACAAAAAAGCCCCTGAATCTTTCGATTCAGGGGCTTTGCTATTTGGCTCCACAACCTGGACTCGAACCAGGGACCCAATGATTAACAGTCATTTGCTCTACCAACTGAGCTATTGCGGAATTGGTGCGTATGTTACTGATTCAAAAAGAGAAGTCAAGCGCAGCTTGTAAAATTAGCTGAATCCTCGGGACGAACGGTGACTTGTCAGCGATTGGCGGTTACCAGAACTGCGGTAGAGGTCTACCATGGGCGCCCGGAAGTGGTCACACGCGCTGCCGGCCATTCGCCGAAAAAGGTCTGCGTCATGAACCATTTATCCCGCAACAGCGAGGTGTTCGCATGAGCATCGCGCAAATCAGCCTACCCAAGGGCGTTGGCCCTCACGCCGAAAAACTCTTCGATGCAATCACCCAGGCCAGCACCGCTGAGGAATTGAACCGCGCCGGTGGCAAGGCCGAAGGCTTCGTCCTGGGTCTTGAAAGCACCAAGGCGATCAAGAGTCAGATCGCCGAATCGCTGTACGTCGTTTATGACGACGCCGCGAGTCAGCGTGCGATCGAACTGGCTTAACTGCCGAAGGTGATGGTGCCCATCATCAGCTTGGCGTAAGCCGCGGTGGCGGCCAGTTGCACCAGCCACAGGACCAGGCCACCCAGGAACACCCCGGCGGCGACTTGCAGTACCAGGCTCTTTTCGCGCTTGGCCGATGCGCGGGGGATGAAATCATCCAGATCGTCACGGTCGGCGCGCAGGTTGTCGTTTTTCATATTGGGTCTCTTCAGAAATCTCGGGTGTACACAAAACCTGTAGGCCTTCGCCTGCTCGCGATAGCGTCGTGTCAGTCGAAGCTTCATTACCTGACACGCCGCTATCGCGAGCAGGCTAACTCCTACATTTTGGATTTGTGTGCAGTCTAGAGGGTATGGGGCGTTATCCGGGACAAATAAAAAACGGGAAGCCCCAAGGCTTCCCGTTTTTCATCACAGTGCGAAATCAGATGACCTGAACAATCGCATCCGTTACCGCCTTGATGTTGCTCTGGTTCAGCGCAGCCACGCAGATGCGGCCGGTGTCCAGGGCGTAGATGCCGAATTCGTTGCGCAGGCGATGCACTTGTTCAGTGGTCAGGCCCGAGTAGGAGAACATCCCGCGCTGACGGCCGACGAAGCTGAAGTCGCGGCCCGGGGCTTTCTCTGCCAGCAGGGCAACCATCTGCTCGCGCATGCCGCGAATGCGCAGACGCATTTCCGCCAGCTCGGCTTCCCATTGTGCTCGCAGTTCTGGGCTGTTCAGTACAGCCGCAACGATGCTCGCACCGTGGGTCGGCGGGTTGGAGTAGTTGGTGCGGATCACGCGTTTGACTTGCGACAGCACGCGCGCGCTTTCTTCTTTCGATTCGCTGATGATCGACAGCGCACCAACGCGCTCGCCGTACAGCGAGAACGATTTGGAGAACGAGCTCGAAACGAAGAAAGTCAGACCGGACTCAGCGAACAGGCGCACGGCCGCGGCGTCTTCATCGATGCCGTCGCCAAAACCTTGATAGGCCATGTCGAGGAACGGCACGTGACCTTTGGCTTTAACCACTTCCAGCACGTTGTTCCAGTCCGCCGGGGTCAGGTCGACGCCGGTCGGGTTGTGGCAGCAGGCGTGCAGGACAACGATCGAGCCGTTCGGCAGGGCGTTGAGGTCGTCGAGCATGCCAGCACGATTCACATCGTGGCTGGCTGCGTCGTAGTAACGGTAGTTCTGCACCGGGAAGCCGGCGGTTTCGAACAGGGCGCGGTGGTTTTCCCAGCTTGGGTCACTGATCGCCACGACGGCGTTCGGCAGCAGTTGCTTGAGGAAGTCGGCACCGATCTTCAGTGCGCCGGTCCCGCCGACGGCCTGAGTGGTGATGACGCGACCGGCGCCGATCAGCGGCGAGTCGTTGCCGAACAGCAGCTTTTGCACGGCCTGGTCGTAGGCGGCGATACCATCGATCGGCAGGTAGCCGCGCGAAGCGTGTTGAGCGGCGCGAACGGTTTCGGCTTCGATCACGGCGCGCAGAAGTGGAATTCGCCCCTCTTCGTTGCAGTAAACACCCACGCCCAGGTTGACCTTGGTGGTCCGGGTATCGGCGTTGAATGCTTCGTTGAGGCCCAGGATTGGATCGCGGGGTGCCATTTCGACAGCGGAGAACAGGCTCATTATTGCGGCGGCTCTGAATGGAGAATGGAGGGACGTGTCGCGCTCCAGCCGGATGCACTAGAGCGGTGCACAAACGGGGAGCTAGTATAGAGGCCATTACTGAATAATGGCGACAGGCGATTCGGCTTTTAGGGTAAGTTTTTCCGATTATTTCTTGACCGTTAGTCGACTGCTCGTGTCAGAGTCTTTACCGGATGTAGGACGTTTGCCTTGAAAGGTGAGGCAATCGCCACCACATTGAGCACAATCCAGGTTTTTTCTTGCGCGACACCGGTCGTTTGCGGTCGTCCCCGTGGTGTTCCGCTTTGCTCGGAATGCCGCGATCCCAGAGGTGTATATGTCCGAATTCCAGCTCGTCACCCGCTTCGAGCCCGCCGGCGACCAGCCAGAAGCCATCCGTCAATTGGTGGAGGGCATCGAGGCCGGGCTGGCGCACCAGACGCTGCTCGGTGTGACCGGCTCGGGCAAGACCTTCAGCATCGCCAATGTCATTTCGCAGATTCAGCGCCCGACCCTGGTGCTGGCGCCGAACAAGACCCTTGCTGCGCAGCTGTACGGTGAGTTCAAGGCGTTCTTCCCGAATAATGCCGTCGAGTATTTCGTTTCCTACTACGACTACTACCAGCCTGAAGCCTATGTGCCGTCGTCCGACACCTTCATCGAGAAGGATGCGTCGATCAACGACCACATCGAGCAGATGCGCCTGTCCGCAACCAAAGCGTTGCTGGAACGTAAAGACGCGATCATCGTCACCACGGTGTCGTGCATCTACGGTCTGGGTAGCCCGGAAACCTATTTGAAGATGGTGCTGCACGTCGATCGCGGCGACAAACTCGATCAGCGTGCGCTGCTGCGGCGGCTGGCCGACTTGCAATACACGCGCAATGACATGGACTTTGCCCGCGCGACTTTCCGTGTGCGCGGCGACGTGATCGACATCTATCCGGCGGAATCCGATCTGGAAGCGATCCGCATCGAGCTGTTCGATGACGAGGTCGAAAGCATTTCCGCGTTCGACCCGCTGACCGGCGAAGTCATCCGCAAGATGCCGCGCTTCACCTTTTACCCGAAGAGCCACTATGTAACGCCACGCGAAACCCTGCTCGACGCCATCGAACACATCAAGGTCGAATTGCAGGAACGCCTCGAATACCTGCGCAGCAACAACAAACTGGTCGAAGCCCAGCGTCTTGAACAGCGCACCCGTTTCGACCTGGAGATGATCCTCGAGTTGGGTTATTGCAACGGCATCGAGAACTACTCGCGCTACCTGTCCGGTCGCCCGGCCGGCGCGGCGCCGCCAACGCTCTACGATTATCTGCCGGCCGACGCCTTGCTGGTGATCGACGAATCCCACGTCAGCGTGCCGCAGGTCGGCGCGATGTATAAGGGCGACCGTTCGCGTAAGGAAACCCTCGTCGAATACGGCTTTCGTTTGCCGTCGGCGCTGGACAACCGGCCGATGCGGTTTGACGAGTGGGAAGGGGTCAGCCCGCAGACCATTTTCGTCTCGGCGACGCCGGGCAACTACGAAGCCGAGCACGCCGGGCGGGTGGTTGAGCAAGTGGTGCGGCCGACTGGCCTGGTCGACCCGCAGGTTGAAGTGCGTCCGGCGCTGACTCAGGTCGACGATCTGCTCTCGGAAATCAGCAAACGCGTGGCGGTCGAGGAGCGGGTGCTGGTCACCACGCTGACCAAACGCATGGCCGAAGACCTTACCGATTACCTCGCCGATCACGGCGTGCGCGTGCGTTATCTGCACTCGGATATCGACACCGTTGAGCGCGTGGAAATCATCCGTGATCTGCGCCTCGGTACCTTTGATGTGCTGGTCGGGATCAACTTGCTGCGTGAAGGCCTGGACATGCCGGAAGTGTCGCTGGTGGCGATCCTCGACGCCGACAAAGAAGGCTTTCTGCGTTCCGAGCGTTCGCTGATTCAGACCATCGGCCGGGCGGCGCGTAACCTCAATGGCCGGGCGATTCTTTACGCCGATCGGATGACTGGTTCGATGGAGCGGGCGATTGGCGAAACCGAGCGGCGTCGCGACAAGCAGATCGCCTTCAACCTGGAAAACGGCATCACTCCGCGCGGGGTGATCAAGGACGTCGCCGACATCATGGAAGGCGCCACCGTGCCGGGTTCGCGCAGCAAGAAGCGCAAAGGCATGGCCAAAGCCGCCGAAGAGAACGCCAAGTACGAAGCAGAACTGCGTTCGCCGAGCGAGATCACCAAGCGTATTCGTGCGCTGGAAGAGAAGATGTATCAGCTGGCGCGGGATCTGGAGTTTGAAGCGGCGGCGCAGATGCGCGACGAGATTGCCAAACTGCGCGAACGGCTTTTGGCTGTGTAAGGAGGATCGTTCCCACGCTCTGCGTGGGAATGCAGCCCCGGACGCTCCGCGTCCGCTGTGACGCAGAGCGTCACCGGAGTCATTCCCACGCGGAGCATGGGAACGATCAGTTGCAGTTAGTGGGACTCCCCAGCCTTCAGCCCTTGCGGCAATTTCTTGGTCAACAAAATCGCCAACATGCTGATCCCCAGCGCAATCCCGACAAAGTGAAACGCATCGTTGTAAGCCATGATCGCCGCCTGCTGATGGACGATCTCGCTCAGCTTGCCCAACGCCGCCGTATCACTGCCAAACCGATCAGTCATCGACGCCAACCGCTCGGCCACCTGCGGATTGGTCGGCACCACCGCCTCGCGCAAATAATCGAAGTAAGTCTTGGTGCGCGCATCCAGAAGCGTCGCCAACAAAGCAATACCGATCGCACCGCCGAGGTTACGCAGAATATTGAACAGACTCGACGCCGACCCCGCATCCTGCGGCAAAATGTAAGCCGTGGCGATCAGCGAAATGGTCACCATGATCAGCGGCTGCCCCAGCGCTCGAATGATCTGGATCTGATTGAACTGCGGCCCGGCAAAATCCGGGTTGAGCACCCCCGATGAAAAACTCGCCAACCCGAACAGCCCAAAGCCGATCGTGCACAGCCATTTCGGCGAAACAAACTTCATCAGTTTGGGCACCAGCGGAATCAGGAACAGCTGCGGCACGCCCATCCACATGATCACTTCGCCGATCTGCAGGGCGTTGTAGTTCTGGATCTGCGCCAGATACAGCGGCAACAGATAGATTGAACCGTACAACCCGACACCCATGCCCAGACTGGAAATACTCGACAGACCGAAATTGCGATTACGCAGGATGCCCAGATTGATCAGCGGATTCGGTTTGGAAATCTGCACGATCACAAAGGTAATCAGGCTGAGCAGGGCAATGCTGCCCAGGGTCACGATCAGGCTCGACTCCAGCCAATCCTTGCGATGGCCTTCTTCAAGGAATACCTGCAGACAACCGAGGCCAATCCCCAGCGTGAGAATGCCGGTGTAGTCGGTGCTTTTCAGCAGTTCCCAGTGCGCTTCTTTCTTCTCCAGCCCGTACATCAGGCCGGCAATCATGATCAGGCCCGGCGGAATGTTGATGTAGAAGATGTATTCCCAACCCCAGTTTTCCGTGAGCCAGCCGCCCAGCGTCGGGCCGATGGATGGGGCGAAGGTCGCGGTCATGGCAAACATCGCCATGCCTTTGGCGCGGTGGTGTTCGGGGAGTTTGATCAAGGTCAGGGTGAACGCCAGCGGGATCAGCGCGCCGCCGGTAAAACCCTGCATGGCGCGGAAGACGATCATGCTCTCCAGGCTCCAGGCCATCGAGCACAGCAGCGATGAAACCAGAAAGCCCAGCGACACCCACACCGCCAGCCGTCGTGCCGACAGCAGTTGCACCAGCCACGCGGTCAGCGGAATCATGATGATTTCCGCGACCAGATACGAGGTGGAAATCCACGAGCCTTCTTCCAGCGTCGCCGACAGTGCACCCTGAATATCTTTCAGTGACGAGTTGGTGATCTGGATGTCGAGCACGGCCATAAAGGCGCCGAGCATCACGCTCATCACCGCAATCCAATCGCGCCGGGTCGGTTCGCCGACCGGGCGGATCAGCGAATCACCGGCCATTGTCCGGGGCGTCTTTGATGTTCACTTTGGCAGTGACGGACATGCCCGGGCGGATCTTGCCGTGCAGCGGGTTGTCGGCCTTGAAGGTCAGTTTCACCGGAATCCGTTGCACGACTTTGGTGAAGTTGCCGGTGGCGTTGTCCGGCGGCAGCAGGCTGAATTGCGCGCCGGACGCGGCGAACAGGCTGTCGACCCGCGCTTCGATCGGCGTGTCGCCATAGGCATCGAAGGTCAGCTCGGCTTTCTGCCCGGGTTGCATGCGGCCGATCTGGGTTTCCTTGAAGTTGGCCTGCACCCAGATATCTTCGTCCGGGACGATCGACAGCAGGTAAGCGCCAGCCTGCACCACTTGGCCGTTACGGGCGGCGCGCTGGCCGACCAGACCACTGATTGGTGCGTGGATTTCGCTGCGGGTCAGGTTGAGTTCGGCTTGCGCCAGATCGGCGCGGGCGTTGGCGATCTGTGCGTCGAGGCGTTTGATTTCTGCGTTCAGGGCGTTGACCTGCTGACGCTGACCTTGCGCATCGGCCTGCGCCTTGGCCACTTGCGAACGGGCGATATGAGCGTCAGCGGAGAGGGTGGTCACGCGTTCTTCGGAAACGTAACCGGGCTTGCGCAGGGTTTCGGCACGCGACAAATCCATCTGCGAGCGCCCGAGCGTTGCTTGGGTGGTTGCCACTTGTGCGTCGCTGGAAGCAATCAGACTGGCTTGCTGAGTCAATTTGCTTTGCGCTTGCAGGCGCTCGGCTTCGCGGCTGGCGAGGGCGGCATTGGCGCGATCGATGGCCAGACGGAAGTCATTCGGTTCGAGGCGCACCAGCAACTGGCCTTTTTCCACGTGTTGATTGTCCTGCACCAGCACTTCATCGATGCGCGCGCTCAACTGGCTCGAGATACGGGTGATTTCGCCCTGGACATAAGCGTTGTCGGTGCTTTCATAAAAGCGTCCCTTGAAGAACCAATGGGCGAAAAAGCCCCCGGCGACCAGCAGGACGAGCAGTAGGAAAATCAACAGGCGACGCTTGAGTTGGGCAGGCATGGGCAAACTGTAGTCGATGAATTGTAAGGAAAGTTATCAGCAGGCGAATCTGGCATACAGCCGATAAACGGTAAATGCCATCCGCTGATATTTGCCCATTCACCACGGCTTACGGGCGTTCCAGACGCAAACTTGGCTTAAATGCCCTGCCCGCTGGAGCGGGGCGGGTGTCGCCTGTTACCATTCGCCGCTTGATTGTTTTGCTTTTCATTCTTTTCGAGACATGCCATGACCACCGTCCGCACTCGCATCGCGCCATCGCCTACCGGGGACCCCCACGTAGGTACCGCTTACATCGCATTGTTCAACTACTGCTTTGCCAAGCAGCATGGCGGTGAGTTCATCCTGCGCATCGAAGACACCGACCAGTTGCGTTCGACCCGCGAGTCCGAACAGCAGATCTTCGACGCCCTGCGCTGGTTGGGTATCGACTGGAGCGAAGGCCCGGACGTTGGTGGCCCGCACGGTCCATACCGTCAGAGCGAGCGCGGCGACATCTATCAGAAGTACTGCCAGCAACTGGTCGACATGGGTCACGCGTTCCCGTGCTTCTGCACCGCTGAAGAGCTGGATCAGATGCGCGCCGAGCAAATGGCTCGCGGCGAGACCCCGCGCTACGACGGCCGCGCACTGTTGCTGTCGAAAGAAGAAGTCGCCGCCCGTCTGGCCGCTGGCGAGCCGCACGTTATCCGCATGAAAGTGCCGAGTGAAGGCGTTTGCGTGGTGCCGGACATGCTCCGTGGCGACGTCGAGATCCCGTGGGATCGCATGGACATGCAAGTGCTGATGAAGACCGACGGCCTGCCGACATACTTCCTCGCCAATGTGGTTGACGACCACCTGATGGGCATCACCCACGTGCTGCGGGGCGAAGAGTGGCTGCCATCGGCACCGAAACTGATTCTGCTTTACGAGTACTTCGGCTGGGAGCAACCAGAGCTGTGCTACATGCCGCTGCTGCGTAACCCGGACAAGAGCAAGCTGTCCAAGCGCAAGAACCCTACCTCGGTGACATTCTACGAGCGCATGGGCTTCATGCCGGAAGCGATGCTCAACTACCTCGGCCGCATGGGCTGGTCGATGCCGGACGAGCGCGAGAAGTTCTCGCTGCAGGAAATGGTCGACAACTTCGATCTCAAGCGTGTCTCGCTGGGCGGGCCGATCTTCGACATCGAGAAGCTGTCGTGGCTCAACGGCCAGTGGCTGCGTGATCTGCCGGTGGAAGAGTTCGCTGCACGCGTGCAGAAGTGGGCGTTCAATTCCGAATACATGATGAAGATCGCGCCGCACGTTCAGGGCCGCGTTGAAACCTTCAGCCAGGTTGCCCCGTTGGGCGGGTTCTTCTTCGCCGGCGGCGTCAATCCGGATGCCAAGCTGTTTGAATCGAAAAAGCTTTCGGGCGATCAGGTTCGCCAGTTGATGCAGTTGATCCTGTGGAAGCTGGAAAGCCTGCGTCAGTGGGAGAAGGACAACATCACCGCGACGATTCAGGCCGTGGTCGAATCGCTGGAGTTGAAACTGCGCGATGCGATGCCGCTGATGTTTGCTGCGATCACCGGTCAGGCGAGTTCCGTCTCGGTGCTCGATGCCATGGAAATCCTTGGCCCGGATCTGACCCGTTATCGTCTGCGGCAGGCGATTGACCTGCTGGGTGGCGTGTCGAAGAAAGAAAACAAAGAGTGGGAAAAGCTGCTGGGCGCTATCGCCTAAGCGCTTGCGGCTTTGTGCAGGAGCTGCCGAAGGCTGCGATCTTTTGATCGTGCCTTCGGCGCTTCTCCCGAATTTACGGGGGGAGGGCGGTAAGTGATTGTTATGCCGACGAAAAATTTTGAAATTTTTCAAAAATAAGTTTGACAGGCTTTCGATACGCCCTTAAGATTCGCCCCGTCCTCAGCGATGACATCAACGATGAGGGGCTATAGCTCAGCTGGGAGAGCGCTTGCATGGCATGCAAGAGGTCGACGGTTCGATCCCGTCTAGCTCCACCAATTTACACTTCGAAGCCTGGCCACACCGGCTCCGAAGCGATCAACACTCAGCGTTGATCAGTTGTATAGAAGGGTTTGCGTCCCCTTCGTCTAGTGGCCTAGGACACCGCCCTTTCACGGCGGTAACAGGGGTTCGAGTCCCCTAGGGGACGCCAGTTTTACAGAAGTGATGTTGCAAAATGTCACTCCGCCGCGAGGCGAAAAATCCGGGGCTATAGCTCAGCTGGGAGAGCGCCTGCATGGCATGCAGGAGGTCAGCGGTTCGATCCCGCTTAGCTCCACCAATTTACAGTTCAAGGTCTGGCCACACCGGCCTTGAATCGATCAGTTCTCAGCGCTGATCAGTTGTATAGAAGGTTTGTGTCCCCTTCGTCTAGTGGCCTAGGACACCGCCCTTTCACGGCGGTAACAGGGGTTCGAGTCCCCTAGGGGACGCCACGATTACCCGCTCTGCGGGATTTTATAAGGGTCATTCAATTATTGAATGGCCCTTTTGTTTGTCTGGCGTTTGGCCAATTCTCCTTTTTCCTTACACTGTGCATCAGACCAGCGGTCATATCCTTGACTTGCGGAATATTATTATGCGAATAATATTCTAGTCGTAATATTCGGAGGCAACGATGAACGATAAAAAAGCTCAAACCCGCGAACGCATCCTCAAGGCTGCCAGCGCCGCACTGATTCAGCGTGGCCCGGCTGACCCTAGCGTGGGCGAAGTGATGGGCGCGGCCGGCCTGACCGTTGGCGGTTTCTATGCGCACTTCGAAAGCAAGGACGCGATGATGCTGGAAGCGTTCAAGCAGCTTCTCGGCCGCCGCCGCGACCTGATTGCCGACATGGATGCCGAACTGACCGGGGAAGAGCGCCGCGCCTTGGTCGCCGCGTTTTACCTGTCGCGCAAGCATCGTGATTCCAGCGACGCGGCATGCCCGATTCCAGCGTCGATCGGCGAGCTGGGGCGTTTGCCGGAATCGTTCCGCATCGCGCTGAACGAGCACCTGGAATTGATGATTGCGCAGTTGGCGTCCAGCCCCGAGGACACCGACAAAGCCCTGGCCGACGTGGCCTTGATGGTGGGTGGTCTGGCACTCGCAAGAGCGCTCGGCCCGGGAGATTTATCCGATCGATTGCTGCGCGCTGCTAAGTCGGCGGTGCGTTGACCTGAAGGCAACACGCCTGAGGAGAGAGCGATGAGCACGTTGAAGTGGGTTCGTGGCGTTAATGGCACCTTGGGCTGGATTGCACCGAAACGCGTGGCGAGCAAAATGCGTCTGGCATTCATGACGCCACGTTCGCTGCCTCTTCGTGATTGGGAGTTGCCGCTGCTGGCCAGTTCCGAACGCATCACTTTGCGCTTTGGCCTCTCGGCGCTGCGCTGGGGCCAAGGCCCGACAGTGCTGCTGATGCACGGCTGGGAAGGGCGGCCAACCCAGTTCGCCGCGCTGATCACTGCGCTGGTCGATGCCGGGTATACCGTCGTCGCGTTGGATGGTCCGGCTCACGGTCGTTCGCCGGGGCGTGAAGCCAATGTCGTGTTGTTCGCTCGGGCAATGCTCGAAGCCGCTGCCGAGTTGCCGCCATTGCAAGCGGTGATCGGTCACTCCATGGGCGGCGCCAGCGCCATGCTCGCCGTGCAGTTGGGCTTGCGCACCGAAACCCTAGTCAGCATCGCCGCACCTGCGCGAATTCTGGGTGTACTGCGCGGTTTCGCCCGCTACGTCGGTATGCCGCCGCGAGCGCGCTCCGCCTTCATCCGTCAGGTCGAGCAAGATGTCGGTATGCGCGCCGCGACGCTCGACGTTGCCCACTATCAACTGGATATGCCCGGCCTGATCGTGCATGCCGAGGACGACAATTTCGTCTCGGTCAAGGAATCGCAACTGATCCACGAATCCTGGTTCGACAGTCGCCTGTTGCGCCTTGAGGGCGGCGGGCACCAGCGCGTGCTGGCCGACCCTCGGGTGATTGATGGCGTGTTATCACTGCTGGCCGGCCGCAGCCTTCAGGCGCGCCAATCGGCCTGAGCTCCGTTACACTGCTCCGGTTGAATACTTTGACCGGGAGTGGGGCATGGGTTGGGATCGGGCAACGCCGTTTACCATTGATCTGCAAGTAGGCGCTGAGGATATCGACGGATTGGGCCACGCGAATAACGCCGTATACGTGACCTGGCTCGAGCGCTGCGCCTGGCGCCACTCGCAGCGTCTGGGCCTGGATCTGGTCGAGTATCGGCGACTGGATCGGGCGATGGCCGTGGTCCGTCACGAGATCGATTATCTCGCCGCCGCCTATGAAGGCGACGAACTGCAATTGGCAACCTGGATTGTCGATTGGGATCAACGCTTGAAGATGACCCGGCATTTCCAGCTCAAGCGCCCGAGCGACAACACCACGTTGTTGCGCGCGCAGACCACGTTTGTCTGTATCGAGCTGTCCACGGGCAAGCCAAAGCGCATGCCGGCCGAGTTCGTCGAGGGCTACGGACCGGCGATCCTGGCACTAGCCTGACCCGATCCCTGTAGGAGCTGCCGAAGGCTGCGATCTTTTGATCTTGATCTGCAAACAGCAAAATCAAAAGATCGCAGCCTTCGGCAGCTCCTACAAGGGATCTGCGGATTTGCGCGATATCCAGTAAACTGCCGCACGTTTTTCTTCAAGTAGTGTTTTCCCATGCAAATTGCTCTGGCGCCCATGGAGGGGTTGGTCGACGACATTCTCCGCGACGTGCTGACCCGCGTTGGCGGCATCGACTGGTGTGTGACCGAGTTCATTCGGGTCAACGACCAGTTGCTCACGCCGGCCTATTTCCACAAGTTCGGCCCGGAGTTGCTCAACGGTGCCCGCACCGCCTCCGGTGTGCCATTGCGCGTGCAATTGCTCGGTTCCGACCCGGTTTGCCTGGCGGAAAACGCTGCACTGGCCTGCGAACTCGGCTCCGAAGTCATCGACCTCAACTTCGGCTGCCCGGCCAAGACCGTGAACAAGTCCCGTGGCGGCGCGGTACTGCTCAAAGAGCCGGAGCTGCTTAACCAGATCGTCGAGCACGTGCGTCGCGCTGTACCCGCGCACATTCCCGTCACCGCAAAAATGCGCCTGGGCTTCGACAGCCCCGACGGTTCGCTGGTCTGCGCCACTGCGCTGGCTGAAGGCGGCGCCGAGCACATTGTGGTTCATGCCCGAACCAAAATGGACGGCTACAAGCCGCCGGCGCATTGGGAGTGGATTCCGCGCGTGCAGGAGGTGGTCAAAGTCCCGGTGTTCGCCAACGGTGATATCTGGAGCGTCGAAGACTGGCGGCGTTGCCGCGAAATCAGTGGCGTGGAAGACATCATGCTCGGTCGCGGTCTGGTCTCGCGCCCGGATCTGGCCAAACAGATCGCTGCCGCTCGCGCTGGTGAAGAAGTTGTTGAGATGACCTGGGCCGAGCTGATGCCGCTGATCCAGGACTTCTGGCTGCAAGCCAAAGCGCAGATGACTGCACGCCAATCGCCAGGCCGCTTGAAGCAATGGCTGGCCATGCTGACGCGCAATTATCCCGAGGCTGCCGAGCTGTTCACCGTTCTGCGTCGTGAAACTGAGCCGGATCATGTCTCGCGTCTGCTCGGTCTGCCAGTGGCTGAAGCGGCCTGAAAAAAATCTGCAAATAATCTCTTGAAATCATTTCAGCGGTCCCTATCTAAGGGGTACGCGATGCCGAATTCGGGTCGCGGAGTCAAAAAACCTTGCTGATTGTTTTCAGGAGATTTGAACCATGAGTACTGCATTTTCCCTCGCGCCACTGTTCCGTTCCTCGGTAGGTTTCGACCGTTTCAACGACCTGTTCGAAACCGCCCTGCGCAACGAGCCAGGCAGCAGCTACCCACCTTACAACGTCGAAAAGCACGGTGATGACCAATACCGCATTGTCGTAGCGGCAGCCGGTTTCCAGGAAGAAGACCTGGAACTGCAAGTCGAGAAAGGTGTGCTGACCATCAGTGGCGGCAAGCGTGATGCCAACGAAGGCGTGACCTTCCTGCACCAGGGCATCGCCCAACGTGCTTTCAAGCTGTCCTTCCGCCTGGCCGATCACATCGAGATCAAGGCTGCGGATCTGAAAAACGGTCTGCTGAGCATCGACCTGTTGCGAGTGATCCCGGAAGAAGCGAAAGCCAAACGCATCCCGATCAACGGGGTGGAGAAGCCGGCGTTGCAGCACTGAGTCATGTGCCGCAACACAATCGTCTGAACCGGCGATGAGCCGCTGAATGAAGGCCCCGATACGTCGGGGCCTTTTTTGTGCGCGCAAAGAAAGCGGACGCAACGTTTGCCGCTGCCTTTGTGGCTCTTTACAATCCGCGCCAACAAGGCCGGCACTCCCTAATTCCCGCTGGCCCCGGAGCCTTTGTTCATGGACGAAATGGAACAGCGCTGGCTATACGCGCTTTCTGCGCCTTTGGTCGCCCTCAATCCCGACGCCGATTACACCGCACCCACCTATTGCTTTGACCTCAAACATGTCGATGTCGAAGGTGGTTGGGGCATCACTACGCGCGAACAACTGTTGGACATGCTGCGTACTGCCGATGACGGCCACGCTACGCAGTTGAACGAAGCCTATCGGCAATGGGAGCGGTGTCTGCCGTCCGAATGGCAGGCCTTGCTCGCAACACTCGACACTCGCCAGCGAGCTTTCTACGAATTCGCCAGTCGCACATTTGGCGAGTGCGGTTCAGGTGGCATCCGTGCCTGGGACCTTGGCCGCATGGGTTTTCTGCTGCGTTCTGCGGTGCTGCACGGCTGGATCGATCTCACCGAAAGCCTTTGGCTGCATGGTCGCATGGCGGCACGCGCGCGCTACTACTACGACAGTTGGACGAGCTACCTTAACGGCTTTGTCTTCGGCAAAGCCTTCTGGCATTGCCTGGGCAACAAGGATGAAGAGCTGGAACACGAATATGACCGGCAAGGCGATTACATAGGCACCACCGTGGTCATCAGCAAGCTTGATCGTGATGCGCGCGCGCTGTTCGCACAATTGCCGTGGGACATGCCCCTGCATCCACCCGAGCGGCCTGATTCGCTAGGGGAGTTCGACTGGTCATGAGCTGCTGGATTCGCTTGGGTATCGAGCCCACCAAAGACAACGACGTCATTCGCGGCGCCTATCGCGCGCGCTTGCCGCAGCACCACCCGGAAACCGATCCGGAAGGTTTTCAGGCGTTGCGTGAGGCCTATGAACTGGCACTACGCTTTGCCCGCGAGGAAGCCGAGGAACCGGATCAACCGGTTGCAGGTGAGGTCAGTCCTGCCGATCAGACGATGGCCGACTTTGAAGCATTGCTGCTTGATCCAGCGCGTCGCTTTCACCCGGTGGCCTGGCAGGCATTCAACCTTGAGCTGGACCGTCTGCCGCTGGAGGTACTGGACGAAGTTTGCTGGCCATTGCTACGTGAGTTGCTCGACGCCGGCCCGATTTCCCATGTCTGCGCCCGTTTGTTGGCCCAGCGCCTGGGATGGGCAAGCCGCATGCTGGATCTGGATTTCGACAACGCACGGCATGTCGACGAGTTTTTGCAGCGGATCAGCGCGGCGGATCCGTTCGACACCTCGTTGATGAGCCATTGGCCCGCTGTCGCGCAACTGGAAACTCTCTGGTATGTGCGCACCCTGAATCACCTGCACCGAGAGGCGTCGCTCGACGACTACCGTCATTTCGCCGGCCTGCACACTTGCATCCCGCTGCCTGCTGATGACGGGTTATTACAACGCCTGGCCATACAGTTCAGTCAGGCTGATATCGCCAACAAAGACTTTCTCGACATTATCAGCGAGCAGCACCGGCTTGCACCTGAAGATGTCGACTGGCTGTATCTGTTGGCCTGTCAGCGCAGTGCGCTGGGAATGGAAGAGTTGGCACTGCAGGCGTGGGTGCGGCTCTGGCGCGAACATCAGCATCCGAAAGCGGCGACGTGGTTACTGGCATTGTGCGCGCGACATCAGCCTCAGCGCCTGCCGCTGCTGATTCAGGCCTTTGATCGTCTGGAAAACTTCCGCGACTGGTCCGAGGATCTGAGCGATGTCAGCCAAGAGTACGGCAGTCCATCGCAGCGCCCGGAGACACTCGGGCGTTGGTTTAGGGCCAGGCAACTCGAGTTGCAGGACATTGCCGGTGCATTTGTCGAATGGCGTATCAGTGGTGACGAGTTGCCGTTGTTGGCGGCGCTGATCATTGACAGTGATGACCGGCCGCTGCAAACGCTTTACCAGCATGCCTGGGCTTTGCACCGTGGTGATGTGCCATTGCTGCGACGCATCATGGAGGCATCCGAGCCGGAGGATGTGCTCGATCAACTGGTGCTGGAAGGCTTGCAGTATCAGGCCGGGCAGCAGATCTGCTGGTTGACCCGGGCGCCGATTCCTCAGGCCCTGGAAGCGTTTCTGGCCAGTGACTCGACACTGCCGCCGGCGCTGGAAAAGGGCGAACCGCTTGAACTCAGCCTGCTGTGGATGCGCCGTTTGCGCACTTACGACGCCCGATCGCTGGCGCGGCTTGCCGAAGCGTTCAGTCTCGACAAACGTGACGAACGGCTTGCGGGGCTCAAGTTGCAAGCGCAACTGGCCGCGCAAGGCATGCTGCTTCCGGCCGTCGATAGCTATTCTGATGTCTGGGAATGGCATCGTCAGGCGATTTACCTGCTGGCCACCCTCGACGATCCGACGCGTTGGCTGGATGCGCAATCGGCACACTGCGTCGACGCCATGAATATTGCGCGTGAACACCCCTTGGCCCGTTTGCAGCCGCTGCTCTGTCGCCTGAATCGCGAGCAGGGCTGTGCCAGTGGCCTGCTCGGCTGGCTGCAAGCGGCGGATCCGGTGCACTCGCTGCTCGCGCGCAAGTTGTTCAGTGTGCATGAGGCGCTCGACAGCACTCGGCTGTTGGGTAATGACCGTTTGTTCGAGTGCATGCGCAGCGACATCGCCAGCTTCAACGAAGATTTGCTCGGGCGCATGCTCTTGGGTGGAGTCCTTTACCACGACCCGTTGCTCACTGCGCAACAGCGCAAATACCTGCTGGAAAGTATCACCGAGGTGGTCAATCCACAGGACTGGTTCGACGGCTTCCGTCACAGTCTGATCAAGGGTGAGCCTGTTCACCCGCCCCGTGAGGCTCTCACGGAGGAGGGTGTCAGCGACGCCTTTTACCTGGCGCTGGATGTGCTGAAGGATCTGGTGCGTTTTGGCAATCTGGGCGTGCCAAGGCAGAAAGTTCTGTTGCGCATGCAGCGGGCCAAGGATGACCCGGAAAATGGACTCGGTCTGCGCTTCGCATTCAGCGCATTGCTGTCGTGGTCTGAGCGTTTGCTGCTGGCCAAGGCAGAGACCCGTCCAACCCCCGCCGGAGCGTTCTGGCGCCTGGGTACCCGGCTGGGGCGCGGGGCGTTTATCTGGCAGGTGATTGGCGCGTTGCTGGTGACGCCCGTGGCGGCGTTGCTCAGCGGTACGCCCGTGTCCGGCATCGTCGTGTTGCTACTGGGTCTGGCGTTTCTGCTCGGTGCGGTCCTGCGCCGTTTGCATGACATGGGGCGGGGCATTCCGATGTTACTGATTTTGGTAATGCTGTCGCCGGTGTTGCCGTTCCTGCCGCTGATACTGTTCGGTTTTCCCGGAGAGAAGCTGCCCAATCGTTATGGCGTGCCACCGGACAGTGGCGGTGAAGACACCTTGTCCGGTGGTTTGCAGGCGACCTTGCGGCGACTTATCGGCTAGAGGCGCAACTCATCCAGTACCTTGTTGAGTTGTGAGCGGTGGCTGGCGATTTCTTCCGATCGCTGGCCGCCCAGCACCGTGGTGAAACTGTCCAGCCAGTCGGCAATCCGCTGGCGTTCTTCGCCCAGACTTTGCGTCCACGCCCGTTCCAGTCGAGCCAGCAGGGTTCGGTTGGGCAGAGTGTCGCGGGGGTGAATTTTCAGTGTACTCAAGCGTTCATGACTGGTTTGCCGCGATTGCGCATCGAGTCCGGTCGGGCTGCGGTCAATGCTGTGGCTGTGGCGTTCGCCCGTCCCTGGCAGGGTGACGTCAACTTCGAGCAAACCGTTGATGTCATAACTGAAGCGCACATCCAGCGCCTGGATATCATCGCTGGGCGTCAGCGTGACATCGAAAGCATCGATAAAAATGTTGTCGCGTACCCACGGACGTTCGCCCTGATAGACCGCAATACGGATGACTTCCTGCCGTGGAGATGTCGTGTGGTAACGCTCCACCCTTGAGGTCGGAATGATGGTATTGCGCTCGATGATCGGCGAAAACGCGCCTTTGATGTCTTCGCCGCGTATGGTCGAAATCCCCAGCGTATACGGGCAGACATCCGTCAGAATCAACTCTTCAACCGCCCCGTCACGCGCCTTGCACGCCGCTTGCGTCGCCGCCCCGAGCGCAACAATGGTATCCGGATCAAGATGCCGGTAAGGTAGGCGCCCGAACAGCGTGGCAACCATTTGCTGCACCGCCGGCATGCGCGTGGCGCCGCCGACCAGCACCAGGCTGTCGAGGTCGCGGGGCTTGAGTCGGGCATCGCGCAGGGCCTGTTCGATCGGCGCGCGCAAACGGGCCAGTAGCGGCTCCCAGATTTTTACCGCCGCCGCTTCGTCCAGTGACCATTCGAAGGTCTTGTCGGCGTGGCGCCAACTCAGTTGTTGAATGCCTTCGCCGAGTTTGCATTTCAGTTGCTCCAGGGCATCACCGAGGCTGGCCATGCTTTGCGCATCGACCATTGCCGGAGTCAGTTGCCAGTGCTTCAGGCAGGCCTGCAACAGCGCGGCAGTGAAGTCTTCGCCGCCGAGAAAGTTGTCGCCGGTGGAGGCGTGCACTTCGATCAGTGGCAACGCGTATTCCAGTACCGTGACGTCGAAGGTGCCGCCGCCCAGATCGAAGATCAGCGTGCGTTCGAATTTCTGTTCATGCAGCCCGTAAGCCATCGCGGCGGCGGTCGGCTCGTTGATCAGGCGTGTCACCGAGAGCCCAGCCAGTTCGGCGGCAAACAGCGTGCGTTTGCGTTGTTCGTCGCTGAAGTACGCCGGCACGGAAATCACTGCTTCCGAAACCGCGTGGCCGAGAAAGGCTTCGGCGTCCTGCTTGAGTGAGCCGAGTACCAGCGCCGACAACTCTTCCGGGCTGAACTGACGTGTACCGAGCTGGACTTGTTTATCGCTGCCCATGAAGCGCTTGAACGCTGCAGCGGTGCGATCAGGGTGCGTGGTCAGGCGCGCGCGCGCGGCTTTACCGACCAGAATCGTGTCGTCTTCATCGAGACTGACTACCGATGGCGTCAGCACATCACCCAGGGCGTTGGGAATCAGTCTGGCCTGACCGTCCTGCCAGACGGCGATCAGACTGTTGGTGGTGCCAAGGTCGATGCCCAGCAGAGCCGGGCGGGGGAGGGATGCATCCTGCATGACAGATCTCGAAACGGCGCAAAAAATGCGACCCTACAGGTTGGCGCAAACCGTGGCAATTGCGCGTCTGTTGCAACGTGCACCGGTTACGGCAGGAGCTTTTTCAGATCCTCGAGCGCAACCGGTCGGCTATGCAGATAGCCTTGATACAAATGGCAGCCCAAACCCTGCAGGAACGCCAGTTGTTCGGGAGTTTCCACGCCCTCGGCAATCACCTCCAGCTCCAGGCTGCGCGCCATGGCGACAATCGCGCGGATGATCTCGGCATCGTTCGGGTCGGTCGTGGCATCGCGGATAAACGACTGATCGATTTTCAGCGTGTCCACCGGCAGGCGCTTGAGGTAGGTCAGCGACGAATAGCCGGTGCCGAAGTCGTCCATTGCGAAACTGACGCCGAGCTTTTTCAGCCGGCGCATTTTGCTGATGGTGTCTTCCAGATTCTGGATGACGATGCCTTCGGTGATCTCCAGTTTCAGCAGTGAGCAGGGCAGGCCATGGCTGCTCATGCTGTGTTCGATGCGTTCGACAAAATCGTTCTGGCGGAACTGCCGTGGACTGATGTTCACGCACAGGCTGAAATTCAGCGGGTCGACCAGTTTCAGCGCAATCAGTTGTTTGAAGGCATTGCAGGCTTCGTCGAGGATCCAGGTACCGACTTCGAGAATCAGGCCGCTGTCCTCCAGCACTTTGATGAACTCGGTAGGAGACTGCGCGCCCAGTTCCGGATGATTCCAGCGCACCAGGGCTTCGGCACCGATGATGCGGTTGTCGCGGGCGTCGACCTGCGGCTGAAAGTGCATGGTGAATTCACCGCGCGACAGCGCCAGACGCAAGTCGGTCTCCATGCGCAGCCGCTCGCTGGCGGCTTTCTGCATGGTGTTGTGATACATCTGCGTGGTGTTGCGCCCGGAATCCTTGGCTCGGTACAGGGCGATGTCGGCGCGTTTGAGCAGGTCGGTCGGCGTCGAGCCATGATCGGGAATCAGCGCCACGCCGATGCTCGGCGTCACCTGCAGGCGCTGGCCGTCGAGGAACATCGGTTCCGAGAGCAATTCGCGCAGGGTGTCGGCCAGATTGCGCACTTGTGCGCTGACTTCATTACGCGAGCCTTCGAGACCGCTGAGCAGCACGACAAATTCGTCGCCGCCGAGGCGCGCGACCGTGTCTTCCATGCGCACACTGGCTTCGAGCCGCGCGGTGATGATCTTCAGCACCGTATCCCCGACCGGATGGCCGAGGGAGTCATTGATGTGCTTGAAGTGATCGAGATCGAGAAACAGCAAGGCACCGCGCAGGTTGTGACGCTTGAGCAAGGCGATCTGCTGGCTCAGGCGATCCATCAGTAGAGCGCGGTTGGGCAGGTTGGTCAGCGGGTCGTGATAGGCCAGATGGCGAATCTGCGCTTCGGCGTTTTTCAGCAGGCTGACGTCCCGCGCGGTCAGCAGCAGGCACGCGGTTTCATTGAGGGTGATCGGCTCGACCGAGACCTCCACCGTCAGCATTTCCCCGCGTTTGTTGCGCCCGAGCATTTCCTGATGGTGTACGCGGCCCTTGATCTGCAACTCGGCGAGTAATGCCGAACGTTGTTTTTCCTCGGCCCAGATACCCACCTGATACACGGTTTTGCCCACGACCTCTTCAGCGCGATAGCCAGTGAGGCGGCAGAAACCGTCGTTGACCTCCAGATAACGTCCGGTGTCGCGCTCGGTGATGGTGATCGCGTCGGGGCTGGAGTGAAACGCCTTGGCGAATTTCTCTTCACTGGCTTTCAGCGCCGCTTCCGAGCGCTGCTGCTGGGTAATGTCGCGCAGGGTCGTAACGATGCAGGGTTGATCGCCGACGCTGATCTGCCGGCTGGAAATCACACAGGTCAGCGACTGGCCGTCCTTGTGTTGCACGATGATCGCGACATTGCTCAGGCCTTGTTCGCGAATCACCCTTTCAATGCGTTGCAGACTTTTTGCCGATGCGTCCCACAGGCCGATTTCTTCGGCGGTGTGGCCAATCACGTCGGCGGCGCTCCAGCCGAAGGTCTGGGTAAAGCTGTTATTGATCTCGATGAACTCGCCACTGTCCTGGCGGGTGACGCAGATCGGGTCCGGGCTGACCTGGAACAGCGTGGCGAATTTCTCTTCCGAGGCCACCAGCCGCTGCTCGCGCTCGACCTGATCAGTGATGTCGAGCAAGGTGCCGGCCATGCGCAGCGGCGCGCCGTTGTCGTCACGGTAGAGGCGGGCGCGGCTTTCCAGATAGCGCGAACTGCCGTCCGGCAGTTGCACGCGATAAGTCAGTTGATAATTGCCCGCCGGGCCTTCACGCAGGCTGCGGTAGGCGTCGCGCATGCTGTCGCGCTCTTCGCCGGGTACGCCTTCAAAAAACTCTTCAAACGATTCATGAAACGGTATCGGTTCGAGCCCGTGCAATTGCGCGGCCCGCGCCGAGCCGTAGAGCATGCCGCTGGGGATGTGCCAGTCCCACGTGCCGAGCTGTGCCGAGTCCAGCGCTAGATCGAGGCGTTCCTGGCTGTCTTTCAAGGCGTGTTCGGCGGCTTTGCGTTCGGTGGTGTCGAGGAAGGTGCTGAGCAGATACGGCTGGCCTTCGAGCTCGACTTTCTGCGCACTGAGAATGCCGTCGTGAATCTGCCCGTTGCTGGCGCGAAATTGCACTTCCATGCTGATCAGTTCGCCCTTGGCCTTGGTCTTCTTCACCAGTTCGCCGCGTTGCTCCGGATGCACCCACAACCCCAGCTCCAGCGTGGTACGACCAATGGCGCTCTGCACCGGCCAGCCAAACAGGCTTTCAAAATACTGATTAGCCTCGCTGATCAGGCCGTCTTCCTGACGGGTCAGCAGGACCATGTTCGGGCACAGGTGAAAAAGTGTCGCGAAACGTTTCTCCGAGCTGCTCAGCGCCTGTTCGCGCTGACGCTGGTGGGTGATTTCACGAATCACCCCGATCATTCGGGGGCGGCCGTTTTTGTCCGGCAGCAGGCTGCCGCTGATCTCGAGCCAGTGCAGGCTGCCGTCAGGCCAGCGGATGCGGTGGTGCATCGCTTGTTCCAGCGGCGCGCCGGCGATCACCGCGTGGAAGGCGCGCACGGTTTTTGCGCGGTCTTCCGGCGGCAGCAAGTCAAGGTATTCAAGATCTTCTGGCAGCGGTTGCCGCGGATCGAAGCCGAACAATGCCTGAGTGCCACGTGACCAACTGATCTGCCCGCGCTCGATGTCCCAATACCACGCGCCGAGCCGCGCGCCGTTGAGCGCCGCCAGCAATTGCGGCGCGCTCTCCCAGCTCTGCTCGGAATGACGCGGGTCAATCGCCTGGATACGCGGCATCGGCGGAATTCGGTCAACAGATTTCGGCATTGTGGACAGGCCTTGAGCTGATGGTGGCGTTAGGCACAGGGGTAGCGGCTCTATAGGAGTAGCACAAGTTGGCCTCAAGTCCCTGGCAGATCGATTTGTGCATCCAGCAACGCCATAAAGGCTCTTGCCGCGTTCGAGAGCGTCCGTTCAGTGTGCAGGATATAGCCTAGCTGGCGACTGAGCTGTATGCCCGGCAATACGATGCTTGCCACCTGCTCATCGAGCATGGTGCGTGGCAAAACGCTCCAGGCCAGACCAATCGACACCATCATCTTGATGGTTTCCAGGTAGTTGGTGCTCATGGCGATGTTCGGCGTCAGGCCCTGGGCCTCGAATAAACGTTGGACAATGTGGTGCGTGAAGGTGTTACCGCCGGGGAAAACTGCCGGATGACCGGCGATGTCCGCCAGACTGACGGCGCCGTTATTGATCAGCGAATGCTCCGGGGCGACCACGAAATCCAGTGGGTCATCCCAGACAGGTGTGGCTTTGACCAGCGTGTGAGGCTCCGGCGCGAGGGTGATGACCGCCAGTTCGGCGCGGCCATGGAGAATTTCTTCGTAGGCCACTTCCGAATCGAGGAACTGAATATCCAGCGCCACCTGTGGGTAACGGCGGGTGAATTCCCTTAACAGCGGCGGCAAGCGGTGCAGGCCGATGTGGTGACTGGTGGCCAGGGTCAGGCGCCCGCTGACTTCACCCGTCAGGTTGGTCAGGGCGCGCCGGGTGTCGTCCAGCACATTGAGAATCTGATAAGCCCGTGGCAACAGGGCGCGGCCGGCCTCGGTCAGGCCGACTTCACGACCCAGCCGATCGAACAGGCGCACCTTCAATTGTTGCTCCAGCCCGGCGATGCGTTTGCTGATCGCCGGCTGCGTCAGGTGTAGCCGTTCGCCGGCGCCGGAGAAGCTGCCGGTCTCGGCAATCGCGATAAAAGCGTTGAGGTTGGCCAGATCCATGTTCGTATTCCAGTTGGTTATCCAAAGCATAAAAAATATGAATTTGAGTTATTTAATCTAACCCCATAGGATCGGCCTCACAAGCCAAAGGGTTATTGATAAGCCCAGGGCATAGAAACAAGCTGATGAGGAACCGTCTGATGGCCGGCAAAACGCTCTACGACAAGCTCTGGGATTCGCATTTGGTCAAACAGCGCGACGATGGCTCGGCGCTGATCTACATCGATCGTCACATCATTCACGAAGTGACCTCGCCGCAAGCCTTTGAAGGCCTGCGTCTGGCCGGGCGCAAGCCTTGGCGCATCGATGCCAACATCGCGACCCCGGACCACAACGTACCGACGACTCCAGAGCGCAAGGGCGGCATCGAAGCCATTGCCGATCAGGTCTCGCGTTTGCAGGTTCAGACCCTCGATGACAACTGTGATGAGTACGGCATCGTCGAGTTCAAGATGAACGACGTGCGCCAAGGCATCGTTCACGTCATCAGCCCGGAGCAGGGCGCGACCTTGCCGGGCATGACCGTGGTCTGCGGCGACTCGCACACCTCGACCCACGGCGCATTCGGCGCTCTGGCTCACGGTATCGGCACTTCCGAGGTCGAGCACGTGCTCGCCACCCAGTGCCTGGTCGCCAAGAAAATGAAGAACATGCTGGTGCGCGTTGAAGGGCAATTGCCGTTCGGCGTGACCGCCAAGGACATCGTCCTCGCGGTGATCGGCAAGATCGGCACCGCCGGCGGTAACGGCCATGCCATCGAATTCGCTGGCAGCGCGATCCGCGACTTGTCCGTTGAAGGCCGCATGACCATCTGCAACATGTCCATCGAAGCCGGCGCCCGCGTCGGTCTGGTGGCGGCGGATCAGAAGACCGTCGATTACGTGAAGGGCCGTCCTTTTGCACCGAAAGGCGCCGAATGGGACATGGCCGTCGAGGCCTGGAAAGACTTGGTCTCCGACTCTGACGCCAAGTTTGACACCGTGGTTGAACTCGACGCCGCGCAGATCAAACCGCAAGTCAGTTGGGGCACTTCGCCGGAAATGGTTTTGGCCGTTGATCAGAACGTGCCGGATCCAGCCAAAGAGATGGATCTGGTCAAGCGCGACTCGATCGTCCGTGCCTTGAAATACATGGGTTTGACCGCCAATCAGGCGATCACCGACATTCAACTGGATCGCGTGTTTATCGGTTCCTGCACCAACTCGCGGATCGAAGATTTGCGCGCTGCAGCCGTCATCGCTAAGGGCCGCAAAGTCGCTTCGACCATCAAGCAAGCGATCGTGGTGCCGGGCTCGGGTCTGGTCAAGGCTCAGGCTGAGGCCGAAGGTCTGGACAAGATTTTCCTCGAAGCCGGTTTCGAATGGCGTGAGCCGGGCTGCTCGATGTGCCTGGCGATGAACCCGGATCGTTTGGAGTCCGGCGAGCATTGCGCCTCGACCTCCAACCGTAACTTCGAAGGCCGTCAGGGTGCCGGTGGCCGTACCCACCTCGTCAGCCCGGCCATGGCTGCTGCGGCAGCGGTGAACGGTCGTTTCATCGACGTCCGTGAATTGATCTAAAGGAGCGCAGCATGAAAGCTTTTACCCAGCACACTGGTCTTGTCGCGCCTCTGGATCGTGCCAACGTCGACACCGATCAGATCATTCCGAAACAGTTTTTGAAGTCGATCAAGCGCACTGGTTTTGGTCCGAACCTGTTCGATGAGTGGCGTTACCTCGACGTTGGCCAGCCGTATCAGGACAACTCCAAGCGCCCTCTGAACAAGGACTTCGTCCTCAACGCCGAGCGTTATCAAGGCGCCAGCGTGTTGCTGGCCCGTGAGAATTTCGGTTGCGGTTCCAGCCGTGAGCACGCGCCGTGGGCGCTGGAAGAATACGGTTTCCGCAGCATCATCGCGCCGAGTTACGCCGACATCTTCTTCAACAACAGCTTCAAGAACGGTTTGTTGCCGATCATCTTGAGCGATGCGGAAGTCGACGAGTTGTTCAAGCAGGTCGAGGCTGAGCCGGGCTATCAATTGCAGGTCGATCTGCAGGCGCAGACTGTGACTCGCCTGGATGGCAAGGTGTACAGCTTTGAGATTGATGCGTTCCGCAAGCACTGCCTGTTGAATGGTCTGGACGATATCGGTTTGACCTTGCAGGACGGTGATGCGATTGCGACGTTTGAGGCCAAGCATCGGGTTAGCCAGCCGTGGTTGTTTCGCGACGCGTGATTAGTCAGGGCCGGCCCCTTCGCGAGCAGGCTCGCTCCCACCTTGGAATGCATTTCAAATGTGGGAGCGACGGTGCGACGATTCGACCTGCTCGCGAAGGCGGCAGCCCAAACAACAAAAATATCAGGATGTGACCATGACCAGCACCGCCCAGCACACTCAGGTCGTACAAAAGCAATTCGGTGAACAGGCCGCCGCCTACCTGAGCAGCGCCGTTCACGCTCAAGGCACCGAGTTCGCACTGCTACAGGCTGAGCTGATAGGGCAGGGCAGCGCCCGGGTGTTGGATCTGGGTTGCGGCGCCGGTCACGTTAGTTTTCACGTCGCACCGCTGGTCAGGGAAGTGGTCGCCTACGACCTGTCGCAGCAGATGCTTGATGTAGTCGCCGCCGCGGCCGTTGATCGCGGTTTCACCAACATTGCCACGGTCAACGGCGCCGCCGAGCGTCTGCCGTTTGCCGATGGCGAGTTCGACTTCGTGTTCAGCCGTTATTCGGCGCATCACTGGAGCGATCTCGGCGTGGCCCTGCGCGAGGTGCGTCGGGTGTTGAAGCCGGGCGGTGTGGCGGCGTTCGTTGATGTGTTGTCACCGGGCAGTCCGTTGTTCGACACTTACCTGCAAAGCGTCGAGGTGCTGCGTGACACCAGCCATGTGCGCGATTATTCCGCCGCCGAATGGCTGCGTCAGGTCAGCGAGGCCGGTTTGCATGTACGCAGTACCACCCGTCAGCGCCTGCGTCTGGAGTACACCAGTTGGGTTGAACGCATGCGCACGCCTGAAGTGATGCGCGCAGCGATCCGCCAGTTGCAGCAGTCGATGGGCAATGAAGTGCGCGAATATTTTGAGATTGATGCCGACGGCTCGTTCAGTACAGATGTAATCGTATTGATGGCCGAGCGATAAGAATTTTTCCGGGCGCGCCGGTAGAGGCGCACCGACTGAAGACACGAGGAAAGCATGAGCAAGCAGATTCTGATTCTCCCAGGTGACGGTATTGGTCCGGAAATCATGGCCGAAGCGGTCAAGGTGCTGGAGCTGGCCAACGACAAATACAGCCTGGGCTTCGAGCTGAGCCATGACGTAATCGGTGGCGCCGCCATCGACAAGCACGGCGTGCCGCTGGCCGACGAAACCCTCGACCGTGCCCGCGCTGCTGACGCCGTGTTGCTGGGCGCCGTCGGCGGCCCGAAATGGGACACCATCGAGCGTGACATCCGCCCTGAGCGTGGCCTGCTGAAAATCCGTGCGCAACTGGGCCTGTTCGGCAACCTGCGTCCGGCGATTCTGTACCCGCAACTGGCCGATGCTTCGAGCCTGAAGCCGGAAATCGTTGCTGGCCTGGACATCCTCATCGTCCGAGAACTGACCGGTGGCATCTACTTCGGTGCGCCACGCGGCACCCGTACCCTGGAAAACGGCGAGCGTCAGTCCTACGACACGCTGCCGTACAGCGAAAGCGAAATCCGCCGCATCGCCCGCGTCGGTTTCGACATGGCCATGGTCCGTGGCAAGAAGCTCTGCTCGGTGGACAAGGCCAACGTGCTGGCGTCCAGCCAACTGTGGCGTGAAGTGGTCGAGCAAGTGGCCAAGGATTACCCGGAAGTCGAACTGAGCCACATGTACGTCGACAACGCCGCCATGCAACTGGTGCGCGCGCCGAAGCAGTTCGACGTGATCGTCACCGACAACATGTTCGGCGACATCCTCTCCGACGAAGCGTCGATGCTCACCGGTTCCATCGGCATGCTGCCGTCGGCCTCGCTGGATTCCAACAACAAGGGCATGTACGAGCCTTGCCACGGTTCAGCCCCGGACATCGCTGGCAAAGGCATCGCCAACCCGTTGGCGACTATTTTGTCGGTGTCGATGATGCTGCGTTACAGCTTCAATCTGCACGACGCGGCCGATGCTATCGAAAAAGCTGTCAGCGTTGTCCTTGATCAAGGGCTGCGTACTGGCGACATCTATTCGGCCGGTTGCACCAAAGTCGGTACGCAGGAAATGGGCGACGCAGTAGTCGCCGCGCTGCGGAATCTGTAATCTCTCGGGCCCGCTGCGAAATTCAATACAAAGCAGCGGCCCACTTTTCAAGAAGGTGTAGTTGCGATGAAACGTGTAGGTCTGATCGGTTGGCGCGGGATGGTCGGTTCCGTGCTCATGCAGCGGATGCTGGAAGAGCAGGATTTCGATCTAATCGAGCCGGTGTTTTTCACCACGTCCAACGTCGGTGGCCAAGGCCCGTCCGTGGGCAAGGACATTGCTCCGCTCAAGGATGCTTACAGCATTGACGAGCTGAAGACCCTCGACGTGATTCTGACCTGCCAGGGCGGCGACTACACCAGCGAAGTGTTCCCCAAGCTGCGCGAAGCCGGCTGGCAGGGTTACTGGATCGACGCGGCCTCGAGCCTGCGCATGAACGATGACGCGGTCATCATTCTCGACCCGGTCAACCGCAAGGTCATCGACCAGCAGCTCGACGCGGGCACCAAGAACTACATCGGCGGCAACTGCACCGTCAGCCTGATGCTGATGGGCCTGGGCGGTCTGTTCGAGGCCGGTCTGGTCGAGTGGATGAGTGCCATGACCTATCAGGCGGCCTCCGGTGCCGGCGCGCAGAACATGCGTGAACTGATCAAGCAAATGGGCGCGACCCACGCCGCTGTCGCCGATCAACTGGCCGATCCGGCCAGCGCGATCCTCGACATCGACCGTCGTGTCGCTGACGCCATGCGCAGCGAAGCGTACCCGACCGAAAACTTCGGCGTACCGCTGGCCGGCAGCCTGATCCCGTGGATCGACAAGGAACTGCCGAACGGCCAGAGCCGCGAAGAGTGGAAGGCCCAAGCCGAGACCAACAAGATCCTCGGCCGCTTCAAGAGCCCGATTCCGGTCGACGGCATCTGCGTGCGCATCGGTGCGATGCGTTGCCACAGCCAGGCGCTGACCATCAAGCTGAACAAAGACGTGCCGATCGCCGATATCGAAGGGCTGATCAGCCAGCACAACCCTTGGGTCAAACTGGTGCCAAACCAGCGCGAGATCAGCATGCAGGAGCTGAGCCCGACCAAGGTTACCGGCACCCTGAATGTGCCGGTGGGTCGTCTGCGCAAGCTGAACATGGGTTCGCAGTTCGTCGGTGCCTTCACCGTCGGCGACCAACTGCTGTGGGGCGCGGCCGAACCGCTGCGTCGCATGCTGCGGATTTTGCTTGAGCGTTGATTGCTTGAAGTAATGAAAGAACCCGTGCCTTGAAAGAGGTGCGGGTTTTTTTATACCGATCGTTCCCACGCTCTGCGTGGGAATGCATCCCGGGACGCTCCGCGTCCCTTTACAAGCCGAACACAGAGCGTCCGATGTGGCATTCCCACGCAGAGCGTGGGAACGATCTGGGTGGGCAGAAATTGCCTGTGCGCCAGTCACCCGGTAAAGTGCCGCTCCCCCCGTTTCGCCAGAGGCTCGCACCATGACCCAGACCCTAGATATTGCCGTGATCGGCGCCACCGGTACTGTCGGCGAAACCCTCGTGCAGATTCTCGAAGAACGCGACTTCCCGGTCGGTACCCTGCACCTGCTGGCGAGCAGCGAATCCGCCGGCAGCTCGGTGCTGTACCGCAACAAGAACGTGCGCGTTCGCGAAGTCGACGAGTTCGATTTCAGCAAGGTCAAACTGGTGTTTTTCGCCGCAGGCCCGGCGATTACCCTGAGCTACGCCGCCCGTGCCCACGCCGCCGGTTGCTCGCTGATCGACTTGTCCGGCGCGCTGCCGGCCGATCAGGCGCCGCAAGTAGTACCCGAAGCCAACGCCGAAGTGCTCGCTGGTTTGAAAGCGCCGTTTCAGATCAGCAGCCCAAGCCCGTCGGCCACTTCGCTCGCCGTGGTATTGGCGCCACTGCTTGATCTGCTTGACCTGCAATATGTCAACGTCACCGCCAATCTGGCCGTTTCCGCCCAGGGACGCGAAGCCGTGACCGAGCTGGCGCGGCAGACCGCCGAGCTGCTGAACATGCGTCCATTGGAGCCGACGTTCTTTGATCGGCAGATGGCGTTCAACTTGCTGGCTCAGGTCGGCACGCCCGACGCGCAGGGCCATACGCTGCTGGAAAAACGTCTGGTGCGCGAGTTGCGTCAGGTGCTGGCCAAGCCTTTATTAAAGATTTCCGCAACTTGCGTTCAAGCCCCGGTGTTTTTTGGCGATAGCCTTAGCGTGACCTTGCAGTCAACGTCGGCTGTCGACCTGGCAAAAGTCAACGCTGCACTCGAAGATGCGCCGGGTATCGAGCTGGTCGAGGCCGGTGATTACCCGACTGCGGTCGGTGACGCGGTAGGGCAGGATGTTGTCTATGTCGGTCGCGTGCGCAGCGGTGTCGACGATCCGGCGGAACTAAATCTGTGGCTGACGTCAGATAACGTACGCAAAGGCGCGGCCCTTAACGCTGTGCAGGTGGCTGAATTGTTGATAAAAGACCTGCTGTAAAAGATACTTGGCAACAATTTGTCGACTGATTCTAGGTGAGCGCTATGCTTGCCCAGATCGCTTGATAACGTGTCACCCTCCGGGACATTCCGGGGCATCAAAGAAATGATCGCGCGCGACATCTGTCGTCGTCGCGCGCAATGCCTTACGGCAGCGGTATTCAACATCTTCTCGCTGGCCGAGGAACGTTCAAACAAAGGATGAGGCTATGGTTCAAGTTCGCAAACTGGTGTTAGCAATAGCGGCCGCCTCGGCGCTGTCCTCCGGTATGGCGCATGCCCTCGGGCTCGGGGAGCTGACCCTGAAGTCGACCCTGAACCAGCCGCTGGTGGCTGAAATCGAGCTGCTCGACGTCAAGGATCTCACTGCTGCCGAAGTGGTGCCGAGCCTGGCGTCACCCGAAGATTTTGCCAAGGCCGGCGTCGACCGCCAGGCCTTCCTCAACGATCTGACCTTTACCCCGGTGCTCAACGCCAGCGGCAAAAGCGTGCTGCGCGTAACGTCGAGCAAGCCGTTGTCCGAGCCGATGGTCAAATTCCTCGTGCAGGTGATGTGGCCGAACGGCCGTCTGCTGCGCGACTACAGCGTGCTGCTGGATCCGTCGAAGTTCTCGCCACAGACCGCTGACGCCGCCGCACAGCCAGCGCCGTCGCAGACCATCGCCGCGCCGACCACTGGCGCCACGCACCCGACGCAATACACCACCACGCCGCGCGATACCCTGTGGGAAATCGCCGCGAAGGCGCGTACCGGCGGCTCGGTGCAGCAGACCATGCTGGCCATTCAAGCGCTGAACCCGGATGCATTCATCGGTGGCAACATCAACCGCCTGAAAACCGGCCAGGTGTTGCGTCTGCCGGATGCGGTGCAAAGCACGGCATTGCCGCAGTCGAAAGCGATTGCCGAAGTCGCTGCGCAGAACGAAGCCTGGCGTCAGGGCCGTCGTTATGTGGCCAAACCGGGCACTGGTCAGCAGCAGCTCGATGCGACCAACCGTGGTCGCGGTAACACCGGTGCAGCACAGAACGCCCAGGACAATCTGAGCCTGGTCTCCGCTGAGAGCGCCAAGGCGCGCGGCAAAGGCCCGGCAGGTGATGCCAAGGCACTGAGCAACAAGCTCGCGGTGACTCAGGAAAGCCTCGACACGACCCGTCGTGACAACGAGGAACTGAAAAGCCGCATGTCTGATCTGCAGAGTCAGCTGGACAAGCTGCAAAAGCTGATCGAGCTGAAGAACAATCAGTTGGCAAAACTGCAAGCTGAAGGCGCGGGCGCTGCGCCGGCCACCAATCCTGCCGCACCGGCGGTGCCTGCAATCACGGCTGAGCTGGCCGCCACCCCGCCAGCTACTCCGGCAGACGCAGCGCCGACGCCAGAGTCCGCCATTGCACCACCGGCTGAAACGCCAGTCGTCGAGCCAGTGGTCGCGCCGAAACCGGTTGCCGAAGACGAGAAAACCTTCAACGAACTGCTGACCAATCCGATCCTGCTGGGTCTGGTGGGTGGCGGTGCTGTGGTTCTGCTGCTCCTGTTGTTGCTGCTGGCGCGTCGCCGCAAAGCACAGCAAGAGGCCGAGAAACACATGCGCATGGCCCGCGCGCTGTCGGAAGAGCAAGATTTCTCCGCCGAGCAGGATCTGCCGGAAAGCAGCTTCGAAGGTCTGGAAACTCCTGCGGCGAGCGTCAAGCTCAACACCCCGGCGCCTGCTCCTGCTCCAGTCGTGGCTCCGGTAGTTGCCCCGATCGTGATGGCTGAGCCGATTGCCGCGCCGCTGGTAGCTCCCGCCGCCGAGCGATCCGATGACGTGCTCGACAAGGCGCAGTCGCATATCAACGCCGGTCGCCTGAATCAGGCTGCCGCGCTGCTCGAAGAGGGCGTCAGCCTGGAGCCGCAGCGCAGTGATCTGCGTCTGAAGCTGATGGAAGTCTACGGTCAGCAGGGCGACCGCGACGCGTTCGTCGGTCAGGAGCGTCAGCTGGTGGCCAACGGCGACAACTTCGCCAAGGTCGAAGAACTGAAAAGCCGCTTCCCGGCCATGGCCGTCGTCGCTGCCAGTGGTCTGGCCGCTGCCGCCGTGGCTGCCGAGTTGGACGCGCAATACGTCAAGGATCTGCTGCTCGATGAGCCTGAAGCACCGGCGCCAGCGCCAGTGGAAGACGACCTCGACAGCGCGTTTGATCTGAGCCTGGACGATCTCGACAACATCACGCCGGTAGAGCCTGCGCCGGTGGTTGAGCCTGAAGCGCCGGTCGAGCTGGACGAATTCCCGGCGGACGACGACCTGAGCTTCGAATCGGTGCTGCAACAGCAGACCGACATCAAAGAGAATCTGGATGATCTGTCGGACTTCGACCTCGATCTGGACCTCGGTGCCGAGCCGGCAGCTCCAGCGGTTGATCTGGCGGACGATGACTTCCTGCTGGACCTGGACGAAGGCGTGAAGGATCTGCCGCCGGTCGAGGCGCCAGTGGTGGCTGACGTGCCACAAGATGATCTGGAGCTGCCGGCCGATTTCGATCTGTCGCTGGCCGACGAAATGGACAGCAATCCAGCGGCCGAACCGGATGCGTTCGCTGCTGAGCTGGATGACGTCAACGCTGAACTGGATCGCCTGTCGCAAAGCATCGCTGAACCGACCTTCACCGAAGCCGATGCAATGAAGGGTGATGATCTGGGCGAAGATGATTTCGACTTCCTCGCCGGCACCGACGAAGCGGCGACCAAGCTCGATCTGGCTCAGGCCTACATCGACATGGGCGACAGCGATGGTGCGCGCGACATCCTCAACGAAGTGTTGACCGAGGGTGACGAGAAGCAACGAGGCGAGGCCAAGGAAATGCTCTCGAACCTGGCTTAAGTTCACAGCGGTAAATCAAAAACGGCAGCCCGGTGAGGCTGCCGTTTTTGTTTCGGTTGGATTATGGGTTGTCTGATTTGCCGTCTTCGCGATCAGGCTCGCTCCCACCTTTGAAATGCATTCCCCTGTGGGAGCGAGCTTGCTCGCGAAGAGGCCGGCACTGCTGATAGAGAACTCTGGCATCCCTGAACCACAGCCTTATAATGCCCGCCTTTGCACAAACAGCAGGCTGTCCCACCTTGGCAAACATAGATAACCCGGTCGCCGAAATGGCCCCCGACGGCTTTTACCGCGTCGCACTGGGCGTTGAGTACAAAGGCTCGCGCTACAGCGGCTGGCAGCGTCAGTTGACGGGTGTGGCGACGGTGCAGGAAGAACTCGAAAAAGCGCTGTCGAAAGTCGCCAATTCACCGGTTTCGCTACAGTGTGCCGGGCGCACCGATGCCGGCGTGCATGCCTGTGGGCAAGTGGTGCACTTTGATACGACCGTCGATCGTTCGCTGAAAGCTTGGGTCATGGGCGCCAATATCAATCTGCCTCACGACATCAGTGTCAGTTGGGCGCGGGTGATGCCGGCGCATTTTCACGCGCGCTTCAAAGCCATCGCCCGGCGCTACCGCTATGTGATCTATAACGACCAGATCCGCCCGGCGCATCTCAACGAAGAAATCACCTGGAACCATCGCCCGCTCGACGTCGAGCGCATGGCCGAAGCCGCGCAGTACCTGATTGGCACCCACGATTTCAGTGCCTTCCGTGCCGGCCAGTGCCAGGCCAAGTCGCCGATCAAAAAAATGCATCACCTGCGCGTGACCCGTCACGGCAAGATGATCGTGCTCGATATACGCGCCAACGCGTTCCTGCATCACATGGTGCGCAACATCGCCGGTGTGCTGATGACCATTGGAGCCGGAGAGCGGCCGGTGGAGTGGATGAAGGAAGTGCTGGAAAGCCGCGAGCGCCGTTCCGGTGGCGTTACGGCGCATCCGTACGGCTTGTATCTGGTGCAGGTCGAGTACCACGACGAATTCCCGTTGCCCGAGCGTTTTATCGGGCCACATTTCCTTACGGGTTTCTCCGAACTTGACGGCTGACGCCCTCGAACGCTTTTGTTACCATCCGGGACTTTCCCGGATTTTACCTCGGAGTTTTTCTCGATATGCCAGCCGTTCGCAGCAAGATCTGCGGGATTACCCGCATAGAAGATGCGCTGGCCGCCGTTGAGGCCGGGGCGGATGCGATCGGGTTCGTGTTCTACGCCAAGAGTCCACGTGCGGTAACCGTGCAGCAGGCGAGGGCGATTATTCAGGCATTGCCGCCGTTCGTGACCACCGTGGGCTTGTTCGTCAACGCCAGCCGCTGCGAGTTGGGGGAAATCCTCGATGCCGTACCGCTGGATCTGTTGCAGTTCCATGGTGACGAGGTCGCTGAAGACTGCGAAGGCTGGCATCGTCCGTACATCAAGGCGTTGCGGGTCAAGGCCGGCGATGACATTGCGGCTGCGGTTGATGCCTATCCGAGCGCCAGTGGCGTGCTGCTCGACACCTACGTCGAGGGCGTGCCCGGCGGAACCGGTGAGGCCTTTGACTGGTCATTGATTCCGCAAGGTTTGAGCAAGCCGTTGATTCTCGCGGGTGGTTTGACCCCGGAGAACGTTGCAGACGCCGTGGCTCGGGTGAAACCGTACGCGGTAGACGTCAGCGGTGGGGTAGAGGCGAGCAAGGGCATCAAGGATCACGCAAAGATTCACGCGTTCATCAACGCGGTACGCAAAGCGCCATATTGATGTGACGGCTGGCAGTCTGCCGCCGTCCATCAATGCACTTGCACAAAGCAGGCGCGGCTGAGGGTTTCTGGATGGCACGCAGGTCATGTTTCGCGCTGATCGTGGCAGTCCGGCAACCATCGCCACACACATGAATTTAGCTGAAGGGCATACGCGGGGCTGCGAACCAGAGCGTTCGGGCCGCCGGTACTGGAGAAAGAAAGCATGAGCAACTGGTTAGTAGACAAACTGATCCCTTCGATCATGCGTTCCGAGGTCAAGAAGAGCTCGGTCCCTGAAGGTCTGTGGCACAAATGCCCGTCTTGCGAGGCGGTGTTGTATCGTCCAGAGCTGGAAAAGACCCTGGACGTTTGCCCTAAATGCAACCATCACATGCGCATCGGCGCACGTGCGCGCATCGACATTTTCCTCGATGCCGAAGGTCGCAACGAACTGGGCGCCGATCTGGAGCCGGTTGACCGTCTGAAATTTCGCGACGGCAAGAAGTACAAGGATCGCCTGACCGCTGCACAGAAGCAGACCGGCGAAAAAGATGCGCTGATCTCGGTCAGCGGTACTTTGCTGGGCATGCCGGTGGTGGTTTCGGCCTTTGAATTCGCCTTCATGGGCGGTTCCATGGGCGCCATCGTCGGTGAGCGCTTCGTTCGCGCCGCCAACTACGCGCTGGAAAACCGCTGCCCGATGATCTGCTTCGCCGCCTCCGGTGGAGCGCGCATGCAGGAAGCGCTGATCTCGCTGATGCAGATGGCCAAGACTTCGGCTGTGCTGGCGCGTCTGCGTGAAGAAGGCATTCCGTTCATCTCCGTACTGACCGACCCGGTCTACGGCGGTGTTTCCGCGAGTCTGGCGATGCTTGGCGACGTGATCGTTGGTGAGCCGAAAGCTCTGATCGGCTTCGCTGGTCCGCGCGTTATCGAACAAACCGTGCGTGAGAAGCTGCCGGAAGGCTTCCAGCGCAGCGAGTTCCTGCTGGAGCACGGCGCGATCGACATGATCATCCACCGTCAGGAACTGCGCCCACGTCTGGGTAACCTGCTGGCACAAATGACTGGCAAGCCGACGCCGAAATTCGTCGCCGCGCCAATCGAGCCGATTGTGGTTCCACCGGTACCTGCTGGCCTATGACCGAGCGCACCCTTGGCGAATGGCTCGCCTACCTTGAGCAGTTGCATCCGTCGGCCATCGACATGGGCCTGGAGCGTTCGCAACAGGTAGCGTCCCGCATGGGGCTGGGCCAGCCGGCGCCTCGGGTGATTACGGTCACCGGCACCAACGGCAAGGGTTCGACCTGCGCTTTCGTGGCTTCATTGCTGCGCGCGCAGGGCCTGAGCGTTGGTGTCTACAATTCTCCGCACCTGCTGCGTTACAACGAGCGGGTGCAGCTCAATGGCGTCGAGGCCACTGACGCGCAGCTGTGCGAAGCCTTTGCAGCAGTCGAGGCCGGCCGCGGCGACACTTCCCTGACTTACTTCGAAATGGGCACCCTCGCGGCGTTCTGGCTGTTTCAGCAAGCCGGGCTTGATGCGGTGGTGCTGGAAGTCGGGCTGGGCGGGCGTCTGGACACGGTCAACGTGGTCGATGCCGATATCGCACTGGTCACCAGCATTGGCGTCGATCACGCCGATTATCTGGGCGACACCCGCGAATCCGTGGCTTTCGAGAAAGCCGGAATTTTCCGTCAGGGCAAACCTGCCTTGTGCGGCGATCTGAATCCTCCGCAACCATTGCTCGACAAGGCGCGTGAACTGGCTTGTCCGTTCTTCCTGCGCGGGCGCGACTTCGATCTCGGCATCACTGATCAGCACTGGCAATGGCGCGGCACCGATGCGCGCGGTCAGGCTGTTGAGCTGCGTGACTTGCCGCTGCTCGATCTGCCGATGGAAAACGCCGCACTGGCGTTGCAGGCGTATCTGCTGCTCGGTTTGCCGTGGGATGCGTCGCAGATTGTCGCTGCGTTGCAGGACACTCGCGTGGTCGGGCGACTGGATCGCCGCTCATTCGAGTGGAACGGCAAACGCCTGAATCTGTTGCTGGATGTGGGGCATAACCCGCATGCCGCCGAGTATCTGGCCCGTCGTCTGGCCTCGCGACCACCGGTCGGCAAGCGCCTGGCGGTGTTTGGTCTGTTGGCCGACAAGGATCTGGATGGTGTTGTCAGCGAATTGAATGCTAGTGTCGAGCATTGGGCGGTGGCGCCGCTGGATTCTCCGCGTGCCCGTCCGGTGGCTGAATTAAACGCTGCATTGCAGAACCTTGGTGCGTCGGTCACGTCTTACGACAGTGTCGCCGCTGCGCTGGAAGGGCAGTGCGCAGTAGCCACCAGTGACGACGAGATTCTGTTGTTCGGATCATTTTATTGTGTCGCCGAGGCCCTTGAATGGCTGGCCCGGCGCTCCACGGAGGAAGCGGCAAATGGCTTTGCTGGATAAAGCGTACAAGCAGCGCATGGTTGGCGCTTTGGTGCTGGTCGCGCTGGCAGTGATTTTCCTGCCGATGCTGTTTTCCCGTCAGGACGAGCAACGTCAGGTGACCGTCGAAGCACCCGCCGCGCCGCAAGCGCCTGTCGTGCCGCAAGTGCAGATGGAAACGGTGGCTGTTCCCGAGCCGCAAGCCTTGCCGCAGGAGCCAGTGCCAACGGATGAAGAGGTCGCCGAAGACGCGGCGTCTGCTGCGCCCGTCGCAGCGACGCCGACGGCTCCCATCATGATCACCAAGCCTGTTGCGCCGCCGGCGGTGGCCAAGCCGATTCCGGCGCCTGCTCAGCCGATCACTGCGGCCTCGACCAAGCCGGACACCACGCAAAGCCGCGTCGATGCCAATGGCCTGTCGGTGAGCTGGTCGGTGCAGTTGGCCAGTCTGTCGAGCCGCGCCAGCGCCGAGAGCTTGCAGAAAACCCTGCGCAGCCAAGGCTACAACGCCTATATTCGTTCGGCCGATGGCAAGAATCGGGTGTTTGTCGGCCCGCTGATCGAGCGTGCCGAGGCTGATCGTCTGCGTGATCTATTGGGGCGTCAGCAGAACCTCAAGGGTTTTGTCGTGCGCTTCCAGCCAGAGCGCGGCTAAAAACTATCGCCTCGATTGAAATGCACTGACAATCGCAGCTTACCGAGAGGCATGCGCTCTGCTAAAATGCGCCGCCTTATCCGTCTGTAGGCTGCACTGTGCCATTTACCTGGGTTGACTGGGCGATCGTTGCAATCATCGCCATCTCCGCTTTGATCAGTTTGAGCCGCGGCTTCGTCAAGGAAGCATTATCGCTGGTGACCTGGATCATCGCAGGAGTCGTCGCCTGGATGTTCGGTGGCTCATTGTCCGAGTACCTCGCCGGATACATCGAAACCCCATCGGCTCGCGTGATCGCGGGCTGTGCCATCATGTTTGTCGCCACACTGATCGTGGGCGCAATGATCAATTATCTTATCGGCGAGTTGGTTCGCGTCACCGGGTTGTCCGGGACCGATCGATTCCTCGGCATGGCCTTCGGCGCTGCGCGTGGCGTGTTGCTGGTGGTCGTGGCGGTCGGGCTGTTGAGCCTGGGGCCGGTACAGCAGGACGGGTGGTGGAAAGAATCACAGCTCGTACCAAAATTTCTATTGGTCGCTGATTGGTCCAAAAACCTGATTCTCGGGTGGAGCAGTCAGTGGCTTGCCAGCGGAATCAGCGTACCCGCTGATATTCCGTTCAAGGAGCAACTCTTGCCGTCGGCGAAAACGCCTCAGTGAGTGTTGTTCAGTTCAGATCCATTAAGTAGGGGTTGCGTCGCATGTGTGGCATCGTCGGTATCGTCGGTAAGTCGAACGTCAATCAGGCGCTGTATGACGCGCTAACCGTGCTCCAGCACCGCGGCCAGGACGCTGCCGGTATCGTGACCAGCCATGATGGCCGGTTGTTCCTGCGCAAGGACAATGGCCTGGTGCGTGACGTGTTTCAACAGCGTCACATGCAGCGTCTGGTCGGTCACATGGGGATCGGCCACGTCCGTTACCCGACTGCGGGTAGCTCGACTTCGGCCGAAGCCCAACCGTTTTACGTCAACTCGCCTTACGGCATCACTTTGGCGCACAACGGTAACCTGACCAACGTTGAGCAGTTGGCCAAAGAGATTTACGAATCCGATCTGCGTCACGTCAACACCAGTTCCGACTCGGAAGTGCTGCTCAACGTGTTCGCCCATGAGCTGGCCCAGCGCGGCAAGCTGCAACCGACCGAAGAAGACGTGTTTGCCGCCGTGACCGACGTGCACAACCGTTGCGTCGGCGGTTACGCGGTAGTCGCCATGGTGACCGGTTACGGCATCGTCGGTTTCCGTGACCCGCACGGCATTCGCCCGATCGTGTTCGGTCAGCGTCACACTGACGAAGGCGTTGAATACATGATCGCCTCCGAAAGCGTTTCGCTGGACGTGCTCGGTTTCACCCTGATTCGCGACCTGGCGCCGGGCGAAGCGGTCTACATCACTGAGGACGGCAAGCTGCACACCCGTCAGTGCGCGACCAATCCGTCCCTGACCCCGTGCATTTTCGAACACGTCTACCTGGCGCGTCCGGACTCGATCATCGACGGCGTGTCGGTCTACAAGGCTCGCCTGCGCATGGGTGAGAAACTCGCCGAGAAGATCCTGCGCGAGCGTCCAGAGCACGACATCGACGTGGTTATCCCAATTCCGGACACCAGCCGTACCGCGGCACTGGAACTGGCCAACCACTTGGGCGTGAAATTCCGCGAAGGTTTCGTCAAGAACCGTTACATCGGTCGTACCTTCATCATGCCGGGCCAGGCGGCGCGCAAGAAGTCGGTTCGCCAGAAGCTTAACGCCATCGAGCTGGAATTCCGCGGCAAGAACGTGATGCTGGTCGACGACTCGATCGTGCGCGGCACCACTTGCAAGCAGATCATCCAGATGGCCCGCGAAGCCGGCGCGAAAAACGTCTACTTCTGCTCGGCAGCGCCAGCGGTACGCTTCCCGAACGTTTATGGTATCGACATGCCAAGCGCGCACGAACTGATCGCACACAACCGTTCGACTCAGGACGTGGCGGATTTGATCGGCGCTGACTGGCTGATCTATCAGGACCTGCCTGACTTGATCGAAGCGGTTGGCGGCGGCAAGATCAAGATCGAGAATTTCGATTGCGCGGTGTTCGACGGCAAGTATGTTACCGGTGACGTCGACGAGGCTTACCTGGACAAGATCGAGCAGGCACGCAACGATGCCTCGAAGGTCAAGACCCAGGCGGTCAGTGCGATCATCGATCTGTACAACAACTGAGTTATCACCGGCCCTGAGGGGCCGGTTTTGTATCTGACTTTCAATTTTCGAGAACAGGGCAAGGAGTGACAGCATGAGTCAGGAATGGGATGCCGGTCGGCTGGACAGCGACCTCGAAGGCGTAGCGTTCGATACCCTGGCCGTACGTGCCGGTCAGCACCGTACGCCGGAAGGCGAGCACGGTGATCCGATGTTCTTCACCTCCAGCTATGTGTTCCGCACCGCTGCCGACGCGGCCGCACGGTTCGCCGGGGAAGTGCCGGGCAACGTTTACTCGCGTTACACCAACCCGACCGTGCGCGCGTTCGAAGAGCGCATCGCTGCGCTGGAAAGCGCCGAGCAGGCCGTGGCGACCGCCACCGGCATGGCCGCGATCATGGCGGTGGTGATGAGTCTGTGCAGCGCTGGCGATCACGTGCTGGTTTCGCGCAGTGTGTTCGGTTCGACCATCAGCCTGTTCGAGAAGTACTTCAAGCGTTTCGGCGTTGAAGTCGATTACGTACCGCTGGCTGACCTTTCGGGTTGGGATGCGGCGATCAAGTCGAACACCAAACTGCTCTTCGTCGAATCTCCGTCCAATCCTTTGGCTGAGCTGGTCGATATCACCGCACTGGCTGAAATCGCCCACGCCAAGGGCGCGATGCTGGTAGTCGACAACTGCTTCTGCACCCCGGCGTTGCAGGAGCCGCTGAAAATGGGTGCTGACATCGTTGTGCATTCGGCGACCAAGTTCATCGACGGCCAGGGGCGTTGCATGGGCGGCGTGGTTGCCGGTCGCAGCGAGCAGATGAAAGAAATCGTCGGCTTCCTGCGCACTGCCGGGCCGACCTTGAGTCCGTTCAACGCGTGGATCTTCCTCAAAGGTCTGGAAACCCTGAACCTGCGGATGAAGGCGCACTGCGCGAATGCTCAGGCGCTAGCTGAATGGCTGGAGCAGCAGGACGGCATTGAGAAGGTGCATTACGCCGGTCTCAAGAGCCATCCGCAGCACGAACTGGCCCAGCGTCAGCAGAAGGGTTTCGGTGCGGTTGTAAGCTTTGAAGTCAAAGGTGGCAAAGAGGGCGCTTGGCGCTTCATCGATGCGACCCGGCTGATTTCGATTACCGCCAACCTCGGCGACAGCAAGACCACGATCACGCACCCAAGCACCACCTCTCACGGCCGTCTGGCGCCGCAAGAGCGTGAAGCGGCGGGCATCCGTGACAGCCTGATTCGCATCGCGGTCGGTCTGGAAGACGTCGCTGACCTGCAAGCCGACCTGGCGCGCGGTCTGGCCGCGTTGTGATCGAGTTGTCTACGCCGACAGCAGGTACCCATGGCCGCGTTGCGCTGGTCACGGGTGCTGCGCGCGGTATCGGTCTGGGCATCGCTGCCTGGCTGATCAGCGAGGGCTGGCAAGTCGTGTTGACCGACCTGGATCGGGCGCGCGGTTCAAAAGTGGCGAAAGTGCTGGGTGAAAACGCCTGGTTTATTGCCATGGACGTTGCCGAGGAAAGTCAGGTGGCGCTCGGCGTGGCTGAAGTGCTGGGTCAGTTTGGTCGTCTCGATGCACTGGTGTGCAACGCGGCGGTCGCTGATCCGCACAACATCACACTGGAAAGCCTAGATCTGGCTTACTGGAATCGGGTGCTGGCGGTGAATCTCAGTGGGCCGATGCTGTTGGCCAAGCACTGTGCGCCGTATCTGCGTGCGCACAACGGTTCGATCGTCAACCTGGCGTCGACCCGTGCCGGGCAATCAGAGCCTGATACCGAGGCTTATGCGGCGAGCAAGGGCGGTTTGCTGGCGCTCACGCATGCGTTGGCGATCAGTCTGGGGCCGGAGATTCGTGTTAACGCCGTCAGTCCGGGCTGGATTGATGCGCGTGATCCTTCTGCGCGTCGCGCTGAGCCATTGGCCGATGCCGACCATGCTCAGCATCCTGCGGGCAGGGTAGGGACGGTCGAGGATGTAGCTGCGATGGTTGCCTGGTTGCTGTCGAGGAATGCCGGGTTTGTTACCGGGCAGGAATTTGTCGTCGACGGCGGCATGACGAAAAAGATGATCTACAGCGAGTAGGTCGTTTTTTTCGCCTGAATTTGCGTTGAATGAACTGACGCCTTCGCGAGCAAGCTCGCTCCCGCATTTGGAATGCAATCCCCTGTGGGAGCGAGCTTGCTCGAGAGGGCGGTCTTGCAGGATCGAAACAATTTCGTCTTTTTCAGAAAAACTTCAATCCTGCTATTGACTTAGGTTCGCTACCTGCGTAAATTTCGCGGCCTCGGAGATGCAAACGGGTGATTAGCTCAGCTGGGAGAGCGTCTGCCTTACAAGCAGAATGTCGGCGGTTCGATCCCGTCATCACCCACCACTCCCCGAGAAACTTGCGTAAGCAAGAGCGTAGGCTGAAAGTGCCTGCACCGACGCGCAGCGGTAGTTCAGTCGGTTAGAATACCGGCCTGTCACGCCGGGGGTCGCGGGTTCGAGTCCCGTCCGCTGCGCCATATTTTACGAATCAGACTTGTCTGGTTCGCGATTGCAAAGCACCGAAGCTTGCAGTCAACACGAGTTACTTGAGCGCAAGCTCAAAGCGATACGCAGCGGTAGTTCAGTCGGTTAGAATACCGGCCTGTCACGCCGGGGGTCGCGGGTTCGAGTCCCGTCCGCTGCGCCATATCTGCTCCAAGGACCACTGAACGCCTTGAAGCACCGAAAGCAACACTTGGTTGATTCGGAATCGATAGCAAAGACCCTGGTCGAAAGACCGGGGTTTTTTGTGTCTGAAATTTGGCTATCCACCTCTTTTTCTCCTGCCTAAATCCTGAATCCAATACAAATCCCTGTAGGAGTGAGCCTGCTCGCGAAAGCGGTGTGTCAGCTAATAATGTGCTGGCTGACACTACGCCTTCGCGAGCAGGCTCGCTCCCACAGGGGGGATATCTATTGGTTTGGTAATCTGCTGCGGTCTCACGTCGCATTGATTTTCTGATCCTTTAGTCAAATTTTTGTAACTGGTTGTTTGCTGCGAGCGCAGAAACCTTTAAAGTTAACCTTTCGGTCAGCTTTGCACTGTCATCACGCCTTTCGTTTAGCCAAGAAAGGCTTCTGCAAGACTCGAGATTCCCCAGTAGATAACCAGAAGGGCGGACACATAACCGCCCAGAGGATGATCCATGTCCAACCGTGAAATATCCCGGCGCTCGTTTCTCCAGGGCGGGCTGGTGGCGGGTGTGAGCGTCACGCTCACGCCGCTCAGCAGTCAGGCGCTGGCTGCCTTGATGGAAAACACTGTCACCGTGCCGTCCGAGAAGTGGCTCGGCAGCAACGGCAAGGCGCGTCAGCGTAACGACGCACTGTCCAAGGTCTGCGGCAGCAAAGTCTTTGCCCGCGACATCCGTTCCAAGGACATGCCGGGCTGGCCCGAGCAGCAAGGCCACGCCATGCTGCTGAAAACCATCAAGGCTGACCGCATCTACGACGGCTACGACCTGTCGTGGCTTGGCGCTGACTTGCAGCCTGACCGCATTGTCACCGCCGCTGATCTGGACAAGGACGGTATCGTCTTCCCCGAAGAGCACGCGCCGGATCCACTGCTGCCAGAAGGCAAAGTGCCGATGTTCATCGGTCACCCGGTGGCAATCCTGATCTGGAACGACTTCGAGCGTTTCCGTCAGGCGAAGAACAAACTCAAATTCAATGACAAAGCGATTCGTTACGGTGCCAAAGTGCCGTTCTACGAAGGCGACCCCTACGGCAGCTTCCGCTACGTGCGCGTCGGCGGCGCGACCTCGGCCGACGAAGACGAATTCGCCAGCCTCAAAGACTCGATCCTGTTCCCGATGCTGAAGAACCGTCGTCCGGTGTGGAATTCCCAGCCGAACCTGCACGGCAATCTGACCGAGCGCGGCTTGTTCTACGCCGACCGCATGAAGCAAGAGATCGACACGCCGTCGGACAACTGGCTGGTGTTCGACGAGCGCTACAAGACCCCGTCGATTGAGCCGGCCGCCATGGAGCCGGACAACGGCAACGGCTGGTACGACCCGAAAACCAAAACCCTGCATTTCGTCGTGGCCACCCAGTGCCCGCTGGAGGCAGCGACCGAAACCGCGAAAATGATCGCGCCGTCGCGCTTTGGCCTCGACAACCTGAACATGCACCCGGGTTACACCGTCGGTTACGGATCCAAAGACCACAACATCTTCGTCTACTACGCAGCCCTGGCGGCGCTGTATGGCGCGGGTGTGCCAGTGCGTCTGGCCAACGACCGCTACGAGCAGTTCCAGAGTGGCATCAAGCGCCACCCATTCGACATCCGCTACCAGTTGGCCGTGGACAAGAATGACTACACCTTCAAGATTTTCCGCGCTGAGATGAGCGTCGACGGTGGCGGCCGAATCAATTACAGCCCATCCGTAGCAGCAGTAGGTGCCACGGCGGCGCAATCGATCTACTACATGCCGCAGAACGACCTGCAAGTCACCGCTTACCACTCGCGTGGCGTTGAGGCCGGTTCGATGCGCGGTTACGGCACCCTGCAAAGCATGGCGGCAACCGAGATGATGGTCGATGAAATCGCCAACCGTCTCGGTGTCGATGCGATCGACCTGCGTCGCAAGAACGCCCTGCGTTCCGGTATGAAAAACACGCAAGGCGCGATCCCGGCCGGTGCCTTGCGCCTGCATGAAATTCTCGACAAGGCCGCGGTGCACGAAGTCTGGAAAAACCGCGACGCGATCAAGAAACAGCGCGAAGCGGCCGACCCGGACAACTGGTACGGCGTTGGTTTTGCCATTTGCCAGAAAGACTTCGGCACCGGTTCCGAAGCGCCGATGGCCAGCATCGAATTCACTGCTGACGGTCGCATCACTCTGCGTCATATCGGCATTGAGATCGGCACTGGCATGTCTACCTCGCAGGCGCTGGTGGTGGCCGATTTCCTCGGTAGCCCGGCGCACGAAGTGAAGACCGGCGAAACCGAATGGAAGGAAATGCAGCTGATCACCAGCGGCAACCCTTACATCATGAGTCAGGCCGAGCAGGACAGCCTGCTGCGCAACCCGCGCTGGGTCGGCAAACTGGCTTCGGCCTCGTCGGCGACCAACTCGGCGTACTACTTCAGTCACGCCACCCGTGAAGCGGCACGCGTGCTGTTCAATAACGGTCTGTGGCCGGCGGCCATGGAAATCTGGCGTCAGGGCCCCTATGGCGGCCAAGCCAACCCTTACGTCGTGCGTCGCGAAGATGCGCATTGGGTCGACGGCAAACTCACAGCCAACGGCATGCAACCGTTGAGCTTCGAAGAACTGGCCAAACACGCTCATGAGCGTGGTCTGGTGACCGGCGCCACAGTTCACGCATTCAACCGCTGGAGCTGGGCCGAGGCCGAATACAGCATCGACGGCGTGCGCGAGCGTCTGCCGCTCGACGGTCTGGCGGTGAAATATGGCGATGGCGCGCCGAAGGCGAAGAAGGCGCTGATGAACACCGCTGGTTTCCACCTGTTGGATCGCCAGAACATCAATTACCCGGTTGTCCAGTTGAACAACGCTGCCGTGACTTACTACAGCCCGGTCGCGACACTGGTTGAACTGAAGGTCAACAAAGGCTCGGCGGAAGTCGAAGTGCTCAACCACCATTCGTGGGTCGAGTGCGGTCGGGTGCTGGTCGAGGAACTGGTCAAGGGCCAGCTCGAAGGTGGTATCGCCATGGGCATCGGCCACGCCTTGATGGAAGAAATGCCGCTGTATGAAGGTGGACCGGGGGAGGGTGACTGGAACTTCAACCGTTACCGTTTGCCGATGGCGCGTCACGTTGCCGTATGGAAACAGACGTCGGAGATTCTGCCGGCGCTGTCGCCAAGTGATCCGTCCAAAGGCATCGCCGAAGTGGTGATGATCCCGATCGTCGGTGCCATCGGTAACGCCGTGGCGCACGCCATCGGTAAACGTGTTCGCGATCTGCCAATCACTGCTGCGCGCATCAAGGAGGCCCTCAATGGCTAACCGTCCGCTTCAACTGACCCTCAATGGTCAATCCGTCGGCCCGGTGGACATCCCTGATGACCTGCCGATGATCGACTACCTGCACGAATACAAGAACCTCACCGGTTCGCGCCTGGGCTGCGGCCAGGGCATCTGCCACGCCTGCGTGGTGATCGTCGATAACCCGGACGGGACCAGTGAAGAAGTACGCACCTGCATCACTGGTGCGCACTACTTCGAAGGCAAGAAAGTCCGCACCATCGAATCTCACGCCAAGCGTGACGAGAGCGGTCAGGTCACCGAGCTGAATCCAATCCAGCAACGCTTCGTCGACGAGTTCGCCTTCCAGTGCAGCTACTGCGCACCAGGCTTCGTCAACGCCGCGACCGTGCTGGTCGAGAAGCTGCAGCGCCAGCCGACCGTGCAAAGCAAGCTCGAACAAGTCATCGAGGACAGCCTCGGCCATCACGTCTGCCGTTGCACCGGGTACGTGCGTTACTACAACGCCACCCGCAACGTGCTGACCGATCTCGGCCTGGTCAAGGAGGGTTAAGCATGAAGCTTTTACTGACCCGCCTGACCTTGGCGGTCGGCCTTGCTGCGCCGCTGTTGTTTGCCCACGCCGATGACCAGGTCAAGCGCGGCGAATACCTCGCCCGCGCCGCTGACTGCATGGCTTGCCACACTGCACCGGGCGGCGCGCCGTTTGCCGGCGGCCTGCCGATCGTCTCGCCGTTCGGCACGATCTACGGCACCAACATTACCCCGAGCAAAGAGCACGGCATCGGTTTGTACAACGATGATGAGTTCTTCGCGGCGCTGACTGAAGGCAAGCGTCGCGATGGCGCGAATTTGTATCCGGCGATGCCGTATACCTCGTATCACCTGATGCCGCGTGAAGACTCGGATGCGATCCATACGTATCTGAAAACCATCGAGCCCATCGAGCGTGCAGCCCCGGTCACCAGCCTGAGCTTCCCGTTTAACGTGCGTCCGGGCCTGATCGGCTGGAACATGATGTACGGCAAAGCCCTGAAACTGGAGCCGGCCGAAGGCAAAAGCGAAGCCTGGAAGCGCGGCCAGTACATGGTCGAAGTGCTCGGTCATTGCGGCGAATGCCACACGCCGCGTAGCCTCCAGGGCGCAATGCAGCTGGACAAGCGTCTGACTGGCGGCATCCTCAATGGTTATCTGGCGCCGAGCCTGCTGGCCACCGATCTGGCCGCTCGCGGCTGGAACGAGCAGGACCTCGGCACGTTCCTCAAGCACGGCATGAGTGCGCAAGGGACGATGTTCAACGAGATGTTCCCGGTGTTCCACAACAGCACTCAAGGCCTGAGCGATGCCGATCTGGCGGCCATGGCGACGTTCCTGCTCGGCGACAAACCGCCGGCAGCCAAAGCCCTCGTTGAAGTGCCAGTCGAGAAACTCAGCGCCAGCGCCCAGCGCGGCCAGCAGGAATACCTGAACGTCTGCGCCGGTTGCCATGCGGTCGGTGGCGAAGGCAAGCCGCATATCGCGGTGGCCATGCGCGGTAATACCACGTTGCGCCTGGAAGACCCACGCAACCTGTTGCGCGTGATCGAGGATGGTATCGGCGAGCAGAAGTTTTCCGGGTTCGAGCACATGCAACCGATGCCGGGCTTCGCTGGCAAGCTCAGTCCTGAGCAACTGACTGATCTGCTCAACTACCTGCGTCAAGGTTGGGGTGGTCAATCCGCTGAGTTGGCGGTGAGTGAAGTGCAGAAGCTGCAAGCCGACGCACCGTCCATCGAGCACAAGGCGCACTGACATGCAGCATCTCGATCTACAAGTGGTGCGGCGAGCGCTGGAGTGGTCGGTGGCGGGGCAGCGCATCTGGCTCTGCACTGTGCTGACCACTTACGGCTCGGCACCGCGTGCGCCGGGTTCGCTGCTGGCAGTGAATGACAGCGGACAGTGGATCGGTTCGCTGTCCGGCGGCTGCGTCGAGGAGGATTTTCTCGAGCGCGTCGCCGAAGGTGCGTTTCTCGATGCGGTGAATGTCGTGCGTTACGGCGAAGGCGACGATCCGCGCTCGCGGGTCAGTCTGCCCTGCGGTGGCATCCTTGATGTATTGGTAGAGAAATTTGACGCCGACTGCGAGGTGCAGGCGCATCTGCGTGAATTGGAGTCGGCGCTGCTCGGTCAGCGCCGTTTGATTCGCGAGGTCGATCTGGCCAGCGGTGCGCGCAGTCTGTTCGCTGATCGCGAGCAGGGTGCGCGGATTGAGCGTGAGATTGATCGGGTGCGCATTCGCGTTGGCGCGGCGCAGCGCTTGTTGCTCGCCGGGTATTCCAGTGTGGCGCAAGCGTGTGCCGAGTTTGCTGTCGGCCTCGGGTTTGAGGTGATTCTCTGTGATCCGCGCGATGAGGTGCTGGAAGGCGTGGCGCTGGATGGCGTGGAAATTCGTCGGCAATTGCCGTCGGTGTTTATTGCTGATGGTGGCTGTCATCGTGATACGGCGGTCGTAGCGCTCACTCACGATCCGCGTATCGATGACCTGGCGATGATGGAGGCGGTGCGCACCGAAGCGTTCTACATTGGCGTGATGGGCTCGCTGCAGACGTCACAGAAGCGCTTCGAGCGTTTGCGTCGGATTGGCGGCTTGGGCGAGGCGGAGTTGGCGCGGATTCATGCGCCGATTGGCCTTAACCTCGGCAGCAAGACGCCAGCGGAAATTGCCTTGGCGGTGCTGGCGGATATCCTGCGGATCCGTAGCGGGATTGCTCGGGATCAGCTCTGAGTGCTGAGTTCAATAAATAGGGCCGCGATCAGCGGCCCTTTTTTACATCCCGAATTTATCGCGTAGCCCGTAATACCACGCACCCAGTGCGGCAAACGGCGTGCGCAACAGTTGTCCGCCGGGGAACGGATAGTGCGGCAAATCGGCAAACGCATCAAAACGCTCGGCCTGGCCGCGCAACGCTTCGGCGAGGACCTTGCCTGCCAAATGCGTGTATGTCACGCCATGGCCGCTGCAGCCTTGCGAGTAATAGATGTTGTCGCCCAGGCGTCCAACCTGAGGCAAGCGCGACAGGGTCAGCAGGAAGTTTCCGGTCCAGGCGTAGTCAATCTTCACATCCTTGAGCTGCGGGAAGGCCTTGAGCATTTTCGGGCGGATGATTGCTTCGATGTTCGCCGGATCGCGCGCGCCATACACCACGCCGCCGCCGAAGATCAGGCGTTTGTCGCCCGTGAGGCGGTAGTAGTCGAGCAGGTAATTGCAGTCTTCGACGCAGTAGTCCTGCGGCAGCAGCGCTTTCGCCAGCTCATCACCCAGTGGCTCGGTGGTGATGACTTGCGTGCCGCACGGCATCGATTTGGCCGCAAGCTCCGGCACCAGATTACCGAGGTAGGCATTGCCCGCGACGATGATGAATTTGGCCCTGACCTTGCCCTGCGGCGTGTGTACAACTGGGTTCGCGCCGCGCTCGATGCGCACGGCGGGTGATTGTTCGTGGATCGTGCCGCCGAGAGACTCGACTGCCGCCGCTTCGCCCAGCGCAAGGTTCAGCGGGTGGATGTGCCCACCGCTCATGTCGAGCATGCCGCCGACGTACTGATCGCACGCAACCACTTCGCGAATGCGGCGCTGATCGAGCAGTTCCAGTTGCGTATGACCGAAGCGCTCCCAGAGGCGCTTCTGCGACTCCAGGTGGCCCATCTGTTTGGCCGTCAGCGCGGCGAACACGCCGCCGTCCTTCAGGTCGCATTGAATGTTGTACTTGGCCACGCGCTCGCGAATGATCCGGCCACCTTCGAATGCCATCTGCCCGAGCAGTTGCGCTTGCTTGGGGCCGACGCTGCGTTCGATCACATCAATGTCACGGCTATAACTGTTAACGATCTGCCCGCCATTACGCCCGGAGGCGCCGAACCCGACCTTGGCCGCCTCCAGCACGGTGACGCGAAAACCGTTCTCCAGCAGGAACAGCGCTGAGGACAATCCGGTATACCCGGCGCCGATCACACAGACGTCCGTCTCCACATCATCCTGCAAGGCAGGGCGGGGCGGTACGGCATTGGCCGACGCAGCGTAATAAGACTCTGGGTAAGGGGTGTTCGCCATCCTGCAGCCTCTGTTTAATATATTTTACGAGTGCGTCGATCCTACCCGAGTTGAAAAACCTCCGCCAGCCACCGGAAAATCTGCGTCGGCGAGCCGAAATTAAATATTTTGCATATTCATAGGGTTAGGTGAAAAAAAGGTGTTGACACCCCTCCGGAATTCCGTAGAATGCCGCCTCACAGCAGGCACGTAGCTCAGTTGGTTAGAGCACCACCTTGACATGGTGGGGGTCGTTGGTTCGAGTCCAATCGCGCCTACCAAACAAAATCCGCTCTGCTGGGCGGTCTAGAAGGGCTCACCGAAAGGTGTGCCCTTTTTTGTTGTCTGCGATTTTCAAAACCCTCCTCAGGGCGCTAGCTGGACTCCGCGTTTAGTCGATCTCAGGGCATTCGAAATTCCATGCGAGGCCTGTTGATCCACTGCGAGTCGTGCTTCACCGTTTAGCGGGCCTTGCTGAATGGCGTGCGCAAGTCTTCGTCGTGCCTCCCACCTATGATCGAATTTCTGCGTCGTCGGGTCAGGCAGTTGGTTGACGATTCACCGTTCGTCGCCAGCGCCCTTTGAAAAAGTGTGGATATTGAACAGGTTACGAGTGTTACTAACCAGCCAGTTATCAAAAAAATGTTGTTACTGTTCGTGGGATTAAGTAACATTCGTCCCGCGTTCACCACCACGGTTTATGCATTTTTAAATCCCAAGCTTCCATCAGCTGCTTGGGATTTTTTTTGCCTGCGATTTGCCTCAACTGGCTGAAATTTCTCCTTTCGATCTTTCCTGAAAGCCTGGTGACACCCCGCAGGCAGATCCTTGTTTTTTCAACTACTACTGACTGGCCGATTTTCAACTCTGCAATGAGGGGGTATCGATGCTGGTTCATTGGTTTCTTGCAGCTGTTCATCTGCTGGCATTTGCCTTGGGTTTTTGGGCGGTGCTGACGCGTGGCACGGCGTTTAATCGCCTTGCTGCCGGTTCAGGCGAGGCCCGGCGAGTTTTGCAGGCCGATAACCTATGGGGCATCTCTGCATTGGTTCTGCTGGTGACAGGCGGGATGCGGGCTTTTGGAGGCTTTGAAAAGGGCACTGACTATTATCTTGATCAGCCACTGTTTCATCTGAAGATGACGCTGTTCGTGCTGATCCTGATTGTAGAACTCGCCCCGATGATCGCGTTGGTCAAGTGGCGGATCGCTTCCGCACGCGGCGCAGCAATCGATACCGGGCGCGCGAAGCTGTACGCACGAATCAGTCATGTCGAGGCGTTGTTGCTGGTGCTGATGGTGATTGCGGCCACAGGCATGGCACGTGGTGTGACATTCGGTTAGAGGGCGAATTCTCTGCGCTCTATCGGAAATGTCCGACAGCCAGCCTCGGGGATGGCAGGTAGTATCGGGCAGCAAGAGCATGCGGGGAGAGGTAGGAAGGGGAGTCGGGTTTTGCGTGTCAGGCGCCGTGCCCAACAGAGTGGGGAGCGGATGGCAATACGGCGCGTGAATCTCTAGCCAGTCATTCCACAAGGTAAACGGACTGGCTACTGACTGCGATCTGGCTCAGGGAGTTTGTGGCTTGTCCGGGGCGGTCAGGCCAGCCTGAATGCGCTGGTAAATCTCTTCACGGTGCACGGCAACGTTTTTCGGAGCGTTGATACCAATGCGGACCTGTTGGCCGCTTACGCCCAGAATGGTGATCGTAATGTCATCACCAATGTTTATGCTTTCACCGACTTTGCGGGTGAGTATCAGCATGGTCTTCTCCTTGATTGCTTTGTAGGGCACCTGATTCAGACAGTGCAGAGGTCGGTGTACGTATAGATTAGTGCGAAGTCTCACGGTTTGGGTGCCTCTTTCTGACGCGCAGAAGCGGCATTAATTCCCAGGGCGTAACTATACAGAGGCTGCAAGCATCAATCTCGTTGTTTTGTGCCCATTTTGCGGGGCTCGCGAAGTATTTATGAATGATAAGATCGCGGCTTTGAGAATTTCGAGGAAAGCGTTGTGCGCAAATTGGTTTGGGTAGTCGCGGCACTGGTATTGGCAGGGTGTGGTGAAGGCAAGAATGTAGAGGCGCCAAAACCACAATCGGCTGCAGTAACCGCGCCGGCGGCGGCTGCAGCACCACAATGGGATCTAGAAGTGCGCGGCGAAACGCCACAGGCTGTCAGCGACCTGAGTGGCTGGCTGATCGAGCACGCCTTCGTGCCTACGGTGATCAAGGACGGCAGCGGAAAAACGCGAATTCTGATTGGTCCGTTCAACTCTCAGGCTGAAGCTGAAGCACGTAAGGTGCAAGTGGATGCGGCGTTGGTGAAGGCCAAGAAGCAGAACGTTGAGTCGGTGCTGGTCGAGCATCCGCTCACGCCGTAAACGAATGGGCGGTGACTTTGCCAGTTGATATGGCAGCGGTGGGGCAAGCGATTGAATTGGCTGACGTCGATATGGAAAAGGACACTTTCTGGGAAATCGCCGACACCGCCACTGAGGGTTTTTACGGCTGGATTGCCGGGGAGTCGGCAGCCGTCATGAAGATTGCGCAGATACCTGATCAAAGAGCGTGGCATACCTCGTGAGTCACTCAATTTGATGGGCTGCTGGCGACACAATAAAGCGGCTAATCAAGCGTAAATGAAAAGGCCTCGAACATCGCGTTCGAGGCCTTTTTTGTCTGCGCTGCAATCAGCCGCAGGCTTTCATGTTCACCGGGCCGACAAACTCATTGCCGCGCCCCATCACGCACGCCACGCTCTGATTACGCTGACGCTCCCAGTCCTGCACCGGGTAAGTCTTGTCCCATGCCTCATACAATTGTCGATCCTGTTTTGACAGGCGCAAGCCGTACTGCTTGCTCATGTAGAAGTACGTGCGGGCAATCATGCCGCGAATCGACGGGCGGGGCATGACCTTCTTCGCCTTGAAGTCGACCTGGGTCAGGCACGAACCGTATTGCCCGGATTGCACTGGCAGCCAGCCGTAGCTGAAATTGCTGCGATCGCCATTGACCTCGCCGATGCTCGGCACCAGGTTATGCAGATCGGCTTCGGCCTTCTGATAGCTTGGGTCGTATCGGGTGCAGTTCTTGCGGCCGCCTTCCTGCCAGCACTGACGCTGATGGCCGAACTGCCAGGCCGGCACAATGTGTTCCCATTCAATACGTGACGCACGCTTGGCATTCTTGCGCGGTACGTAACCGCACGCCTTCAGATCCACCTTGTTGCCGGTGTACTTGCACCCGCAATAGAACTCTGTGGACTGCGGTGCATACAGCTTCCAGGCGACCTTCTTGGCTTCGGTAAATGTGCGGGGTGCGCCAGCCTGGGCACCCATGGCGATGAACAGCAACAGCAGAGCAAAACAGCGGACACTCATTGAATCAATCTTCCTTCGGCACAACCCAAAAAATCTGCACGCCACCGTCGTCGCGATAAGCGAGGGTGACGTTGTCGTTCTCGTCGATTTCCTCAAGCAGGCGCTCCCACTCGTCCATCGGCTCGTCCGGAAGACGAAAGATCAGTGCGGCTTTGGCTTTCTGTGCGGTAGGGGAATTGATGATTTTCTGAACGCGCATGCCTATGCGTTCGTAAGCGTCAGGAGCATCAGGGGAGGTGGCCACGAGGTTATCCTTATTAAGCTGTACGTGCATACAGTATTTAACTGTAAGCATTTTCGCAACTGCTTAAAATTCAAGAAAATCCTCTGACAGCGGTTTTCCGGATTTGGTGTAAGTCGTGTCGAGTTTTTTGTAGGAAAAGTGCGAGAGCTTTGTGAGCGTTGCACCACCCGCCCGTCAGGCGAGTGGTGCAGGGTGCCCAATCAAGAATTGACCGGGCGAAAGTCCATCAGTATTCCCAGAACATCCGTTGCAGCTCTTTGCTGTCATTGGTTTTGGTCAGGGCGACCATTGCCAGGATGCGGGCTTTCTGCGGGTTCAGGTCGTGAGCGACAACCCAGTCGTATTTGTCGTCTGGTTGTTCGGCGTTACGCAGAACGAAGCCGCCAGCGTTGACGTGGGACGAACGAATGATTTGCACGCCATCCTTGCGCAGCGCTTGCAGGGCTGGAACAACGCGGGAGGAGACCGAGCCGTTACCGGTACCGGCATGGATGATCGCCTTGGCACCGGATTGTGCGAGAGCCTTGTAGGCAGTATCGCTGACGTTGCCGTAGGAATAAGCGATTTCTACGTCAGGCAGGCTCTTGATATTTTTGATATCGAATTCCGAATCCATGGTGTGACGCTTGGCTGGCAAGCGGAACCAGTAGGATTTGCCTTCAACCACCATGCCCAGTGGGCCCCAGGCGCTTTTGAACGCTTCGGTCTTGATGTTGATCATCTTGCTGACGTCACGACCGGACTGGATTTCATCGTTCATGGTCACCAGTACGCCTTTGCCTTGCGCTTCTTTGCTGCTGGCCACGGCCACGGCGTTGTACAGGTTGAGCATGCCATCGGCGGACATCGCGGTGCCCGGACGCATTGAGCCGACGACGATGATTGGCTTGTCGGTTTTTTCTACCAGGTTGAGGAAGTAAGCGGTTTCTTCCAGGGTGTCGGTGCCGTGGGTGATGACGATGCCATCGACGTCTTTGCTATCGGCCAGTTCGGCCACGCGACGACCCAGTTGCAGGAGGTTTTCGTTGGTGATGCTTTCCGAGGCAATCTGCATGACTTGTTCGCCACGCACGTTTGCCAGTTTGCTCAGCTCGGGAATGCCGGCGATCAATTGTTCGACGCCAACCTTCGCCGCTTGATAGGTGGCGCTGTTGGCGGCGCTCGCGCCGGCGCCGGCGATGGTGCCGCCGGTGGCAAGGACTACGACGTTAGCGAGCTTGGTCTGGGTTTCGACTTCTTTCGCCTGAAGGGCGGTGGGCAGGAGTAGGAGAAGGGCCAAAGCGCCCGGAACCAAAGTGTTGAAAGCAGATTTCATTATTTTTCTCTCTAGTGGTGAGACGGTGCTGATGCAGGTTCATCTAGATGCGCCCCAAGCCGATCTGAATGCTCGGGGTGCAGGCTAGGGAGCAGGATCTGTACCAGCCCTACTTTGCTTTAGAGAAATGTTTAACTTGATGATTTACATCAATATTTTATGGATTTGCAAATGGTGGGGCGAAGCGTTTATCCGGGTTTCCGAACAATGGAGGCTTTCGCGTTCGGTTCACCGAAAGGGACTACGGCTTCTTTCGAATGAAACCGGTTGCCGGCTCGGGATTCTCTACTAAAGAAATCGGCCTTGAGGCCGATGGTTGTTCTGGGAAACGCTTTTTTAGGGAGTTCACATGTCACTGACGATCGGTTTTTCAAACCCGGGTACAGTCACCATCGGCGGTAAAACCGCAGCGACGATCAATGCGATGAACCAGGCAGAGGCGGACGCTTCCGACGAGGCGCTGGGCGTTGAAAAAGAACCGAGCAAACAAGTCAGGACTGGCGGCCCTGCGCAAGAAGCCAGCCAGGCCGATAGCGCGGACAGCGGCGACAGTCTCAATGTCACCGTGAAAATGCTGCTCAAGCGGATGAAAGAGTTGCAGAAGCAACTGCAGGAGCAGCAACAGCAACTGGCGGCGGCTCAGGCTGCGAGCTATCCGACGCCTGAGGCCAAGTCGCAGGCGGTGATGTCCATTCAGGGTCAGATCGCGCAGACCAGCGGCGCACTCATGGAGGTCGCGGCGGCGTTGCTCAAGGAAATGTCCCAGGGCTCCACCAGCGGCAACGTGGTCAACACCACGGCCTGAGCATTGAAGGGCGAAGCAGCGGATTCGTCCTTTAATCAATACCGATTTCTGATTGTTGACAAATGACGGCGGGATTCGCATAGTTCGGTCTACGCAAACGTTTGCGCGGCTTTCCCGGCGCCTTATGGCCATGGGGAAAGCGAAGTAGCTTACGCCAGCGCAAGCGTTGCTCACAATAATCATAAGATCGGAGTGAACCCATGAAGCTGCCATTCGCTGGACGTCTTCTTGCTGTCGCTATGCTGGCTGCCACAGCCGCCGCACTACCTGTCTCCTCGGCATTCGCCGAATCCGCCGAAAAACCTAAAGTCGCGCTGGTCATGAAGTCTCTGGCCAACGAATTCTTCCTGACCATGGAAGATGGTGCCAAGGCGTACCAGAAAGAACACTCCGCCGATTTCGACCTGATCTCCAATGGCATCAAGGATGAAACCGACACTGCTGGCCAGACCCGCATCGTCGAGCAAATGATCCTGGCCAAGGTCAATGCACTGGTGATCGCGCCTTCTGATTCCAAGGCCATGGTGCCGGTGATCAAGAAAGCCGTCGATGCTGGTATCACCGTGATCAACATCGACAACCAACTTGATCCGGCCATCGTCAAAAGCAAAAACATCAGCGTGCCCTTCGTAGGTCCGGACAATCGCAAAGGCGCCCGTCTGGTCGGCGAATACCTGGCCAAGCAGCTTAAGGCTGGTGACGAAGTCGGCATCATTGAAGGTGTGTCCACCACGACCAACGCTCAGCAACGTACCGCTGGCTTCAAGGATGCGATGGACGCCGCACAGATCAAGATCGTTTCCCTGCAATCAGGTGACTGGGAAATCGACAAGGGCAACAAGGTTGCCGCTTCGATCCTCAGCGAATACCCGGACGTCAAAGCACTGCTGGCCGGTAACGACAGCATGGCCGTCGGCGCCGTTTCCGCAGTACGTGCCGCTGGCAAGGCCGGTCAGGTTCAGGTGGTCGGTTACGACAACATCAACGCTATCAAGCCAATGTTGAAGGATGGCCGCGTGTTGGCCACGGCTGACCAGTTCGCTGCCAAGCAGGCAGTGTTCGGCATCGAAACCGCGCTGAAAATCATCAAGGGCGAGAAAGTCGACAGCGGCGCCAACGGCGTGATCGAAACACCGGTCGAGCTGGTCACCAAGTAAGTCTTCTGGCGACACAACGGCGCTCGTCCGTCCGGGCGAGCGCATGGAGAGTTTTTATGTCAGTTTCCGCCCCGAACGCTGTCCTCTCGGTCAGCGGTATCGGTAAGACCTATGCGCAACCGGTGCTCACCGGCATCGATCTGACGCTGATGCGCGGTGAAGTGCTGGCGCTGACCGGCGAGAATGGTGCCGGCAAAAGTACCCTGTCGAAGATCATTGGCGGACTGGTCACGCCGACGACCGGCCAGATGCAATTCCAGGGCAAGGACTATCGACCGGGCAGTCGTACCCAGGCTGAAGAGCTCGGCGTGCGCATGGTCATGCAAGAACTCAATCTGTTGCCGACACTGTCGGTCGCGGAAAACCTGTTTCTCGACAACCTGCCAAGCAACGGCGGCTGGATCAGCCGCAAGCAACTGCGCAAAGCGGCGATCGAAGCCATGGCGCAAGTCGGTCTCGACGCCATTGACCCGGATACGCTGGTCGGCGAGCTGGGTATCGGGCATCAGCAGATGGTCGAAATTGCCCGCAACCTGATCGGCGATTGTCATGTGCTGATCCTCGACGAACCGACCGCGATGCTCACCGCGCGTGAAGTCGAAATGCTTTTTGAGCAGATCACCCGCTTGCAGGCGCGCGGCGTTTCGATCATCTACATTTCCCACCGTCTCGAAGAACTCGCCCGTGTGGCCCAGCGCATTGCCGTGCTGCGTGACGGCAATCTGGTCTGCGTCGAGCCGATGGCCAATTACAACAGCGAGCAGTTGGTCACGCTGATGGTAGGTCGCGAGCTGGGCGAGCACATCGACATGGGTGCGCGCAATATTGGCGCCCCGGCGCTGACGATCACCGGTTTGACTCGCTCTGACAAAGTGCGCGATGTCTCGTTCGAAGTGCGTGCCGGCGAGATCTTCGGGATTTCCGGGCTGATCGGGGCAGGGCGCACAGAATTACTGCGTTTGATATTCGGTGCAGATACCGCTGACAGCGGCACCATCGCCCTCGGTTCGCCAGCGAAAGTGGTCAGTGTGCGTTCGCCAGTCGATGCTGTACGCAACGGCATCGCGTTGATCACCGAAGACCGCAAGGGCGAAGGTTTGCTGCTCAGCCAGTCGATCAGCGCCAACATCGCGCTGGGCAACATGCCGGAAATTTCCAGTGGCGGTGTCGTCAACAACGGCGACGAAATCGCTTTGGCGCAGCGTCAGATCGACGCCATGCGCATTCGTAGTTCGAGTCCGACACAACTGGTTTCAGAGTTGTCCGGTGGCAACCAGCAGAAGGTTGTGATCGGCCGCTGGCTGGAGCGCGACTGTTCGGTGCTGCTGTTCGATGAGCCGACCCGTGGCATCGACGTCGGCGCCAAGTTCGACATTTATGCCTTGCTCGGCGAACTGACGCGCCAGGGCAAAGCGCTGGTGGTGGTCTCCAGTGACCTGCGTGAACTGATGCTGATCTGCGACCGGATCGGCGTGCTGTCGGCAGGGCGCTTGATCGACACCTTCGAGCGCGATAGTTGGACCCAGGATGATTTGCTTGCCGCCGCGTTCGCCGGCTACCAAAAACGTGATGCGTTGCTCAACGAAGCGGCGCCTAGGGATCTCCCATGAAAACTGCATCTCCTGCCGGCAAACGTAGTGGCAACTTCTATGGCCTGGGCACTTATCTGGGCCTGGCCGGTGCCTTGCTGGCGATGATTGCGCTGTTCTCGGTCTTGAGCAGCCACTTTCTGTCGTATAACACCTTCAGTACGCTGGCCAACCAGATTCCTGATCTGATGGTGCTGGCGGTCGGCATGACCTTCGTATTGATCATTGGCGGCATCGATCTTTCGGTGGGGTCGGTGCTGGCATTGGCTGCTTCGACGGTCAGCGTTGCCATTCTTGGCTGGGGCTGGGGCGTGTTGCCGTCAGCGTTGCTCGGCATGGCAGTGGCCGCACTGGCTGGCACCGTCACCGGTTCGATCACGGTGGCGTGGCGGATTCCATCGTTCATCGTTTCTCTCGGTGTGCTGGAAATGGCTCGGGGTCTGGCTTATCAGATGACGGGATCGCGCACCGCGTACATCGGTGATTCGTTTGCCTGGCTGTCGAACCCGATCGCGTTCGGCATCTCGCCATCGTTTATCATTGCCTTGCTGGTGATTATCATCGCTCAGGCCGTGTTGACCCGTACCGTGTTCGGTCGCTACCTGATCGGCATTGGCACCAACGAAGAGGCGGTGCGCCTCGCGGGGATCAATCCGAAACCCTACAAGATTCTGGTGTTCAGCCTGATGGGGCTGCTGGCCGGTATCGCTGCGCTGTTTCAGATTTCCCGTCTGGAAGCTGCTGACCCGAATGCCGGTTCCGGTCTGGAGTTGCAGGTAATCGCAGCTGTGGTTATCGGCGGTACCAGCCTGATGGGCGGGCGTGGTTCGGTGATCAGCACATTCTTTGGGGTCTTGATCATTTCGGTCCTGGCGGCAGGTCTGGCGCAGATCGGTGCGACTGAACCGACCAAACGAATCATCACCGGCGCCGTCATCGTGATCGCGGTGGTGCTCGACACTTATCGCAGTCAGCGCGCCAGTCGCCGGGGCTAAGAGATGGCAACGATCAAGGATGTGGCAGCCCTCGCGGGGATTTCCTACACGACGGTGTCGCATGTGGTGAACAACACCCGTCCGGTGAGTCAGGAAGTGCGGTTGAAAGTCGAGGCGGCGATCAAGAGCCTCGACTATGTGCCGAGTGCGGTGGCGCGCTCGCTCAAAGCCAAGACCACTGCAACCATCGGCCTGCTGGTGCCCAACAGTCTCAACCCGTACTTCGCCGAGTTGGCGCGGGGCATCGAGGATTATTGCGAGCGTAACGGCTATTGCGTGATCCTCTGCAACTCCGACGACAATCCCGACAAGCAGCGCAGCTATTTGCGCGTGTTGCTGGAGAAGCGCATCGACGGTTTGATCGTTGCTTCCGCTGGCGGTGACAGCGGCCTGGCGCAGGGGTTGGCCGGGGTGAAAACGCCGATGGTCATCGTCGACCGAAGTCTGGATGGCGTCGATGCCGATCTGGTGCGTATCGATCACGAATACGGCGCTTACCTCGCGACCCGGCACTTGCTTGAACTGGGGCACCGCGACATCGCCACCATCGGCGGCCCGGCCAGCACCAGTGTTGCGCAGATGCGTCTGGCCGGCTATTGCCGAGCGCTGAAAGAGGCGGGCGTTGATGTCCGTCAGGAGCGCATGCTGGAAAGCGATTTCACCAGTACTGGCGGGTACAACGCAGCGGCGATTCTGCTCGAGCGCAATCCGCCGAGCGCAATCTTTGCCGGTAACGACATGATCGGCATTGGTGTGCTGCGAGCGGCGGCGGAGCGCAATGTGCGCGTGCCGAGCGAGCTGTCGGTGATTGGTTTCGACGATATCCAGATGAGTCGTTACGTCTACCCGGCACTCACCACGGTGGGGCAATCAATCCTGCAACTGGGCGAGATGGCGGCCGAAGTGCTGCTGCGCAGGATTGCCACGCCGAACCTGGGCACTGATCAACGGATCGTGACCCCGAGTATTGTCTTGCGCGAATCCACTGCACCGTTGTCCGGCGTGTTCACCGAATACCGCTGAAACCGAATTGACGAGTAATGATGTATGCCAGCAAATGTAGTGGTAATAGGCAGCCTGAACATGGATCTGGTGACCCGGGCGCCACGGCTGCCGGTCGGTGGCGAAACGTTGATCGGTCATTCGTTTGCCACGGTTTCCGGCGGCAAGGGCGCCAATCAGGCGGTGGCCGCAGCGCGTTTGGGCGCGCAGGTGGCGATGGTTGGCTGTGTTGGCAGCGACGATTATGGCGTGCAACTACGCAACGCCTTGTTGGCCGAACAGATCGATTGCCAGGCAGTGAGCGCTGTCGATGACTCCAGTGGTGTGGCGTTGATCGTGGTCGATGACAACAGTCAGAACGCCATTGTCATCGTCGCCGGCGCCAATGGCGCCATGACGCCCGCAGTGATCGACCGGTTTGATGCGGTGCTGCAAGCCGCAGACGTGATCATCTGCCAGCTCGAAATTCCGGATGCCACGGTGGGGCATGCGCTCAAGCGCGCGCGCGCGCTGGGTAAAATCGTGATCCTCAATCCGGCGCCGGCCAGTCGTCCACTGCCGGCAGACTGGTTTGCGGCGATCGACTACCTGATCCCCAATGAGAGCGAAGCGACCGTGTTGAGCGGGTTGCCGGTGGACTCGCAGGAAACGGCAGAAAGTGCAGCCAGTCAGTTGATCGCCATGGGTGCGGGCAAAGTCATTATTACCCTTGGTGCGCAAGGCTCGCTGTTCGCCAATGGCCAAAGCTTTGAGCATTTCCCGGCGCCCAAAGTGAAGGCCGTCGACACCACGGCCGCAGGCGACACGTTCGTGGGTGGTTTCGCCGCTGCGCTGGCCAATGGCAGGTCCGAGGCCGAGGCGATTCGTTTCGGGCAGATCGCCGCCGCGTTATCGGTAACCCGCGCCGGCGCGCAGCCGTCCATTCCAACCCTATCCGACGTACAGGCCTTTAAACCCGCATGAAAAAGACTCCTCTGCTCAACGTCGCATTGTCGCGACTAATCGCGTCCCTGGGCCATGGCGACATGGTGGTCATTGGTGATGCCGGGCTGCCGGTGCCGCCGGGTGTCGAGCTAATTGATCTGGCGCTGACCCACGGTGTCCCGGATTTCGTCAGTACCCTGAAAGTCGTGCTCAGCGAGATGCAGGTGGAAAGCCATGCACTGGCCAAAGAAATCTTCGACAAGCAACCGACCGCACTGAATGCGCTGGACGCGTTGAATGAAGAGGGCGCTCTGGGCCGTCGTGATCTGCTCAGTCACGAGCAATTCAAGGTTCTCAGCCGACAGGCACGGGCGATTGTTCGTACAGGCGAATGTCAGCCGTACTGCAATATCGTGCTGGTCGCTGGAGTCACCTTTTAACTTTTGATTTCACAAGCACAAGGAATGCGCCATGCAACGCTATGCTCAGAAACTGCATCAACTCATCCGGGGTTTACTGCTTTTGTCCGTAATCACTGCGACCGGCGCTCAGGCGGCGGAAAAAATCGACCTGATCATCGATACCGATCCAGGGGCCGACGACGTGGTCGCCCTGTTGTTCGCGCTGGCCTCGCCGGAAGAACTGAACATTCGCGCGCTGACCACCGTCGCCGGCAATGTGCGCCTCGACAAGACATCGCGTAACGCACGACTGGCGCGCGAGTGGGCAGGGCGCGAGGACGTACCGGTTTATGCTGGCGCGCCGAAGCCGCTGATGCGCACACCGATCTACGCCGAGAACATCCATGGCAAGGAAGGTCTGTCGGGTGTCACCGTGCACGAACCGAAAAAGGGGCTGGCTGAAGGCAATGCGGTCAATTACTTGATCGATACCCTGAAAAAAGCCAAGCCGCACAGCATCACGATCGCCATGCTCGGTCCACAGACCAACCTGGCGCTGGCGCTGATCCAGGAGCCTGAAATTGTTCAGGGCATCAAGGAAGTGGTGATCATGGGTGGTGCGCACTTCAACGGCGGCAACATCACCCCGGTGGCTGAATTCAACCTGTTTGCTGACCCGCAAGCGGCCGAAGTGGTCCTGAAAAGCGGCGTGAAACTGACCTACCTGCCACTGGACGTGACCCACAAGATTCTCACCAGTGACGCGCGACTGAAGCAGATCGCTGCGCTGAACAACAACGCGAGCAAGATTGTCGGCGACATCCTCAATGAGTACATCAAAGGCGACATGGAGCACTACGGTATTCCGGGTGGCCCGGTGCATGACGCTACGGTTGTGGCCTACCTGCTCAAGCCGGAACTGTTCACCGGTCGCTCGGTGAATGTCGTGGTGGATAGTCGTGAAGGGCCGACTTTCGGTCAGACCATCGTCGATTGGTACGACGGCCTGAAGGCGCCGAAAAACGCCTTCTGGGTGGAAAATGGCGACGCGCAAGGCTTCTTTGACTTGCTGACCGAGCGTCTGAAACGTCTGAAGTAAGCCGCTCCCCCGCAGGTGCCAGCCTGCGGGTTTTTACACCCTCTCAGTGTGTTCAACCTGTTCGGTCGGGTAGCGCTCGAAAATCTGCTTGATGAATTGCTGAGCCGCCTCCGTGCCCAGCTCCTTGACCAATAGATCGATACCAATCAGCGCAAGCTCCTCGGTGGTTCCCGGGCTGTAAGAGCTGTGTCCGTCTGCCCATTTGGCATTAATGGCGGCGTCGATGCTGATGGTGGTCATGAGAGCGCTCGAATAGTCGGAAGATCTTGGGTTTGAGTTAACCATTTTGTCGGGCGTTTGGCACTGCGACTTAGGCATGAACGGAGCGCTATGCGACACTTGGTCTTTTAAGGCTTTCCAAGGATTCTGTTGTGCAGATCGATTTGAACACTCCTGACGGCCTCACGCTCGACGCAGTGCGCCAGTTGCTCGCCTCGGCCAGTGATGACGAACACACGCAGCTGCGCGTGACCAAGGGCGGTATCGCTTACATTTCTTCGGGTATCACCGGTGGGCAGGATATCGACGGTTTGCTGTTTCGCCTGGAAACCTGGGCCAAGGGTTCAGGGTACGTGGGTAACGTCGCGGCCAGTGATGAGGTGTGGGTGATGCAGATTTTCAACGCGTTGAAGGAGAACTGGCCGAATCCGCCGTATGACTACATCGATGTCTATTGAGCACCGTTAATATTCAGTCACGATTGATTGATGAAGTGGTACGTGCCGCTCAGGCACACTCGGCGCTTTTCCGGTCGTGGGGCAGGGTGATGGCCTTGGCTGTGAAACCAATCGCTTGAATGGCGGTCGCACGATCTCAGCTTAACCATTTTGAAAACAAGGAGGCTTCATGCCTTTGAAGTTCGCGACACTGGGTGCACTTATGGCCGCTGTGATGTTGGCCGGTTGCAGCACGACCTCCAGCGAGTCGGCAAAGGAATCTGTGGCGACCGAAGCCGGTCATAGCCGCTGTGAAGCATCGGCGGCGGAGTTCGCCATTGGCAAGAAAGCTTCGCCAGAGTTGCTGGAGCAGGCGCGCAACAAAGCCGGGGCGCAAAATGCTCGCTTCCTCAAGCCGAACGACATGATCACGCTCGAGTACCGCTCCGATCGCTTGAATCTGAACACCGACAACAACCTGGTGATCACTCGTGTCAACTGCGGCTGATTAGCGAAGGCTTTTATTGCAGGCATAAAAAACCCCGTCACATGGACGGGGTTTTTTTAGTGCGCGCAGAAATTACTCTGGGCGAACCTGTGCAGCTTGCATACCCTTTTGGCCTTTCTCAGCCACGAAAGAGACGGTCTGGCCTTCTTTCAGGCTTTTGAAACCGTCGGATTCGATAGCTTTGAAGTGTACGAACAGGTCGTCACCGCCACCTTGAGGAGTGATGAAGCCGAAGCCTTTTTCATCGTTGAACCACTTAACGGTGCCGGTTTGGCGATTAGACATGGTGTATCTCCAAGAAACATATATTTTTCAGTACTGTGCTGCTCAGGCCAACTGGGCACACCCGGGTATCATAGTCGAAATGTTCGCTTTGGTAGCCCCCCGGACGTGCTGTTTGCCAATCAGTCGTGTTTTCTTTACTGCCTTTATCGGCTGAAAGCCCCGGTTTACAAGGCTTTTGGCGGAACGTAAAGACGATAAAAAAACCTGTAAAACCTGCATAAATCATCTGAAAAGGCTCAAATTCAGCCCTTTTTAGCGGCGCTGAGCCGACTCAGAATGCTTTTTCGATCACTTTTTCGCCGGGGTGTTTGCCTTGCATTTGGCGATTTGGCCCAGCGCTTTCTGCTGCAATTCAGGAGTGGCTTTGTTGTCCATCAGCGCCTGAATGTCGCTCGCTGGATAAGACTTGATGGCATCAGCGCCGCAAGCACAATGGGATTTGGCAGCCGCAGCACCGATTTGTTGGGTCGCCGCCTGGGTGCACTGGGCCATGTACTTCTCGCGTTCGCCCTTCGGCCAGTCGGCGTGGGCACTCAGCGGCAGCAACATAACTATAGGGGCGACGACGGCGAACAGGGTATTCAGACGCATGCGAGGATGCTCCTTGTGGGTCAATGTCTTGTTATCTGAGGGCTGAAGGGGCCATCAAGTTCAGCACTCTGGCATAAAAACAGACGATTTGCCTTGTGATCAAACAGAGGCATAAGTGACCGCTCATCTGTGCTAGCATGCCGGGCTCAAGCGTTCTCAGGCTCCGGATGACCTACAGTCCCGGCAGCGGTCGACGTGCGAATAATTCGATTTGAATCCCAGTCACTCTGGTTCGGTTTTCCGGTTGGCCGCAAGGCTCCTGCCGCTGTAAGGCAGGCGTTCGTCATTGAATGGCCTGGATCGGATCTTGTACTGGCTCATCCCAACCCACGTGACCTTTGGTAGGGGTCACCACTAGGAGAGGAGGCGCCATGCCAACTATTACTCTTCCCGACGGCAGTCAACGTTCATTCGATCACCCGGTTTCCGTAGCCGAGGTCGCCGCATCCATTGGTGCCGGTCTGGCCAAAGCCACACTGGCCGGCAAGGTCAATGGCCAACTGGTCGACGCCAGCGACATCATCAGCAGCGACGCGACCCTGCAAATCATCACGCCAAAGGATGAAGAGGGGCTGGAGATCATTCGCCACTCTTGCGCGCACCTGGTGGGTCACGCGGTCAAACAGCTGTACCCGACTGCGAAAATGGTCATCGGGCCGGTCATCGACGAAGGCTTCTATTACGACATCGCCTTCGAACGTCCTTTTACTCCGGACGACATGGCCGCTATCGAACAGCGCATGCAACAGCTGATCGAAAAAGATTACGACGTGATCAAGAAAGTCACTCCGCGCGCCGAAGTGATCGAAGTGTTCAAGGCTCGTGGCGAAGACTACAAGTTGCGCCTGGTCGAGGACATGCCGAACGAACAGGCCATGGGTCTGTACTATCACGAAGAATACGTCGACATGTGCCGCGGTCCGCACGTGCCGAACACGCGTTTCCTGAAATCCTTCAAGCTGACCAAGCTGTCCGGTGCCTACTGGCGCGGCGACGCCAAGAACGAGCAGTTGCAGCGCGTTTACGGCACCGCTTGGGCAGACAAGAAGCAACTGGCGGCTTACATTCAGCGCATCGAAGAAGCTGAAAAGCGCGATCACCGCAAGATCGGCAAGCGTCTGGGCCTGTTCCACACCCAGGAAGAATCCCCGGGCATGGTGTTCTGGCACCCGAACGGCTGGACTCTGTACCAGGTGCTCGAGCAGTACATGCGCAAGATCCAGCGCGACAACGGCTACCTTGAGATCAAGACCCCTCAAGTCGTTGACCGCAGCCTGTGGGAGAAATCCGGGCACTGGGCCAACTACGCCGACAACATGTTCACCACGCAGTCGGAAAACCGCGACTACGCGATCAAGCCGATGAACTGCCCGTGCCACGTGCAGGTGTTCAATCAGGGCCTGAAGAGCTACCGCGAGCTGCCGATGCGTCTGGCCGAGTTCGGTGCCTGCCACCGTAACGAGCCATCGGGTGCTCTGCACGGCATCATGCGCGTACGTGCGTTCACTCAGGACGACGCCCACATCTTCTGCACCGAAGAGCAGATGCAGGCTGAGTCCGCCGCGTTTATCAAGCTGACCATGGACGTTTATCGTGACTTCGGCTTTACCGATGTCGAGATGAAGCTGTCCACTCGTCCGGAAAAACGTGTCGGTTCCGACGAGTTGTGGGATCGCGCTGAAGCTGCATTGGCTGCAGCCCTTGATTCTGCGGGCCTGCCGTACGATCTGCAGCCGGGTGAGGGCGCGTTCTACGGTCCGAAGATCGAGTTCTCGCTGAAAGACTGCCTTGGTCGAGTCTGGCAATGTGGTACTCTGCAGCTCGATTTTAACCTGCCTGTCCGTTTGGGCGCTGAATACGTCTCCGAAGACAACAGCCGCAAACACCCAGTGATGTTGCACCGTGCGATCCTCGGTTCCTTCGAGCGTTTCGTCGGGATTCTGATCGAGCACTACGAAGGTGCGTTCCCTGCCTGGCTCGCGCCAACGCAGGCGGTGATCATGAATATCACTGATAAACAGGCAGATTTTGTTGCAGAAGTTGAAAAAACTCTCAACGAAAGCGGATTTCGTGCCAAGTCCGACTTGAGAAATGAAAAGATCGGCTTTAAAATCCGCGAGCATACTTTGCTCAAGGTTCCCTATCTCTTGGTAATCGGAGATAAGGAAGTCGAAATGCAGACTGTCGCTGTGCGTACTCGTGAAGGTGCTGACCTGGGCTCGATGCCCGTCGCCCAGTTCGCTGAGTTTCTCGCGCAAGCGGTTTCCCGGCGTGGTCGCCCAGATTCGGAGTAATTATTATTAAGCGTGAAATGAGACAAGATAAACGAGCTGCACCGAAAGCCCCGATCAACGAGAATATCTCGGCACGCGAGGTTCGGTTAATTGGGGCTGAAGGTGAACAGCTTGGGATTGTGTCAATTGAAGACGCGCTTCTTAAGGCTGAAGAGGCCAAACTGGATTTGGTGGAAATTTCCGCCGATGCAGTACCCCCTGTTTGCAAACTGATGGACTACGGCAAATCGATCTTCGAGAAGAAGAAACAGGTTGCCGCAGCCAAGAAAAACCAGAAGCAGATTCAGGTTAAAGAAATCAAGTTTCGTCCAGGGACGGAGGAAGGGGATTACCAGGTAAAACTGCGCAACCTGGTACGTTTCCTGAGTGATGGGGACAGGGCCAAGGTATCCTTGCGATTCCGCGGCCGTGAGATGGCCCACCAGGAGCTGGGGATGGAACTCCTCAAGCGGGTTGAAGCTGACCTGCTCGAGTACGGTTCGGTCGAACAGCATCCTAAGATGGAAGGACGCCAGCTGATCATGGTCATCGCCCCGAAAAAGAAGAAGTAATCAACAGGGCACGGCAGGCCTTCTGATTATGTTTATCAACTGAATGCGGAGTATCCGAACATGCCAAAAATGAAAACCAAAAGTGGTGCTGCTAAGCGGTTTCTGAAAACTGCTAACGGTATCAAGCACAAGCACGCTTTCAAGAGCCACATCCTGACTAAAATGTCGACCAAGCGTAAGCGTCAACTGCGCGGTAGCAGCTTGCTGCATCCGTCTGACGTGGCAAAAGTCGAGCGCATGCTGCGCCTTCGTTAATTTTAGTCAAGAATAGAGGAAGTAACTCATGGCTCGTGTAAAGCGTGGCGTCATTGCCCGTAAGCGTCACAAAAAAATTCTGAAACTTGCTAAAGGCTACTACGGCGCACGCTCCCGCGTATTCCGTGTTGCCAAGCAAGCGGTAATCAAGGCAGGCCAATACGCCTACCGTGACCGTCGTCAGAAAAAACGTCAGTTCCGCGCTCTGTGGATCGCTCGTATCAACGCCGGTGCTCGTGTTAACGGTCTGTCCTACAGCCGTTTCATCGCTGGCCTGAAAAAAGCGTCCATCGAGATCGACCGTAAGGTTCTGGCTGATCTGGCAGTGAACGAAAAAGCGGTGTTTGCTGCGATTGTCGAGAAAGCTAAAGCCACCTTGGCTTAAGTACCCCCGACAATCACCCGGCCTCACTTCCGTGGGGTCAGGTGGTAAACGTCTTAAATAGGGGAAGAGCCTTCAAGCTCTTCCCCTATTTTGTATCTGGAGTCTGTACATGGAAAACCTGGATGCGCTGGTCTCTCAAGCACTAGAGGCTGTGCAAAGCGCTGAAGATATCAATGCCCTGGAGCAAATCCGGGTTCAATACCTTGGCAAAAAGGGCGAATTGACTCAGGTGATGAAGACCCTGGGGAATTTGCCGGCAGAAGAGCGTCCGCAAGTCGGCGCCCTGATCAACGTTGCCAAGGAACGTGTTACAGGCGTTCTCAATGCGCGCATGGCTCTGTTTGAAGAAGCCGAACTGGCTGCCAAACTGTCTGCCGAATCCATTGACGTGACATTGCCGGGCCGTGGTCAGACCTCCGGTGGTCTGCATCCGGTGACCCGGACTCTGGAACGTGTCGAGCAGTTCTTCACCCGCATCGGCTACGGCATTGCCGAAGGCCCTGAGGTCGAAGACGACTATCACAACTTTGAAGCGCTCAACATCCCAGGCCATCACCCGGCCCGGTCGATGCATGACACCTTCTATTTCAACGCCAACATGCTGCTGCGAACCCATACCTCGCCGGTACAGGTCCGCACCATGGAATCGAAGCAGCCGCCGATCCGCATCGTCTGCCCAGGCCGCGTGTATCGCAGCGACTCCGATATCACCCACTCGCCGATGTTCCACCAGGTCGAAGGCCTGCTGGTTGATCGCGACATCAATTTTGCCGATCTCAAAGGCACCATCGAAGAATTCCTGCGGGTGTTCTTCGAAAAAGAGCTGGCCGTACGTTTCCGTCCTTCGTACTTCCCGTTCACCGAGCCATCCGCTGAAGTCGACATGGAATGCGTGATGTGCAGCGGTAAAGGCTGCCGTGTCTGCAAGCAGACTGGCTGGCTGGAAGTGATGGGCTGCGGCATGGTTCACCCGAACGTGTTGCGCATGTCCGGCATTGATCCGGAAGAGTTCTCCGGTTTTGCTTTCGGCATGGGTGTCGAGCGTCTGGCCATGCTCCGTTACGGCGTGAACGACTTGCGTCTGTTCTTCGACAACGACTTGCGGTTCCTCGCGCAATTTCGCTAGTCGTAACGAATTCTTAGGAGAGCAGGATGAAATTCAGTGAACAATGGCTGCGTGGCTGGGTTAGCCCGCAGGTAGATCGCGATGAGCTGGTTGCTCGTCTGTCGATGGCGGGCCTTGAGGTCGATAGCGTGACCCCGGCCGCCGGTGTTTTCAGTGGTGTGGTGGTGGGCGAGGTGCTGAGCACCGAGCAACACCCTGATGCCGACAAGCTGCGTGTGTGCCAGGTCAGCAATGGCGCGGAAACTTTCCAGGTCGTGTGCGGTGCGCCAAACGTGCGTCCGGGCCTGAAGATTCCGTTCGCCATGATCGGCGCTGAGCTGCCGGGCGACTTCAAGATCAAGAAGGCCAAGCTGCGCGGCGTCGAGTCGAACGGCATGCTGTGCTCGCAAGCCGAGCTGCAGATCGGTGAAGGCAACGACGGTCTGATGGAGCTGCCGGTCGATGCACCGGTGGGCGAAGACTTCCGTGTGTACCTGGATCTGGAAGACGCCAGCATCGAGGTCGATCTGACCCCGAACCGCGGCGACTGCCTGTCCCTGGCCGGTCTGGCCCGTGAAGTCGGCGCACTGTATGCCGCGCCGGTCACCCGTCCGGTGGTCATGGCCATTCCTGCCGTGCACGATGAAGTGCGTTCGGTAGAAGTGCTGGCGCCTGCCGCGTGCCCACGTTACCTGGGCCGCGTTATCCGTAACGTTGACCTGTCCAAGCCGACGCCGCTGTGGATGGTGGAGCGTCTGCGTCGCGCTGACGTGCGCAGCATCGACGCTGCCGTCGACATCACCAACTACGTGATGCTCGAACTGGGTCAGCCATTGCACGCTTTCGATCTCGCCGAAATCAACGGTGGCATCCGTGTACGCATGGCGGAAGAGGGCGAGAAGCTCGTTCTGCTCGACGGTCAGGAAGTCAGCCTGCGTAGCGATACGCTGGTCATTGCCGACCACACTCGTGCACTGGCGATTGCCGGTGTCATGGGCGGCGAGCACAGCGGCGTCTCTGCGACGACTCGCGACGTATTCTTGGAGAGTGCGTTCTTCGACCAGATCGCTGTTGCTGGCAAGGCTCGCTCCTACGGCCTGCACACCGATGCTTCGCACCGTTACGAGCGTGGCGTCGACTGGCAACTGGCCCGTGAAGCCATGGAGCGCGCCACTGGCCTGCTGCTGGACATTACTGGCGGCGAAGCCGGCCCGATCATCGAGACCGTCAGCGAGCAGCATCTGCCGTCGATCGCGCCGATCACTCTGCGTTCCCAGCGCATCACCCAGATGCTCGGTATGGAAATGGATTCCGCGCAGGTCGAGCGTTTGCTCGGCGGTCTGGGTCTTGGCATTACTGCCGACGGTGAAGGTCAGTGGCGCGTAGAAGTGCCAAGCCATCGCTTCGACATCAGCCTGGAAGTCGATCTGATCGAAGAGCTGGCCCGCCTGTACGGCTACAACCGTCTGCCGGTTCGTTACCCGCAAGCACGCCTGGCACCGCAAGCCAAGGCTGAAGCGCGCAGCGATCTGCCGGAGCTGCGCCGTCTGCTGGTGGCGCGTGGTTATCAGGAAGCGATCACTTACAGCTTCATCGATCCGCGTCAGTTCGAACTGTTCAACCCGGGCGTCGAGCCGTTGTTGCTGGCCAATCCGATCTCCAATGACATGGCGGCAATGCGCTCTTCGTTGTGGCCAGGTCTGGTCAAAGCGCTGCAGCACAACCTCAACCGTCAGCAAGATCGCGTGCGTCTGTTCGAAAGCGGTCTGCGCTTCGTCGGTCAGCTCGAAGGCCTGAAGCAAGAGCCGATGCTGTCCGGCGTGGTTTGCGGTAGCCGGCTGCCGGAAGGTTGGGCGCAAGGTCGCGACACGGTTGATTTCTTCGACGTCAAGGCTGACGTGGAAGCGGTGCTGGGCTTCGCCGGTGCACTGGATTCGTTCACCTTCGCTCCGGGCAAACACCCTGCGTTGCACCCTGGTCAAACCGCGCGCATTGAGCGCGAAGGGCGTGAAGTCGGTTTCATCGGCGCCATTCACCCGGAATTGTCGAAAGCCTTGGGTCTGGACCGTCCGGTCTTCGTTTTCGAGCTGGTTCTGGCTGAAGTGGCACTCGGTAAAATGCCGAAATTCCACGAGTTGTCGCGCTTTCCTGAAGTGCGTCGTGACCTTGCACTGATTGCGCACAAAGACGTCGCGTCCGCGGCCGTACTGGACGTAATCCGTGAAAATGCAGGCGAATGGCTCACGGATCTCAGGCTGTTTGACGTGTATCAGGGTAAAGGCATTGATCCTGATAGAAAAAGCCTTGCAGTTGGCTTGACCTGGCAGCATCCATCGCGCACTCTTAATGACGATGAGGTGAATTCGACGACGCAAAATATCCTCACCTCGCTCGAACAAAGGTTGAACGCCACGTTAAGGAAGTGACGTATGGGGGCTTTGACGAAAGCTGAGATGGCGGAACGTCTGTATGAAGAGCTGGGCCTGAACAAGCGGGAAGCCAAGGAATTGGTAGAACTGTTTTTCGAGGAAATCAGGCACGCTCTTGAAGACAACGAGCAGGTCAAATTGTCCGGTTTCGGCAATTTCGACCTTCGGGACAAACGCCAGCGGCCTGGCCGCAACCCGAAAACGGGGGAAGAAATCCCGATCACGGCTCGCCGTGTGGTCACCTTTCGTCCAGGGCAGAAGTTGAAGGCCCGAGTTGAGGCTTATGCTGGAACCAAGTCATAACGACGAACTACCCGTCATCCCGGGCAAACGCTACTTCACCATTGGTGAAGTCAGCGAGCTGTGTGCCGTAAAGCCACACGTGCTGCGCTACTGGGAGCAGGAGTTTCCTCAACTCAACCCCGTCAAACGCCGCGGAAACCGCCGGTATTATCAGCGCCAGGACGTGCTGATGATCCGGCAGATCCGCGCGCTCCTTTACGATCAGGGTTTCACCATCGGCGGCGCACGCTTGCGCTTGTCCGGCGATGAAGCCAAAGACGACACGACCCAATACAAACAGATGATTCGGCAGATGATTGCCGAATTGGAAGATGTGCTGGTGGTTCTCAAGAAATAAAAAGCAGCGTTTGAATACTTCCAGTTTTCAAACGCTTGCGCTATATTCTTGAGCGTTCTTCGAGGTGAAGAACAGTTGCAAAACCAGTCGGGGCGTAGCGCAGTCCGGTAGCGCACTAGCATGGGGTGCTAGGGGTCGAGTGTTCGAATCACTCCGTCCCGACCATAATTCCTGATTAAAATCAGACACTTAAGCCGATCAGATGGATCGGCTTTTTTGTGCCTGCGCAAAACCCGCGCAAAACTTGCGCAAAACTACCCGGTGAATTCGCTGATATTGAGGTCTGGAATTGCTTCAGACCAAACGATTTCGGCGTGATCCTTCTGGTAGTTTTTGGTCATGCTCTCACTGGCATGTCCGGCGATTTTCTGCCCGTCCTTTCCGGCTTTCTGATACAGGTGCAACGACAGCGCCCGAACTTCATGGAAGCCCGGCATTTCCTCTTCTTTCCATCCCTTATAGCAACCCGCCGCCTCCCGAGCCTTTTTAAAGGCTCCGGTCAAATATCGTTCTTCGACCTTTGTCCAGTGTTCCTTCGTCAGTGCCTGTTTCTGCTTTTTGCGGTCAGGTCTGCGGTGGATCAGGTAAGGCGAGACGATGTCATCCCGGCACCGGCTGATGACCGCCTGGAGCTCGTCGGTCACTTTGAACCGGATCCACGCCGCATCACTGGCCTTGGCTGTCTTTTGCTGTACCACATACAAACAGCCTTCCCGAACACCATCGAATCGCATGTTGAGGATGTCGGTTCGACGCTGCGCAGTGATCAGCGCCAGGTCGATTGCGTTCTGCAGCCACGGCGGAGACTTCTCTCGGATGGATTTCAGGCCTTCAACGGTATGCCGCTTGCGCTGCTTCTTCTCGATCCGGTTGATGGTGCTGCCCGCTGGGTTGTCCGGGCACAGGCCCTTAGCCGCTGCGTGGTTGAAGATGTCGATCAGCAGGGCGCGGCACTGGTTGGCAGTGCGCGGCGTGAGGGCGTCCAGCATCTCCGCAATCATACGAATCGTGATCTGGTCGACCGCTTTACCTTCGAACTGCTTCCGGAAACGTCGGAAGTGAACGGCATATAGGCCCAAGGTTCCTTTCGCCAGTTCGCGCGGCGGCAGCACGTCGCGTTCGTATGCGTCCAGGAAGCCGGCGAATGACTCGGAAGTGCTGCCCATCACTGCGCCAATCAGGTCGGCGCCGCGCATGAACTCCAGATTTAGCTGCTTCGCCGCATCGATCGCTTTGATTCGGTCCGAGCCGAACTGGAACCACTTACCGTCGGTAGGCCGGCGGTAGCGATAGGTCGAACGCCGCGAATCGAAGTACAGGTTCTGCGGAAGGCTCTTGTTCGCCTTGTTGCGCGGCCGTGGGACCATCATGCAGCTCCTTTCAATACCATCGCGACCAAGTCATTGCCGTCTGACCTGCTGAACGCCGTCCAATCAACGTACCAGAGTTTCCCGATCTGCTCGCCGGGTACCTGGCCATTGCGGATGTAGTTGCGGATTGCCTGGGGGCACGGAGGCGTGCCGTTCTCGCCCCAGCGCCGGCGCTGGAACTCACTGATCTTGATCAGCTCTTTTCTCATTGTGATGCTCCATGCCGCGCGTGGCGGCAGAAGGTGGTTAAATATTTCGAAGTTCTTTTCGCTGCTCGGGGGACTGGGCGGGGTAACCGAAGTGAAAGCGCCGTTTGCCCGTGTAGCCGCACTCGCCGCATCCAGATGACGGCCCGCAACTACAGCCACCCTCACATCCGCAACTGCACCCGCTACACGACAGCGTCACGACGCCGTCTTCCTCAACCTCGCCGTCCTCGGTAATCCAGTAGTTGCGCCGCCGATCAAGACGGAACCCTGCAGCCTCTTCTGCCTGCTCATATGTGGCAGGCTCGATTCGGAAGCCGTGTTCCGCACTTTGGTCTGCGACCCATCGCATAACTTTTGGCATGCAGAGTTCCTCGCCCGCCGAACACCGGCAGGCTGTTGAGTTGGGGGGCTATTGCTGGATCAGTTCGACGGGGACCTTCACCGCAGCGCCGCGCTTGGCAAAGACCACGGCGCGGAACACAGCGATGGTTCGGGTTTCGCCGGTCTGGCGATTGAACGGGTCGTTTGTCATGTCGGCCAGCCATGGGTGCCGATGGCCAACATCGACCCAGACGCCGTACTTCGTGATCAGTTGCTCGGCGTCGGGCAGGGCGAAGAGATCCAGCTGACCCGCTGCGGGCTGCTGATCACCCTCGATCGCGTTGATTGCCCAGTCCAGCGCCGGGCCGGTCAGTTCCTCGGTGCGGACGCTGACCATGCGGTTCATAAGTAAGCAACCTGTGCGGATAATCGTTCTTCAAAGACTCTCAGCTTGCGATGCATTCCCTGGACGATCCTTTCCTCAAGCTCTACCGACGCCAGCAATATGGCCAACGACTCGGCTTTTGCATTAACCCACGCCGCATGAGCCTCAAGCTCTGAGCTGAAGTAACCAAGTGCCTTGCGATGGTTGCCGACGTTGCATTGCGCTCGATATTTTCCAGAGGCTTTGTGAAAGCTCACGCCTACAAGTCCGGAATTTTTATCCCCGCACTTCGTCCAGAAAACGTTCACGCTTTTTGGGACGAAGCAGCATGTCTGTGGAGAGTAATAAGTGCCGTCGCCGAGGATATCCTTGTCCAGTTCATTGCCCTGCCACGGCATGCTTTCCATCCAAGCCCTGAATTTCGAGAAGCTCTTCCACTCATCACAAACGGTTGTGTTCGCGTAGGTTGGATTTCTGGATCTGAACTTGCCGCTGTGGCACCGCATGAGCATATGTGACCAGCGCCGGTAATAAGGGCAGTCGAACTCTGTAACGTATTTTTTGACTCCATTAGCAAAGTGCGGCTTGTTCACCTGGATTTCGTAATCGGCATCGTTGATACCCCACCCACAAACCAATTTATTCATCGCCAAGGACCTCGATAGATGAGGTAGGTCATGTAGAGCGGGGCGAAGATCATGGCGCGGCCCTCCTGACATCCTCGACGGTCACAGTGTGCGGGGTGATCTCCTTGATGGTGAAGAAGTCAGGCTGGCAGTGCTTCCGCGCCCAGGCCATCAGTGGACGCATTGCTCGCTCAAGATCCGCCTTCGCCGCAGTGTCGAGCGTTGGATAATTGTCGACCCACTCGCCGGCGTCGCTGTCATAGGCGCGCTCGCTCATGTGTTCGAGCAAATCATCCTGGTCTGGCAGAAAGGTTGCCGGGTCATCCTTGCACTCGGTACCGCGATAGACCGTCCCGCCTTCGTAAAGGCCAGGTCTGAAACTGGCCGGGTGTCCATCACCATCACTGTCATGGCCGTAGTTGTCCTTGAGCAGTTCATCAAGGCTGTCGTAATCCCACGAACCGTTCTCACCGGTGAGTGACCATTTCTCGCCGGTTGCCGGAGCTTCGTAGTCTGGAATTGAGTTCGCCGCAGCGATAGGCAGAGCCACCCTGAACTGTTCAAGGTAATCGGCCGGCTTCGATCCCCAGCGATTGACTAGGCAGTCCGCATCAACCGGCATGCCTTCGTCTTCTGGCTCGCCTGACGGTTCGCCCGGCACCATGAAGAACTCGCGCTCAACATCTTGCAGAAGATCGGAGAAGCGCTTGGTGTTTTCGATGTTGGCCAGCAGTGTCGACAGTTCATGGTTGGAGCTGAGGCTGAACACGCTGAAGAGGGGGGCCAGCTCTGGTTTATGTTTGGGCATGACTTCGTCCTTGCCGCTATTGCGGCTATCAAATTCACATGAGGGAGAGGTATCGTTGCCGCCATTAAAAAATGGAGGTGGGAAGTGGTCGTTCACGGAGTCGAGTATCGGTTTTGCTGCGTTTCAAGCGTTGCTGAAGGACACGATGGCCTTGCGCTTGAATGCTGGAGAGGTAACAACGGACCGTTATTTGAAATCTTTCGAAATGACGAGACACTTCGCTTTGAGGTGACTTTGTTCGTTCAGGACGTTCCGCTTGAGCTGCTTGAATACGCTGTACCGATCGCCCGAGAACGTTTAGGGGATTTTGTTCCTTATTCCTGACACTTCGTCCTTGCCGCTATAGCGGCTGACTTGAATGTGGGGTAGGGGTGAGGTTTTTGCGGGTGGAGTACAAATATACTCCTATCGGGATTTAGCTGGCTCAGTCTTCACGGCTAGGCCCTTTACTGCCTTGCTGTAGATGAACTTGATCTGGTCCCATGGGATGGTGTGATTCTGCCCATACTCGCCTCCACCGTCGCAGATTGAGCAGTCTTCGGTAGGCTCTTCAAGCTCGCAACATTCAGGGCATTCTTTGGTAACCGGCAACTTGAACTCGCGAAGCAACAGGGCTTTGGCACCATTCTCTGCGGTGAGCTGCTTGGGAATCAGGCAGTGGCCATCAGGGATCGATATAGCTGACGCGCTCAGCTCTGTGCTGGCTGATAGGAGGGTTTCAAGGTGGCTGTGCTGCATAATTTAGCGCATAAAAAAAACCGGCTTCTCAGCCGGTTTTTATTATTCTTTGCTATATATTTCTCTAAGGAAATATGTGCCGCTTTTTTTAATTTCATCTTCGACCCACTGAGTGGAGTATGAGTTGTTTAGTTGATCGTTTTCAACTAGAAAACTTTCGAAACTCATGTTTATCGAGGTCATGTTTTCACGTATCTCGGCAGCGCGTTCGCTGTCGAGGCTAGGCTTGGAGGTTAGTCCGAGAAAATAATCCTTTAGGCTCATTGATTTCCTCCTCCGGGAGCGTCCATTGCTGCAATGTTACGCTCAATATATATTGACAAGAGTTTTGCGGTAGTTAATGCAAAAAACTTATCAAGCTCCCAATCAAATTGATTGGTGTGACTACTCGTGAACACTAGCACTCCTAGCGGTTTTTTACCATTCGTATTGCAGGTGTCACTCACAGGTATAGACATAAATGAGCGATATTTTGTTTTGTCAATAGGCTCATTTGATGCTGATGTGGCAAGCTCAGAGCTGGTGAGAATATCATGACAAATTTTTGCCTCTCGTTGAGCAAATGCCAATCCCACGTGGCCTACGCCTGGCTTCCAGCGGCGGTTGGAAGTCGCTAATCTATCATCATGCTTCCGCCAGGCGATAAAAAGCTCATCGCTCTTGGCATCATAGAGATAGAGCGCCATATTATAAAGGCTGTCGGCCTTATATCCAAAAAGTTGGGTTCGGTGCTTGGCGATGTGCCAAAGCATTGCTTGAAGGCCCTTTTCCCAATTTTTCCATCGATTTCGGAGTAATCCATTTTCCGGGACGGTGTTTAACTCTTCAATACGTGCTTCCAGCTCAAGTGTCATCAAATAGATCACACTTTGCTGCGCGGCTGATTTTTCGAATAGTTGCTCTGCTTTAGGAATTATCTCATTTTTATATTTTTCATTTTTTTCAAGGATTTCATCAACAGCTATTGATAGTGATTTTTTATTCGCCGCTTCAAACATTGACCAAGCAAATTTAAGGTGAATTAGTGCTGCTACCCCGTACAATACCCATTCTGTATTGTCTATCGGGGTTGTGCCGAATATCTTGCTGGCAAGCAAGCCGATGATTAAAGGGGCGGCTAATGTCATCCAAGTGTTGGCGCAATACAGCGAAAATGACGCTATCCGTACTTCAATTGCTTTGTTGTAAATGTTGTTAGTTCTGATGTCCATCTCGTTGCTTCTCAATTACGTACGCACCTGTATGCTCTAACGTAGCGCTCACGTCAAGATCTTGGCATCATTCTGGCCAAGGTTTCTTGGATTCTTATCCCGAGCCACCGCACAACTGTCACGGCCTTGGAGTTGCCGATCGCTTTGTAGCGCGGGCCATCCGGGCATTCGCTGGCAGGCTTGCCGCGCCACGGGATCAGCGTGTAGTCGTCTGGCATGCCCTGGAGGCGTTCGCACTCGCGTGGGATGAGGCGCCGAACCTTCGAGGCGGCGGCAAGATAGTTCTGTTGCTGCGCGCCTGTTTCGGCCGCGAGCGCACCAACTATCTGACCGTCGCCGCCAATTTGCCTGACTTCACTGCGACTGTTCTGGGTGAAGGCAACAATCGGCTGGCCGCGCCCAGTACCGTCCTCGCTCCCGTCGAAGCCGTCGGCCTTCAGCGTGTGCGTGATATCGCCAGTGATGCACACTGCGACCTGGCCGCCGGCGTTCGCATGGCTTCCAGAGTGATTCATTGCGCGAAGTGTTGGCGCGACATCGCCGGCGTCGGCGCCGTGATCTTTGCAGGAGAACGCGAGAACAGCGTTTTCTTGTCCATGGTTCCGGCCGAGGGCGAAGGCTGTTGAATCGCTCACGCCAGGATCTTGCGTGCCATGGACAACCAGCAAACCGGATTCCGCATCCTGCTGGGTTGCGCTGCCGGCCGCTTTACCGTTGGCATTGAGTGTCCCGGCCACGATGAAAGCCTCGGAGTCGGCACGGTGGCTGCTTTGTGCCTGAGCTCTAAGCGCTGGCGCGGTGATCGGGATATCGTCGAGCGAGTAACCTCCGGACTTGCGTCCGCCACCGGCCAATGTTGGCGCCACGAAGAACGTCTCGCTTTCCATGTCGAGTCGAGTGTCCTTCGCGGTGAGCGTGGCAGACCGTTCAACGGAACCACCCAAGCTGTGGCCGCCGAACGCCGGCACGCCGCAGAACACACCAACCGCCGGGCCTTCGTCGCCCTCGCAGCTCGGGCAACCGTATTGCCCTAATGACTCGTCGAAGGTGTATCCGCATCCGCACTGGAGCGCAGGGCCGAAAGGAGCTGATCCGGTAACGTCTTGCCCCTCGCCTCGGCGCGGCGCAGTATCCCGGCGCACGCCTTCTCGCTCAAAAAGTACCTCGGTGGGATCGAATCCGTCTCGAGCACTTGCGACAACGAACACACGGCGGCGTCGTTGGGCCAGGCCGAAATATTGGGCGTCCAAGATCCGCCACGCGATTGTTCTTTTGGGTCCATACACACAACCAGCGTCCGGCCATTTCTTCCCTGAAGGCTGCAGTTCGCAGTCTTCCCCAGCAAGCGCGCCAAGAAAGCATCCGAAGGCGTTGCCTTTGTCGCTGAGGACACCGGGGACGTTTTCCCAGACGATGACGCAGGGCGGCTTTCGCTGGCCTGCTCGAACATAGTCAACTGCATCTGCGAGCTCCACGTATTTGATTGTGAGGGCGCCGCGCGGGTCGGTGAGGCCTTCGCGCATCCCGGCGACCGAGAACGCCTGGCACGGGGTTCCGCCAACGAGCACGTCCGGTGCGGCGATCTTGCCGGCCAGCACCAGGGCGCCGAGCTTGGTCATGTCGCCGAGGTTCGGCGTGTTTGGGTAATGGTGGGCGAGTACCGCGCTGGGGAACGCTTCGATCTCGGCGAACCAGGTCGCCTGCATGCCGAGCGGCTTCCATGCAAGCGTTGCCGCCTCGATGCCTGAGCAGACCGAGCCGTAAGTGATGGGCATAGTGGCGCCTCGCCGGTATATTTGCCGGAAACAAATTGGGGTTTGTGATGATTCTGGATATTCGAAGAAAAGGTCTGATTGGAACGCTGGTAGGGCATGCAACACTTTTAGCCTGCCTCGTCATTGTTTCGACTAGAGCAGATGTTCAAACCAATCAGGTTATTTCGGGATGGCTTCAGGCTGTCGGTTCGGTACTTGCTATTGTCTTCGCGGTAATTGTTGCAAACACGCAGTATTTGCGAGCCGCAGAGGCAAAAAAACTATCGGAGGTAGAGCACTGTACAAAGCTCGTGCTACAAGCTGCGCACCTTTGTGTTGGGATGGAAACCAGCCTTAAGCTTATGAAGGAAAATAACCTTTCGCAGCCAGATTTTGAAAGACACAAAAACCTATTAGAAAGCGCGATGCGCGTATATCACTCATTCAGCGTAGACTTGATTCATAGCGCTGAAATATTCAGCGCATGGTCAACAATTGGTCATTGCTGCGAGGACTTTTTAGCTGATTGTCACAGTAATGACGGTGATCTTCTTATGGTCATGAATCAGCGTCTGACGCATATGGATCGATGTTACGAGAGAGCTGCTGCTGCCGATAAAAAGCTTGAGGCGCTGTGGCGTATTTCGAAAAGTAAAATCCAGCATTAATCGAGAATGTGTTCAGTGCCGGTCGCGGCGAACGCTTCAAGCTGCCGCGACCACTTATCCTTAACGACGATTTTAGGTCGCGACATTTTTACGAAGCGTTCCGACTCTTCCGCAGGCGCTGCGGCGAGATTGATCATGAACGTCGACACCGTCTCCTGCCATTCCTCGAAGCCGTGGCGCTCGCCGAGCACCTGAAGCGCATCATCAAGCGCCTTCGAAACAATCAACGATCGCTTCTCGGCGCCGATCCGATCGAGCAGCGCCTTCTCCTTGGCTCGCTTGTCCTTCTGCAATTGCGCGTTGCTCTTGGCCATGGCCTACCTCTTCAATTCCGCTGGCCGGCAAGTCCAGCCAGGTCTGTCGTTTGCGTTGTTGGGTGCGAAAATGTCTCACGCTGCGACCTTCACCTGATGCCAGGCGCCGGCGGCGTAGAACAGCTTCGCGGCTTGGGCTTCGTCCATTGATATCTCATCCGGAATAGCGATCCAGCCTGACGCGACCAGATGGGTCGGGTTCGCGCTGTTGCGCAGCTCCAGGTAGTAATGCTCGATGGCGTCGGTAAGGCGCTCGACCTTGTAGATGCCCTCGGGCGATATCTCGACCGACTTGATGTACTCAGCGCCGCGCTCGTCGCGACACATGGCGCCGATGTAAATCGTCCAACGGTAGGAGAATTCGAAGATTGCGTTGGCGATCGCCAGACTGCGGATCTGCCGGCAGCTCTTCCAGTTCGCCATGATCTGGCTGCCGCTGGGGTCAATGTTCACCACCGCGACGTGGTTGGTGCGCAGCAGCGCCCGGCAACTGCGTTCGGCCCGGGCGAAACCGTTGTTGGGTTTGCGTTTCGACTTCATATCAAGTCCGCCATTTTTCGCAGAGCCTTGCGGTCGGCGGCCGATATCGGCTTCGGCCGACGCTTGAGGACCGTCTCAGGGTCTACCCAATCGCGCCGCTCAGGCTTTGGCTTCATTCGAGCCGGCGGCAGTTCCTTGAAGGTACTGCCGGGCCGACTCCAGAAGTCAGCCATCGCAGCGGCGATCCGTTCCGACTCAGTCTGCTTTTCACGAACTGCATTTAGGTTGAGGCTGATCATGCTCAGGCTCCTAATCGATGGGCTTGTGCCCGCGCTTTATCAGCCACTTCGTCAACCATCCGGCCAAGCTCCAAATTGAACTGGACCAGCTCTTGATGAAGCATCGCGATGTACTCGTCATCGCGCTTGATGGTCTCGATGTACAGGCGGCAGTCTTCATCTTGTCGCGGATCGAAGGACAGGAAATCCCACCATTCCCGGCCCGTGACGAACATGCAGCCCTGAACCTGCGGCTTGTGTTCGTCGGGCATTCCTTCGAGCCAGGTACGGACGTGAACGGCCTCATTGAAAGGACACTTCGACTCAATGCCGCCGTCTTCGCCAATCAAACCGTCCGGCGAGCAGCCCAGCCAGTCGTATTTTGGGTGAACCACAAAGCCCGACTTGATGACTGTATTGCCGGTGAGAATTTCGTAAAAGTCGTGACTCGACTGCTCAACCTCGGTACCCCAGGCCATCGACTTGCTGCTGACCGAATGCTTTGATCGGTTGGCCAGTCGCTCGAAAGCCAGCTCGCGCATATAAGTGGTGCGAGCCGCGAGCGGCTTACGTTTGCCATTTTTGTCACGATCACCCCAAGCGATCACATCCTTGAACCTGCTTGCCGTTAGGCGCCCGCTGCGGTCTTGATGCCACTGCTCGGTGCGCTGAAGGTCTACTGAGGCGTTCATTGATCGCCGTCCTGCAGATCGTTGTCAGCACTGACGTTCGAGCTTTCATTGAGGGTTGTGAACTCTGCCTCGATTGTCTGCGCAATCGACTTCAGCTCACCGTGACGTGTCACGCCAATAGCACCACGTTGCTGCGGCTTCAGCGCCTTCCATGCTTTTTCGTAGCCATCAATACCTTGGTCTTGAGCGATCTTTTTGAGCTGCTCGAACAGGTCCGTAGTTGCGTCGGTTGTGTCGCCCTGAGGAACCGACGCGGCTCCCACATCTGCTGGCTTCTCGTTGGTAGATCGGGGGGTAACATCCGTTTCCGGAAGCGCGTAGCCGTCGTCCAGCTCGTCACGTGTGTACACGCCCAGAATCACGTCGGGGCAATACAGACGAGCCCATTTTTTGAGGGCCAAGTATGCGATCTGCTGCTTCGGATCGTCCGCCCATAACCCGGTCCCGCTCTGTTACGGCAAGCGCCGTGTAGGCGGAGCAATCATAAGCGCCGCGATCTACGCCGAAGACCAGATGTAGCCGAACGAACGAACGAACACCATAACCGCCCGAGAGGCGGTTTTTTATGGCCTGGAGGAAAAGATGGGCGCAGTTCTGCAAATGGAAGTCCACGGCGAGAAGAGCGGCAGCAGCAAGCCAAAAACGCCGACCGAGGCGCCAGATAGCCTGCGCTCTGTGGCCGTGGCAAAAATGCTGATCGCGATGGGTGAGGGCGAGTTTGCCGGCAATCCCACCGCTCAGGACATCTATCTCGACAACACGCCACTGCAAGATCCGCAAGGAAACATGAACTTCCCGAACGTGAAGTTTGAGTATCGCAACGGCTCAATTGAACAGGACTACATCCAGGGTATTCCGTCAGTAGAGAATGAAACCACTCTTGGCATTGAGCTGCGCAGCGGGACGCCTTGGGTGCGTGCGATTACCAATACCGATTTGTCGGCGGTGCGCCTGCGCTTTGCCTGGCCCATGCTTCAATCTGTCGATGCAAACGGCAACGTGAATGGCTACCGGATTGAGTACAAGGTCGAACTTGCCACAGACGGTGGCACATATCAGCAGGTGCTGAGTGAGGCGGTCGACGGCAAAACCGGAAGCACTTATGAACGAACCCGCCGTATTGACTTGCCTACCGCCACAAGCGGTTGGCTAATGCGCGTCACTCGAATCACACCGAATCAGAACAACCCCAACAAAATCGCCGACACGATGAACATCGCGGGCTTCACCGAGGTGATCGACGCGAAGCTTCGGTACCCGAACACTGCGCTGCTTTACATCGAGTTCTCTGCCGAACAGTTCCGAAGTATCCCGGCAGTGACTGTCGACACCCTGCTGAAAAAACTGCCGGTGCCGAGCAACTACAACCCGGAAACTCGAAGCTACACCGGGATCTGGGACGGCACGTTTAAACAGGCCTGGTCGGATAATCCTGCATGGATGACTTACGACATCACCGTCAGCGATCGCTTCGGCCTTGGCCGGCGCATAAAGCCGTGGCAAGTCGACAAATGGGAGCTTTACCGAATCGCCCAGTATTGCGACCAATTGGTGCCGGACGGGAAGGGTGGTCAAGAACCTCGATTCCTTTGTAGCTTGAACCTGCAAGGCAAAGCCGATGCTTGGTCGTTGTTGCGCGACATTTCGGCAATTTACCGAGGCATGACTTACTGGGCTCAAGGCCAAGTGTTTTCGCTTTCGGATATGCCGCGCGCGACTGACTTTGACTTCGCCTACACCAGGGCGAACGTGATCGACGGCAAGTTCACTTACTCGAGCGCATCGGAGCGCACCCGGTACAGTCGCGCCCTGATCAGCTACGACAATCCGTCGAACAACTACGACACCGATGTCACGGCTGTTACTGACCCAAAACTTCAGCGCCGTTATGGTGATAATCCACTTGAGATCAGCGCCATCGGCTGCACTCGAGAGTCGGAGGCGCAGCGCCGCGGGAAGTGGGCGCTACTTACCAACTCGCGCGATCGTGCAATCACCTTTAAAGTCGGCCTTGATGGTCGGATTCCGTTGCCAGGATATGTGATCCCCGTTGCGGATGAACTGCTTGCAGGTCGCCCCATCGGCGGACGTATTTCGGAGGTCGCTGGACGTACCATAAAACTGGATCGCGACACTCAAGCGAAGGCCGGTGATCGGCTGATCTTGAATCTGCCGAACGGCACCTGCGAGGGACGCACCGTGCAATCGGTAGCCGGCCGCGCGATCACGGTCACCGCAAATTACTCGGTGGCCCCAGAGTCTGAACTGGTCTGGGCGCTGGATGCCGATGACCTTGCCGTCCCTTTGTATCGGGTTACTGCGGTGTCTCGGCCGGAACCGGGAGTGTTTGAGATCTCGGCCGTCCAGTACGACCCGAGCAAGTTCGCACACATCGACACTGGTGCGCGACTAGAAGAGCGCCCAATCAGTGTGATTCCAATCACTGTGGTTCCACCGCCAGCCAGCGTTACGCTTACTTCTGCTTCGGTCATTTCGCAGGGCTTGTCGGTAGCCACTATGACTATCGCCTGGCCAGCCGTTCCCGGCGCAGTTGGCTATGACATCGAATGGCGCAAGGACAGCGGGAACTGGATCAAGCTGCAGCGCACCGGCATGACCAACGTGGACGTGGTCGGCATCTACGCTGGCGCCTACGTGGCCCGGGTGCGCGCGGTAAGCGCCTTCGATATCACGTCGCCGTGGCGAAACTCGATCCTGACCAACCTCAGCGGCAAGCAAGGGTTGCCGCCGGCGCTGGCTTACCTAACCGCTACACCGCTGTTGTTCGGCATCTATCTCAAGTGGGGCTTCCCTGCTGGCGCCGAGGACAGCCAGCGCACGGAGATCTGGTACGGGCCGACTACCGAACTGGATGCCGCGACCAAGCTGACAGACCTGGCCTATCCGCAGAGTGATTTCTCCATGCTCGGCCTGCGCGCCGGCGTGACCTTTTTCTTCTGGGGGCGGATCGTCGACCGGATAGGCAACATCGGGCCGTGGTATCCGATCGGCCTCGGTGTGCAGGGTCAATCCAGCTCCGATGCTGCTGCCATTCTGGAGATGATCGCCGGGCAGATCACGGAAACAGAGCTTGGCCAGGATCTGCGAGACGAGATCGACAAGATTCCGGGGTTGCAGGCGCAGATCGATGCGTTGGATGGTTTGAAGGGTTACGACCCCGAAGCCACCTATGAGGAGTACGACCTCGTAGTGCAGGGCAAGCGGATCTATCAGGCCACTGGCCCGGTACCGCTCAACATGCCGCCGCCGAACCCGCTTTACTGGCTCGACGTTGGTCAGACGGTGGAAACGGCAAATGGCCTTGCTCAGCAGGTGGCGACAAATACCGCCGAGATCATCGAGATCGACGGAGTTGTTACTGCCCAGGCCGCGTCGTTCGAAGCCCTTCGCGCCTCCTATCGAGACGATGACGGCGCTGGCGATCTCGCGGACGCGATCAAAAGCCACACAAGCACCGCCGCGATCGCTTCCGAATCGAAGGTTCGCGCCTCCGAGAACGAAGCAATGGCAAGGCGCGTAACCACCTTCGACGCAAAAATCGGGCAGAACGCGGCAAACATAACCGAGCTTGAAGAGGTGGTGGTCACGAACCAGCAGGCAACCGCTCAGCAGCTAACCCAGCTCAACACCATTGTCGGCAGCCAGCAAACGGCGATTCAGCAAAACACCTCGATCATCAATGACGTGAACGGCAAAGTTACTGCGAGCTGGTCGGTGAAGATGCAATACAACTCCGGCACGGGCCAGTACATCGCTGCGGGCGTCGGCCTTGGCATTGAAAACGGACCAGCAGGATTGCAAAGCCAGTTTCTGGTCAGCGCTGACCGTTTCGCCATCGTCAACACTATTGCTGGAGGTGCCATTGCGGTTCCGTTTGCAGTGCAGGGCGGGCAGGTGTTCATGAACTCGGCTTTCATCCAGGACGGAACGATCACCAACGCCAAGATCGGCAGCTACATCAGCTCCACCAACTATATTCCCGGCCAGCAAGGCTGGATCCTGAACAAAGACGGCACACTTGAAATAAACGGTATCGTTCCGGGGCAGGGGCGTCTGGTAATCAACTCACTGAACGTCTCGGTCTACGACGCCAACAACGTGTTGCGTGTTCGTCTCGGCTATCTGGGGTAATCAATGGCGCTATTTGGACTGCGTGTCTTTAACGAGAGCGGTCAGCTCGCTATGGACACCAACAGCTTCACCTACCAAGTGATCTGGCAGGGCGTGATTGACTTCAGCGGGGCGGTACCCAGCTATACGCTGAATATCCCTGGCTTCAATCCTGCCAATTGCGTGTTCATGATCATCCCGACGAGGGTGCAGGACGTGCAGCCATCCGAGACGGACGGCAGCGCTAACCAAAAATCCTATCCATTCGTCACCACTGCGGCAGGCCAAGTTGTTGTGCTTAAGAAAAATCCATCAGCGAGCGCTTCCACAATCGGGTCAACGGTAGTGGCCAAGGCTTACGCGATTAGGTATGCGATATGAGTTACGGGTTTCAGAGCATCAATGACAACGCTTTCGTGCAAATCGACTCGGAGGCTCCACGGCTTTGTATGTTGACGCGGGGGTCGTATTCAGGGGCGGCCAACGCTACGGCAACATTTTCTCGCGCAGTAACGAGCCAAGATCCACCGCTTGTTTTCATTCGGCCTGATCAAACTGGAGTAATTCAGGTTCCGTACTCGGTCTGGTTCACCGGAGGGCCTGGAAATTGGACGGGGTTTTCGATGAACGCCTCCAAGGTCAACGAGTCGTTGAGCGGTCAGTATTTCGTTGCGGCATGGGCGTCGATGGGCACCGCCTCTTACGGTCTTCGCCTATGGGATCAAAACGGTGCGCTTTGCTACGACAGCGGTGCGCCGGCGGTCATCGTGACATTCGCGGCGGGAGACTGGACGTATATAGGGATGGAGCAACTGAGTGTTGGTCGCCGATATGTCTGGGGCATCAACAAAGCGCTTGGAACTGGGGAGTACGTATCTATAAACCCTTTCACTATGGCCTGTCATAACGAAGGCACCGGCGGTAGTTGTGCGATCGGCGTCGATTACGCCAACGGCCGAATCATGATGTACAGCCTCGCTTTCACTGCGTGGACCAATCAGGGCCACCGCCCGTTTCTCTGCGCCAAATTGCTGGCCTGAGCCTTTCATATCTGGAGATACACAATGCCCTGGTACAAGACAGGAACGGTCTCTGTCACCCAAAATTCTAATGCGGTGATCGGTGCAGGTACTGCGTTCATTGCCAACAGCCGGGTCGGCGACGGTTTTCGTGGACCTGATGGGCGGTGGTACGAAGTGACCAACATCGCCAGCAATACCGCGCTGTCGATCTCTCCGAACTACGAAGGCCCGACAGCGGCTGACGGCTTCTACGCCATCATGCCGGTTCAGGGCTACCAGAAGGATCTGTCCGACCAGGTACGCGCGATCCTCAACGACTACGGCGAGAAGCTGGCGGCGCTCGGCACGACAGGAAACTACGACATTTTGCCGCCCAGCAAGGGTGGCACTGGCATCACCGATCTTTCGGTTTTCATCGAAGGGTTATTGAATGATGCGGACGCACCAGCGGCCCGCACCACGCTTGGAGCTGCCAAATCTGGTGCCAACGCCGACATTACATCACTCACTGGCTTGACCACAGCTGTGCCTGTTTCTATGGGCGGGACTGGCGGAACTGATCAGGCAGGAGCTCGTACAGGCCTCGGGCTTGGATCGGTAGCCGTCGAAAACATTGTGCCAGTGACTAAGGGCGGGACTGGTGGAGCGAGTCAGGCAACTGCCAGATCCGGGCTTGGCCTTGGCACTGCGGCTGTGGCGGCGATCGGAACTGCGGCTGGGCAGGTCCCTGTAGTCGGAAACTTCGGCGTTGGTGATGTCTCGATAACAAACGCTAGTTGGAACAATTCCCTTAGAACCGGTTTCTCGTCCTATAGCGGCACTGCCACCGGGGGGCCAACATTTAACGGGGGTAACTGGTTCGCCAACGGAATAGACGTAGTCTATGGGGTGGATCCCACAGTAAAAACGCAACTGGCGATACGAGTGAACTCGTCTGACTTCGCTATGCGATCCTTGAATATGAATTTGGCTTCAGCAAGTAGCTGGGTTTACTTCTGGAATACCGGAAACACGACAGTCGACGGCAGTGGCTTTATCAAAAAAGCTTCACCGATTGTTCGCATCACGAATCCTGTGAAAAGCACGCGACCCGACTTGAAGGATGGATTTTTTGAGGCGGGATACGGAACTGTCAACGAGGAAGCGTTTGGCGTCACAGTAGAGCGCCTCGAGTTGGGGAGATATTTGATCCGTGGGAGCATGGGACTTGCGAAATCCGGCTGGCAGGTGAACTCTCCGTCAGACCGTAATGGGGGTAAACTGTTTGGCTTGGCTGTAGGCGAAGACCTAACGGACGGGACAATTTTGATTGAGTTCCGCAAGATCAAATACGCGCTTACAGATGAGGGTGAGCTGGAGCAGGTTCATGGCGAGTTGGTAGAGGCACCAGTGGATAACTGGATTGATGTTAGGGTGGATATGCCCGCGCCTTAAGCAGGCGGGCCACCTTCACATGACGCCGTTGTTGATAGCGGGCAGGCCGGACATTATTAGGATGTGAATACGTCCGGCCTGAAACGCAGCGTGGCTTGCGAGCCGCATTTAGCAATAAGATTGATAAATTAGGATCTGAAGGCCTGCAAAAAGCGTCTTAGCGGAGCGGTGATTCGCCAGCTAGTGGAAGCAAGGACAGCATCGAGCATATCACCGAGCTCCTTGGACTTGGCCCGCTCAGCCTCTAGAAGATTTGCGAATGTGTCTCTGTCTGTCACAACCCGCTCGAAATCAGCAACTGAAACCATTGAGGATCGAGGATCCGGAAGCTTATAGGTAGGCGGGCTGCAAACTCGTCTTTCAAACTCGCTTATTTTTTCGTCAGGGACCAGGATAAAATCCCAATACACATGATTAAGGCAAGACCGCCACGAGATCACGTCGTCCACCTTATTCAAAAATAGATCATACGGAGTGTAGCAGTGCGCTTTGGCAAACTCGAAAAGTGTGTCGCTTGAGTTTCCGTAAGCTTTGTACGTTAACTCTCCGTATTCAAGAGCGATGATAGGTCTGAATTTTGAAATTGTTACTTCGGCACCTCGAAGACAATTTATTTCACCGCCTTCTATGTCAATTTTAATGAAAGATACAGAGGTCAGTGATTGAGTGTAGTTGTCGAGAGTGTCGACCTTTACATTTATCTTTGAGGGCTTGGCGGAATCCGGATTGTTGAACTCTCGCTCAACCAAGCCGCTTTCTTCTGGAGAACCTTCGGCGTATGTGAACTCAGAAAATCCGGTGTAATCCGAAAGTGCCATGTTATTCAGCGTCACTGGGCAATCAGTGAATTTGGATTCTAGCGTTTTATAGATGGCCGGGATCGGCTCAAACGCAATCGCTCTGCCTGTTTGGCCAATGCAATCTAGCAACGGTCTTAGGTGCCGCCCTACGTGAGCTCCAATATCGATAACTGTATCACCCGGCTGAACCCACCGCCGGTAGTGGTGTTCGAGTATCTGTTCGAAATCGAAGTAAACAAAACCTCGATCAATCAAGCTTCTTACTTGATCCAGCTTCGTTCTTATCAGCGTCCGTTCCATGCTGCGCTCCGATCTAATCGCAAGAGTTTAAAAATGCCGGTGATTGTATCTGAGTTGTGGCCATCCAGACGTAATTTTTTGCCCGGAGGAAAGTGATGATTACAACCGATAAAGACCGTGACATCCTTGCTCGCACACTGTGGGGTGAGGCTCGAGGGGAAAGCATCGCCGGCCAGATCGCCGTGGCCTGGACGATCCGCAACCGCGTGTTTGATGGAAAGACGAATTCTTGGTGGGGCGAGGGCTACGCCCGTGTATGCCAGAAGCCGTATCAATTCAGCTGCTGGAACAAGAACGACCCGAACTATCAGTTCCTGATTGGCGTGCAGCAGATCCCGTTCCGCGAACTCGCGCAGTGCCGGATCGCGGCTGACCAGGTTATCGACGGCAAGGTGCCTGACCCAACTGACGGCGCCACGCACTATTACGCCGCCAGCATCAAGGCGCCGGCCTGGGCGGCGAAGGCAAAGCAGACGCTCAAGCTGGGCGGGCACGTCTTCTTCAAGGATGTGCCGTGATGGTCGTTCCGTGGCGGCTTCTCGGGGCGCTGGCGCTGGTGCTCGCCGGCTTCGGCAGCGCCTGGCAGTTTCAGGACTGGCGCTACGGGAGGCAGTTGGCCGAGCAGGAAAAGCTGCATTCCGAAACCCTCAACCAACTGACCCGGGCCGCCGCCACCGCGCAGCAGGCCGAGCAGGACAAACGTCTGGCGCTCGAGCAGCGGCTGTCGGCCAGTGAGCAAACCCACTTCAGGAAAATGAGTGATGCCCAACTTGACCAAGATCGCCTGCGCGATCGCCTTGCCACTGCTGATCTGCGGTTGTCAGTCCTCCTCGACGCAACCGACGTTGCCAAAAGCTGCGACGTGCCAACCACCGCCAGCGCCGGCAGCGTGGATCATGCAGCCGTACGAGCCAGACTTGACCCGGCGCATGCTCAACGAATTATCGCCATCACCGATACCGGCGACCGCGGACTGATCGCCTTGCAGGCGTGTCAGGCCTACGTTCAGGAATTGTCCCGCTGATGAGGGAAGGGATCTTTGAACGGACTGTCCCCGCTGAGGATCCGAATCTGGGTTCGCAGCTCGGCTATATGCTTGTCCTTCGCCATCAGCTCCCAGTTGCTTTTGGTCTCGATATCGGTAGCTCGCCGGCTGGCGGCCGACGTTTCTGACTTCGCAACGCACAATTGAGAGCGGAGGGTTTCGCACTCAGCCGACGCAGCAGCGTGCATCTCAACCAGCTTGAATATCCGCTCCCTGGACTGTTGCAGTTGAAGGTTCAGTTCCTCGAACTCATTTTCGTAGAGGGCCAGCTGGTGCCGGCAAGTTTCGAGCGGCGTCGCGCAGCCGAGCCAGTCGTCGGTATTTTCGATATTGGAGGGGGCCACGGGAAATGCCTTGCTGATTACTGTTCGGATATACAGTAATCGGGGAGTGGGCGAGGGTGAGGCGACGAACTGTAGCGGTGCGGCTACTTTCGGCCAAGAGCGGACTATGGTGGATGGCAACAAGATCTCCTAAGCTGCTGATAGTGCGTTTAGAAAAGCAGGGCCAATTAAGACGTCGGATCTATACCCAATTGCGAATGCAAACCTGCCTGAAAGGGACGGATTCAATTTCCCTCCGGCATACTGAGCTTGTATGTACATCGCTGAATAAATCGGAGAAGAAGGCGTGGCAGGTACAAAATTGGTTGCGGCACGCAAAGAAATCGCACTTGCAAGGAAATCGCTTGACGGGCTGAAGTCGGCACCCAGTCATGACGAAGAAGAGATACATTGGAAAGAGTTTATAGGTCGTCTCACGCGTTTCTGGAACAAGACTGAGTCCGCCTTGAAGGGCGACCCCAAGTTCTTCAATTCGCCACACGTGAAGCGTGTAAAGACTGCTTTAAAGTCTGATGAGTTAATCCGATACCTTTCCCAAGCTCGTCATGCGGACGAACATCGACATGAAGAAACGACTGACGTTATGCCAGGTGGTTTCGAGAACGTCTCGACTAGAGATCCCGAGATGCGAGTGCGCAACCCGAAAATCACGATAAACGGCGTCACGATGAACGTGCCACCACCACCGGGCTATCAGAGGAGGGCAGTAAGGGCCGAGCTTCGCCTAAGGACGGTGAAAAATCGAGATCAGACCTATGCTGTGCCGCGTACCCATGCGGGCCACGACATCACGCTGGCAACAGTCCAGACCTACGCAGAATTAGGATTGGCGTTCTATGAATCCGTTTTGGACGATCTTGAACAAGATGGATGGGACGCGTGACAGTGCACATAGCCGAAGGATGCGCGGCAACTCGATAACTTCTTGTCACGCTATCGAGATGGCCACTTCGAGCCCGTAAAGGTCGATCCAACTTTAAAAGGCAAGTGGCCGCTCGTGGCCGATAGCGGTCAGTCGGGCGTCATCAAAACCGCAAGCGTCATCTTGATGAACTCCTCATTTTTGTCGATTGCCCAGAGGGCGCCGCGGACGTTCTCGGCGACGTCAGCCGATCCGCGCTGCTCGACCCAATTGGATAATTCCATGATGGCGGCTTCGAGGGCGAGTTGGTTTTCGTTGATCTTGAAAAGCAGGGAAGGGAGCAGGTCAGAGTTTGGCATTTGGTTTCCTCCGTGGACGAAACCAGCGTAGCAGGGGGGTTGATTTTCAAGTGGCAGAACGCCGGGGGAAGGAGCAACCACTGTAGGAAAATACAGCGCTAAGTTGTTGATTCTTATGGGGGGTAATGGCGATTTTTTACCCTGCGATTTTAGGGCTGTTTCTCTTCTATATCAGTAGCTTACGATCATTCAGAAGTCACCTTGACATGGTGGGCGCCTAAGCGCCCGCCGTTGGTGCAAGCTACTGCGCAGTGTTTTTCACGTAGTACGAGATGTCTTCAGCAAGCTGAGCAAAGCTGTCCAGATCATTCTCAAATGTCTTGGCGTCGTTTTCCCGGTATTCAGCCAAGCCCAGGACAATCGCCTCTCGGAAATTGTCGACCCCAATGGGGGTTCCCAATTTTTTGAATGCAGACTTGAGTGCCTTATGAAAGCGCTGCTCATCCAAGGCGTGGCCGGTGTGCCAGGTTTCCGCGGCAAGCCAAGGCTTAAGTGAATTCTTCAGTTGTTCGATATCCATTGCACCTCCAGGAACCGACTCGAAATGGCCGGCATTTGCAAAGGTGCCCGGAAGGGAATTCATTGGCAACAACGGGATGGTTCAAAGTTTTCTTGGCGCGCGCAAAACCTCCTCTGCAGGCCGCGTCTTTCCGTTTGCATAAGCACAAAAAAACGGATGTTTTGCTAACTTGCAAACAGGGTGTTTTCCTTGTAAAACAACAGCTTGGCTCTCTTCAGTCCCCAGCATGGGGTGCTAGGGGTCGAGTGTTCGAATCACTCCGTCCCGACCATATAATTCAATGACTTAGCCCAATCTGAAAAGATTGGGCTTTTTCATGCGCAGTGATTTTTGGCTCTCTATAGAAGAGCATTCCCCGTCAGCTTCTTCCATTCGCCGTTTTCTGCGCCGAATCGATGCAAAGCGAATAAAAAGTTTTCTGAAAGTCAGCCACCACCTTCTCCTGCTTCCTCGCGTCCGACTCCCTCGGCATGTCGTAGGCCTGCCCGATCAAGGCTTTGTACAAACTACCCACATACTCGCTCTCCTTTCCTGCGTTGTCGGCCAGTTCCAGAACGGAAGAGAGGGGCACGCCTCCTTGCCTGGCTTTCATGATGGCTTTGGCCGAATTTTCGACTCGCTGGCACTCTTCCAGATATTCGCTGGGCAAGGGTGCGCTGTGTGCTGCAAAGCTGAAAGTGAGCAGTATTGCCGTTGTCGCCAGAAACCGTTTGAACATGGCACGCCATCCCTGAATGTTGGCCGGGAACGTTAGCATTCATGGCTCGGCGCTACCATCTGTTCATCGGCCAAAAGCGGCGGTTCACTGGCTGGGTTTTTTAACATCTGCAGAATCGCTCGAGGTGTTGGCATCCTTCTGTGTTTCGTGTGCTTCGGCACCGGAATTTGATCCGGATGCTTCCTCACCTTTCTTGTCAGCTTTGTCTTCTTTTGACTCGGATCCGCCTTGGTTTACGCCGGGAATCGCAGTGGCTGGAACTGAGGAGCCGCCTGTTTTTTCAGCCGCAAGGGAAAACAGTGGGCACAGTGAAAGCAGGCTTGCCAATCCGATAGCAATCATTCGCTTGTTCATGAGGTTGTCTTCCAGGTCGGGGATGTACTGCATTGGAAGAACTCACAGGGCGAAGGTGCGGTACATCAGACCAGCGGCATCCGGTCAAGTAAGGTGGCCAGGCGTTATACGTCTCAGAGATCTACGGCGACAACTGGCTCCATTCAATCCCGAACCGGCCCAGGTACTTGCGCAAGCGGTCCGCATCATTAGGCTGCGCCTTGGCCAGGCGCGAGATGCCAAACAAGCGGCGACCGGCATCTGACAGGCTGTCTGCTTGCCGGCAGACCTCAAGCACTGCCCGCAACTGCAAGCGGTCAAACAGATCCATGCTCTCTTCATTCCCTGGCAAATCTTCTGACTTGCTTCCCACTTGGGTCAGGCCCCAGGAATAACGCAACCGCTCAATCTCTTCCTGTACCTGCGCCTCATCAATTCTCCCGCTATCCGCCAATGTCGCCATGCGCGTGATCGACGCAGACAGTTCGCGGAAATTGCCCAGCCACGCCGCTTCGCTAGAGCTGGCGAAGGCCAGATAGCGGCGGCGTGCTTCAAGGTTGAAGCGCACCAATTGCCCATGCTCACGGGCATGGCGCTGCAACTCGAAATCAATATTCGGCTCGATATCCTCGCGGCGGCCGGCGAGGCCGGGAAGGTCGAACGTCCAGAGGTTGATGCGTGCGTACAAGTCTTCGCGAAACAGGCCTTCAGCGACCCGGCTGCGCAGGTCGCGATGGGTGCCGGCGATGATCAGGAAGTCGCTCTCCACCTCCTTGTCAGAACCCAGTGGAAAGAAGCGTTTTTCTTCAATCGCTTTGAGTAGCATCGCCTGCTCGTCGGCGCCCAGTTCGCCGATTTCATCGAGAAACAGCATGCCGCCATCGGCCGCACGCAGCAGGCCGTCGCGGGCGTTCTGTGCGCCGGTGAAGGCGCCTTTGCTGTGGCCGAACAAGGTCGACATCGCGCCGTCGCCACGCAGGGTGGCGCAGTTGACTTCAACAAAGCGGCCCTGCATCTGATGGCGGTTGCGTTTGAGTTCGTAGATGCGTCGAGCCAGAAAGGATTTGCCGGCACCGGTCGGGCCGATCAGCAACATGGGGGCTTTCGAGCGCACCGCAACGCGTTCGATCTGCTCGATGGAACGGTTGAACGCGGCATTGCGTGTGGCGATGCCGGACTTCAGAAATGCCAGTCCTTCCAGGCGTTTATTGGCAAAGCGTGAGGCGATGCGATCGTATCGCGACAAGTCGAGGTCGATCAGGGCATGGGTGCCGCAGGCGTGCTCGTCTTCGCTCTTGCGCTTGGCGGGGGAGGTCTGGATCAGGCGAGCGGGCAGGTAGCGCGCCTCGGTCAACAGGAACCAGCAGATCTGCGCGACGTGGGTGCCGGTGGTGATGTGGACGAGGTAGTCCTCGCGTTCGGTGTCGAACGCGTAGGCAGTGGTGAAATCGTGCAGCGCGCCGTAGACCTCTTCAAAATCCCACGGATTGCGCAACGCCATCGAGTGCAGGCGCACTTCGGTTTCCGGTGAAACCTGCTGGATGTCGGCGCGCACCCGCTCGGCGAGACTGACGTCGCGGGCGTCGATGCCGTGAATCAGCTCAAGCCGATTGATTAGCGCATCCGGCTGCTGGCAGAGGCCCACGCTCGGCCGCCAATGGCTCCAGCGATTGGCGCCTTTACCGACGCGATCAAGGGTGGCTCCGATAAAACCGATGGCGACGGTACGTCTATTTTGCATGCTTATCTCAAAAGATAAAAAACGATATCTAATGATAATTTTTCTACGCAGGGTTTGTCGTCAATTCAAACACTCAAAAAGTCGATAGATAATAAATGTCATTTAAAACAGAGAGTTATGAAGTTTTTTCAGGGAAATTGAAAACCTGGCACGGCCGCTGCTATGTCTATCGCAACGAACAGCAAAACCCAGCGAGACGCCATGATGGCCAACTCAAATTTCTTTAATACGCAGTCGAATAAAGACATGAAAGATCACACTTACCAATTGCTCGAAGTCGCCAACGGCAAACCGATCAAACTCTGGACCGAAGGCGTTCCGGTGGAAAACGAGGCCCGCGAGCAGTTGATGAACACCGCAAAAATGCCGTTCATCTTCAAACATCTGGCGGTCATGCCGGATGTGCACTTGGGCAAGGGCTCGACCATCGGCAGCGTGATCCCGACAGTCGGCGCGATCATTCCGGCAGCGGTCGGCGTCGACATCGGCTGCGGCATGATTGCCGCGCGTACCTCGCTGACCGCCGCTGATTTGCCGGACAACCTGCTCGGTCTGCGCAGCGCTATCGAGCAAGCGGTGCCGCATGGCCGCAGTTCGACCCGTTCGCGACGCGACAAGGGCGCCTGGGATGAGATCCCGCAGCAAGCAGATCAGGCCTGGGCGGGGCTGCAGCCACGGTTCAAATTGATCACTGACAAGTACCCGAAACTGGCCAACACCAACAACCGCGGGCACCTCGGTACGCTCGGCAGCGGCAACCACTTCATCGAAGTGTGCCTGGATGAAGCCAACCGGGTCTGGTTCATGTTGCACAGCGGCTCGCGTGGCGTCGGCAATGCCATCGGCAACCTGTTCATCCAGATGGCTCAGGCGGATATGCGCCAGCACATCGCCAACCTGCCGGATCGTGATCTGGCCTACTTCGAAGAGGGCAGTCAGCACTTTGATGATTACGTGGAAGCGGTGGGTTGGGCGCAGGACTTCGCCAAACAGAACCGCGAGCTGATGATGCGCGCGGTGATTCAAGCGACACGGCAGATTATCCGCAAGCCGTTCGAAGTGGCGCTGGAAGCGGTCAACTGCCACCACAACTACGTGCAGAAAGAGCTGCATTTCGGTGAAGAGGTACTGGTCACGCGCAAAGGTGCGGTGTCGGCGAAGAAGGGCGAGCTGGGGATTATTCCAGGCTCGATGGGCGCCAAGAGTTTCATTGTCCGCGGCCTGGGTAACGAAGAATCCTTCAGTTCCTGCAGCCACGGCGCCGGCCGCACCATGAGTCGGACCAAGGCCAAGAATATGTTCACTGTCGAGGATCAGATTCGCGCCACGGCCCATGTGGAGTGCCGCAAGGACGAGGCGGTGATCGACGAGATTCCGATGGCCTACAAGGACATCGACAAAGTCATGCACGCCCAGCGTGAGCTGGTGGAAGTGCTGCACACCTTGCGTCAGGTGGTGTGCGTCAAAGGATAAAAGGAAAGCAAGTCATGGAACTGGAAGAGCGTCACCCGCTGTGCGCCACGATGCGCGCGCGGGTTCTGGCAGAGCTTGCGCGGATAGAACGCGAGCGCAATGTCACGGTGTTATACGCCTGTGAGTCCGGCAGTCGGGCCTGGGGTTTTGCCTCGACCGACAGCGATTACGACGTGCGGTTTGTCTACGTGGAGAAGCCCGAGTGGTTCGTTCAGGTCGATGCGCCGCGCGATGTGATCGAACGTCCGCTGGACGATGAACTTGATGTCAGTGGTTGGGAGCTGCGCAAGACCCTCGGGTTATTGCGCAAATCCAATCCGACCTTGCTGGAGTGGCTCGACTCGCCGCTGGTTTATCGCAGTGAAACCGCGCAGGTGGCACAGCTGTGCGAACTCGCCGAAGCGTTCTACAGCCCGCCAGCAGCGCGCAATCACTATCTGTCGATGGCAAAGAAGAACTTTCGCGGTTACCTGCAAGGTGAAACCGTGCGTTTCAAAAAGTACTTCTACGTGCTGCGACCATTATTGGCCGTGCGCTGGATCGATCAGGGACGAGGCCGGCCACCGATGACGTTTGCCGACCTCCTGACCACCGTCGACGACCGCGCGTTGCTCGATGAAGTCGACGAATTGCTCGCCCTTAAACGCAATGCCGATGAGAGCGCCTATGGGCCGCGTCGACCGGCGTTGCACGGGTTCATCGCGGCCGAACTCGAGCGCGAAGTGCCCACATTACTCAGAACTCAGGAAGACTCGCGACGGCTGGATCAGTACCTCCGGGATAACGTCGGGCTGTATGCGCAAGGAATGCCATGAAACAGGAAGTGATAGAACTGGACGGTGCCATCGGTGGCGGCCAGGTGTTGCGCAGCGCCTTGAGCCTATCGATGGTGACGGGCAGGGCGTTTCGCATTAAACAGATTCGTGCCAGGCGCAGCCGTCCGGGACTGCTGCGCCAACACTTAACGGCGGTGATGGCGGCGGCCGAGGTGTGTGGTGCAACGGTTGGCGGTGCACATTTGGGTTCGCAAGCCTTGAGCTTCGAACCCGGCGCGATTCGCGCTGGCGACTTTCAATTCGCCATCGGCACGGCCGGCAGTTGCACACTGGTGTTACAGACTTTGTTGCCAGCACTGTTACGGGCACCGCAGGCGAGTCGGCTGCGGATTTCCGGTGGCACGCATAACCCGCTCGCGCCGCCGGCCGATTTTCTCACGCGCAGTTGGCTGCCGCTGCTGCGCCGCATGGGGGCCAACGTTGAGTTGGACTTGTTGCGCCATGGTTTTGCCCCGGCCGGCGGGGGCGAGATTGAGGTGAATGTGCAACCGGCGAACCTGACGCGACTCGATCTGTGTGACCGTGGCGAAGCGATTTCACCAAGCGCGTGGGCTCTGACCGCCGGGCTTGGACCTACGGTCGCCCAACGTGAGCTGAGCCGAGTGGCCAAGCGATTGAAGCTTCCGGCTACGGCGCTGCACTCTGTGACGCTCGATCCGGCTCGCGGGCCAGGCAACGTGTTGCTGCTGGAGTACGCTTTCGAACACGTCACCGAGGTGTTCAGCGCGTTTGGCCAAGTGTCACTGCGCGCAGAGAAGGTTGCCGATGCTGCGATCAGTCAGGCTGCCGACTGGTTGCGCAGTGGCGCTGCGGTCGCTGAGCACCTCGCCGATCAGTTGCTGTTGCCAATGGCGCTGGCCGGCGGTGGCTCGTTCACCACGCCGCGAATGACCGAGCATTTGCACAGCAATATCGCGGTGATCGAGCTGTTCTTGCCGGTTCGTATTGATTGTCGCGAGGAGGGTGCCGATCGACTGCGCGTTGAGGTCATTGTCAATTGATCGGTCATGAACGGGGCGACGGGATTTTATCGGGAAATCCTGTCGCCCTTTTTTTGGCCCGCAAAAAACTCTGAAAAGGCGGCAAATTGCTGGCCCCCGGACGTTCGCTTCCCCGGCAAAATCGCCTTTTTTCAAAAGGTTAGGTGGGCTCTATGCGGACGATTGTTATCACCGTTGCAACGCTTTCCCTGGCTGTCTTCGCCACAGGCGTGCAGGCGAAAGAGTTAAGCAAAAGCCATCGCTTTGCCTGCACCTGGGGTTCGGATATCGCTGCCGGTGCTCAGCAATCGAAGCTGTCAGGCGTCTCGCTGTATGGCGCGCGCAAACAATTGCAGGTACGACGATTCCAGCAACCGTGGATGCGTATGACCGCGATGGGAATCACCGAGCAAACCTACAACAGCACGTCGAAGCTCAAGCCGGCGGCGGTCAAACAGACCTATTACGAACAATGTGTACGCCACGAATTGGCCCAGCGCTGAAGCAAAAAGCCCAACCTGAACCGGTTGGGCTTTTTCATGGCTGACGAAATTTCAGCGTCACTTTTCGCTTTCGCAGTTGACCATCCACGACACGCCAAAACGATCGACCAGCATGCCGAAACGCGCCGCCCAGAACGTCGCTTCCAGCGGCATGTCGATGCGGCCGTCGCTGGCCAGTGCGTTGAACACGCGCTCGGCTTCGGCGATGCTGTCGACGTTCAGCGAAATCGAGCAGCCACTCATGCCCAGAGTCGGGCGATCGGGTGTGGTGTCCGAGGCCATGATCATCTGCTCACCCACCTTTAGACAGGTGTGAATGATCAGGTCGTGGTGTTCTTCGGGCACGTGTTCGGCGGCGGGCGTTTCGCCGAACGTCATCATCGCCTCAAGCTTTCCTTGCAAGGCTTGCTCGTAAAAGGTGAAGGCCGCGCGGCAATCTCCGTTGAAGATCAGGTAGGGATTGATTCTCATGTCTCTGCTCCCGGCAGTCAGGCGCGGAGCGGGCGGGTGTCGCCGGGTTCCGCGTAGGGCGGTTTAACCATAGCAGAGCGTTGGACGCCGGAAAGGGCAGGGTCTTCCAGATGTTTTTGTTCTGAAAAGCACGTCGACGATAACGCGGTCGTCGTTTGAAATTCAGTCGTAGCGCTGGAGTACCATGACGCACAATCATCACCTGCAGAGTCCAATGCCCCATGCCTGATCTATCGCGCTTCACGTCGTTGTTCGATCAGGCGCAGCGAGCCTTGCGCCTGGTCTGGGGGACATCGCGTGGCTTGTTTCTGGGGCTGGTGCTGGCAACGTTGGTTGCCGGTTTGCTGCCGGCACTGGCGGCATGGTTGGGCCAGCGGATTGTCGATGCGGTGGTGGCAGCGATGCAGTTGAACGCGCAGCACGGCAGTGCGCCGCTGTGGCCCGTGTTGCGTTACGTGTTGTTGGAGGCTGGTGTATTGGCGCTGTTGTCCGGCACGCAACGGGCACTGTCGGTGCAGCAATCGCTGTTGCGGGTGCAGCTGGGGCAGAAGGTCAATACGCTGATTTTGCAGAAAGCGCAGACCCTGTCACTGGTGCAGTTCGAAAACTCCGAGTTCTACGACAAACTGGTGCGTGTCCGTCGCGAGGCTTCGACCCGGCCACTGGCGCTGGTCATGAAGTCGTTGGGCTTGATTCAGAACCTGATCATGCTGATTAGCTTCGGGGTGCTGCTGGTACATTTTTCCCCTTGGGCGCTGGCGTTGCTGGTGGTCGGTGCGTTACCGGTGTTTTTTGCCGAAGCGCATTTTTCCGGTGACGCCTTTCGTTTGTTTACTCGCCGTGCGCCGGAGAGTCGGCAGCAGAATTACATCGAAACCCTGCTGTCCCACGAAACCTATATTAAAGAGGTCAAGCTATTCGGCTTCGCGCCGCTGTTACTGCAACGCTACCGCGACACGTTCGCCAGGCTGTATGCCGAAGACCGCCGTTTGACTTTGCGGCGCGATGGCTGGGGTTTCGGCCTTGGCCTGCTCGGTACTGCGGCTTTTTATGTGGCCTATGCCTGGGTGGTCATCGATGCCGTACATGGCCAGATCAGCCTTGGTCAGATGACCATGTATCTGGTGCTGTTCAAGCAAGGCCAAAGCGCTGTGAGCAGCAGTCTGAGTGCGATCAGTGGCCTGTACGAAGACGGCCTCTACCTGACCAGTCTGTATGAATACCTGGCCGAACCGGTTCAGGTCGAAAGCGGCCACCTGACGGTCGGCGTCTGCCCGGGTGATGGCTTGCGTTTCGAGAACGTCGGTTTCCGTTATCCGGGTGCCAGTCGGCCAGCGCTGGAAAACATTGATCTGCAACTGGTGCCAGGCAAGAGCGTGGCGCTGGTCGGCGAGAACGGCTCGGGCAAGACCACGCTGATCAAGTTACTGACCCGGCTCTATCGTCCTGATCAAGGGCGCATCCTGCTCGACGGCAGCGATTTGCAGGATTGGCAGGAGACCGCGTTACGTCGACGCATTGGGGTGATTTTTCAGGACTACATCCGCTACCAGTTCAGCGTCGGAGAAAACATTGGCGTTGGCGATACCCTGGCGTTCAACGACGCGCAGCGCTGGAAGGAGGCCGCCGCCCAAGGCATGGCGGCTCCCTTCATCGAAGGGCTCGACAAGGGTTATGCCACGCAGTTGGGACGCTGGTTTGCCGGTGGCCAGGAATTGTCTGGCGGGCAGTGGCAGAAGATTGCCTTGTCCCGCGCGTACATGCGTCGTGATGCCGACATTCTGATCCTCGATGAGCCAACGTCCGCCCTTGACCCGGCGGCCGAGGCGGCGGTGTTCGAGCATTTCAGCCAACACAGCGAAGGTCGCATGACGTTGCTGATTTCCCATCGTTTTTCCAGCGTGCGCAATGCCGACCACATCATCGTGCTGCAACAAGGCCGGATTCTGGAGCAGGGTGGCCACGATCAATTGATCGCCGCCGCTGGGCATTACGCGCAACTGTTCGATTTGCAGGCTCGCGGCTACCGTTAAGTGTCCCGCCCGTTGCGCACGGTGGCAGGTCCGGCCACCCGGGGGGCCGGTTTGCTCTGCATCAGGCTGTCGAGCGCCTTGCGGTAATTCTGCCCGCCAAGCGCCATGCTGTTGTTGTGCGTCGCGCCCGGCACCAACAGCAGGCGCTTGGGTTGTTGCGCGGCGTTGAACAGTTGCTCGCTGAAGCGCGGCGGCACGAAAGCGTCAGCTAAACCGTGGACCACCAGCAGTGGCATATGAATATCGGCGATCTTGTCGATCGAATCGAATTTCTGCGACAGCAGCCAGCGCACCGGCAGCGAAGTGTTGGCCACCGACGCGGCAACATCCGCCAGCGTGGTGAATGTGGACTCGATCACCAGTCCGCGAACCGGCAATGCAGAATGATCGCGAGCAGCGGCCTGGCCGAGTTCCGCGGCCAGATCGATGGCCACGGCGCCACCGAGGGAGTGCCCGTAGATCAGGCGTTTGGCTGGGTCCGGTTGCAGCAGTTTGAAGCGTTCCCACGCCACCCGCGCATCTTCGTAAACGCTGCTTTCCGACGGCAGATCACCATGGCTCTTGCCGAATCCTCGGTAGTCGATGGCCAGCACTGAATAGCCCGCAGCGCGCAGTTGCTCGATACGGAACAACTGCCCGGTGAGGTTCCAGCGCACGCCATGCAGATAGAGAATGGCCGGCGCATTGGCTTTTTCCGCCGGCCACCACCAGGCATGAATGTTTTCCCCGGCCTTGAAGCTCTTCGGTTGCAGGTCGAGTTCCTGCACGCTCCCGGGCAAGCCGCGATACCAACCGGCGGTGCCCGGTTCGATGCGAAACAGCAGTTTGCGTTCGGTGTGTTCGAGCACGGCACAACTGGTCGGCACGCCGATTATCAGCGCGGCCATGCAGGCAAACGCCAAACGGCGGCGTCGCAGACGCGTCATGAAGGACAGGAACATTAAACGTTTCACCCAGGCGCAGATAAAGAAGGCTTTTTACCAGATGCCTCGGTCTGCGCGTGAGTTTTTCGACCACCGCCCCGGCGCAACGATTACCAAATGCTGCAAAGACTCACACGACCTGCAGAACGATCTTGCCGATATGGTCGCCAGCCTCCATGTGCGCGTGAGCCTGAGCGGCGTCGGCGAGCGGGTAGTCCTTGTCGATCATCGGCAGGCAGCGCCCGGCAGCCAGCGCCGGCCATACGTGCTCGCGCAGTTGATCGGCAATCGCAGCTTTTTCAGCAGCGGTACGGGCGCGCAAGAGGGAGCCGGTGATCACCGCACGTTTGGCCATCATTGCCAGCAAGTCAAAGTCATTGGCTCGCGCGCCGCCGAGGAAACCGAGCATGACCAGACGGCCATCCATCGCCAGGGCGCTGACGTTATCGTTGAGGTACGAGCCGCCCATTATGTCGAGGATCACATTGACGCCTTGGCCTGCGGTTTTCTCGGCGATGACTGCCGCGAAATCCTCATCGCGATAATTGATCGCTTCGCCGCCCAGATCGCGAATCGCTGCGCATTTGTCCGGGCTGCCGGCGGTGGCAAACGCTTCAATACCGAATTCGCGGCACAGCATCAGTGCGGTTGTGCCGATGCCGCTGGTGCCACCGTGAATCAGTGCGCGCTGACCACGACTGGCGCCGCCGAGGCCGAACAGGTTGGCCCACACGGTAAAGAAGGTTTCCGGGATTGCGGCGGCGTGCACCCAGTCCAGACCGTGTGGAATCGGCAGGGTCTGGCCGGCGGGGACGGTGCAGTATTCGGCATAACCACCGCCGTTGGTCAGCGCGCAGACTTTGTCGCCCACGGCGAACTGATTGACACCCGCCCCGAGCGCCACGACTTCACCGGCGACCTCCAGCCCGGGAATCGGGTTCATGCCGGGTTTCATCGGGTATTTGCCGGCACGCTGCAAGGCGTCCGGCCGGTTGATTCCGGCGGCGTGTACGCGGATCAGCACCTCGCCTTCTGCGACAGCTGGAAGCGCCACGCGTTTGGGTTGCAAGACGTCGGGGCCACCGGGTTCGCTGATTTCGATTCGGGTCATTTCGTTGGGCAGGGACATATCGATTCCTGTTGGCATAAGTTCTGTAGATGGGAGCGTGCTGTGCAAGCAATGATTCCCTTCAATTTGCACAGCAGCGCGACTCAGTAGGAGCGGGCAACCATTTCATGGCTTGCTCCAGCAGCAGCGCCACGACGATTGCGCCAGCGGCAATGACGAACAACAGCGCGTGATGACCGCCGCTGGCATTGAACAGCGCTGAATAGGCAAATCCGGCCAGCGCCTGAAAGGTGGCGAATGACACCGTGGCACGGCTCCAGGCGATCTGCTGACGATGGTGTTCCGGCACCAGCTCATGCACTCGCGCCAGAGCCAGCGGCACAATGCCGGGCGGAAATGAACCAAGAATCACCGCCAGCAACGCCAGCGCCAGAAACGAGTGAGTCATTGCCAGCAACCCAAGGACAATCGCCTGCACCACCAGCACCAGGCGAATGCCGGAGCGTGCGCCAAGCTTATCGGCAAGAAAGCCATAACTCACCGGGCCGACAATTGCGCCCAAACCGTACATCACCCAGATCAGCGCGCCGAGATGTGCCCCAGCACCGAGTCCACGTGCCACGTAATCCACCAGAAACACCATGGCCGGCACCAGTCCGGCGGCCATGAAGGCGTATTGGGCGAACAGCACATACACACCGCGCGGCGTCGGTTCTGCGGACACCGTTTCTTGCGCAACGACCGGGTGCGGGAAATCGGACGGCCAGCCGAACCAGCTCAGCGCCGTCAGCAACAAAGCCAACGCCCCCAGGCCCAGCCATGTCGCTTGCAAGCCGAGGCTCAACAGCGGCGGCACCAGCGTCCCGGAGCCGGCAATGCCAAGACCGATGCCGAGAAAGATCGCGCCGCTGGCCAACCCTTTACGCGCCGCCGGAACGTGTGGCAGTACGGTCGCGGCCACCAGCACCATGATCGCACCGCCGGCAATCCCCGACAGCAGTCGCCAGCCGAAGAACCAGCTCACCGACAACGGAAACGCGCAGGCAAAAAATGCCGCCGTGACCACCAGCATCATCAATCGCAAGGCATTTTTATTGCCGAGCTGGCGCGCTGTCGGCCGGCCGAGCAGGGCGCCGATCAGGTAGCCCACCAGATTGGCCGCACCGAGGTAGACCACATCGTTGGCGCTGAACCACTGCGCCTCAATCAGCGAAGGGATCAATGGGGTATAAGCGAAACGCGCCAGCCCGATGCTGACCAGGCTGGCGCAGAGCCCGGCGAAGATCGGCAGCCAGATACCGGTGGAGGTTGAAGTGCGCATGATAGCGATCTCGCGGAAGGTTTATGGCGTTCAGCATATCGGCTATTGTTGCTGCGTTAATGCGGCGATTTAGCGTCGCTGCGATGCGAATTTGCATCACTGGGAGGCAGCATGAATTGGGATGACGCACGGGTATTTCTGGCCGTTTGCCGCGAGTCGACGCTACGTGGCGCTGCGCGGGTTCTGGGGGTGGATCAGGCCACTGTCGGGCGACGGATCACAGCACTGGAAAAGTCCCTGAGCGCGACGTTGTTCCTGCGCACCTCCGACGGCTACGCGTTGACCGCTGTCGGTGAGGCGGCGCTCAGGAGTGTGGAGAAAATGGAGCATTCGGCACTGGAGTTGGAGCGGCAGATTCAAGGTCTGGACGATCGCCTGACCGGCACGGTGCGCGTCAGTACCACGGATTCGCTGGCGATCGACTTTCTGATCCCGGCCATCGCCCGTTTGCACGAGCAGCACCCGGACGTACGAGTGCAACTGGATGCGTCCACGCAGATCCTCAGCCTGGCCAAGCGCGAGGCGGATATCGCGGTGCGCAACACCCGGCCGGACAATCCTGATCTGATCGCTCGGCGAATCGCCCGATGGCCGGTGGGCTTGTTCGCCTCTCAGGCCTATATAGACGCCAATGGCGTGCCGCAACCGGACACTGCGTTTGAGGGGCATGATCTGGTGGTCTATCAACCGTATCTGCAAAGCAAAAAGGACCTGACCCTGGTGTCGGAACCGCTAAGTCGCGGCCGCATCGTCGCCAGCCTCAGTTCCAGCTTGCTCGTTCGCCGGTCAATTGCGGCTGGGTTGGGTGTAGGAGAAATCCCGGTGTACATGGGTGAGCGCGATGGTCTGATCAGGCTCTGGCCGGAGCGCACTCGACCATTGCCGTATGAAGTGTGGTTAGTGACCCACGCGGATTTGCGGCATACCGCGCGGGTGAGGGCGGTGATTGAGCAGATTGTCGACGTGTTCGCGTCGGAGAATGACTAGGCAGATGTTCTTTTGGCAGGGCTACAAGCTCTGACGAAACGGCCTACATCAGAGGCAGAATCTCCCGGCTTGTGAGGAGGTTGGATGGGGCCTATTGTTTCGTCATGTCGGTGAGGGGCGCAGGGCTCGCACTGATGTTGATACCAGGGACGGTATCGGTAAACCCAGGAAGGTGTCGAATTGAGAACCACGGAATTCAGTCAAAACCCAATCAGTGACCTTGCGAGCAAAGGTCGGAATACTCAAGCCATGAACGCTATCAGTCGTGAAGAATTCAATGCCAGGATCGAGACCATTGAGAGCAGGATGGACGCTCGGGTCGAAGGTGTGTCGGCGAGAATCGATGCTTATCTTTTGACTCAGGCGGAGAGGGACAAACGATACGATTTGATGTGGGACGGCGTACAACAAATCGCCGAAGACTCAAAAGAAGCCATCAAACATGTCTCGACAGTGAAGGCACATTACTGGGCGACGACCGCCGTCCATTTTCTCGGAATGATCACCGTCGTCGTAGGGGCGCACTTTGCCAATCAAGCAGCGGTATTAACCACCTTGCAGACGACACTCGCGGCGATCCAGATCGGCAAGGATATAAGTGCACCAAGACCTGCTTCGCAACAAGTACCCGAATCACCACAATAGAAAACGGCCTTCAAAGAAGGCCGTTTTTCGTGAGCATTGAAACACCGCATCATGGCATTTCTGGCAACTCCTGCGGCCGCAAGTCGAACACCAGCACTTCGGCATCGACACCATTGCTCAAGGTCAGCAACTGTTCTTCGCGAACCCGTACGCCGTCACCTTCCTGCAACGACTGGCCATTGAGTTCAACACTGCCGCGCGCCACATGCACGTAGGCATAACGGTTGGCTGGCAGCTCCAGCGTGGCAGTTTCTTTACCGTCGAACAGCCCGGCAAAGACCCGTGCGTCCTGACGCACTTTCAGCGAACCGTCGTTGCCGTCCGGCGAGATGATCAATTGCAGGCGACCGCGTTTTTTCTGTGCGCTGAAATGCTCCTGTTGATAGCGCGGTTTGGCACCGCTGACATCTGGCACGATCCAGATTTGCAGGAAATGCACCGGTTTGGTCGCCGAGTGGTTGAACTCGCTGTGCGCTACGCCGCTGCCGGCGCTCATCAACTGCACGTCGCCCGGGCGAATGACCGAGCCGGTGCCCAGTGTGTCCTTATGTTCCAGTGCGCCTTCCAGCACGTAGGAAAAGATCTCCATGTCGCGATGCGGGTGCTGTCCGAAGCCTTTACCAGCGGCAACGCGGTCGTCGTTAATCACCAGTAGATCGGAAAAACCTTGCTCACGCGGGTCACGGTAGCTGGCAAAGGAAAAGGTGTGAAAGGACTTCAACCAGCCATGATTGGCGAGGCCACGATCGGAGGCTTTGCGAAGGGTCAGCATGATGAAATCTCCTTGTGGGACGTGAATTCGTCCGAGTGAGGAGAAGGTTACTGTTTACTGTGTTGCGCAATAAGTAGATGAAAATTGAAAGACTGTCCCTGTCAGGTTGACAGTTTTGCGATAGCCTTCACACAAAACTTTTGCGCTCAAACGGCTACAGTTGGCCATAATGTCTGGTCCGTATCATGTCTCTCTGATTGAAGTGATGTCTTCCCATGAAAACCGTGGCAATGGTGCTGTTTCCCGACTTTCTTCTGCTCGACATGGCCGGGCCATTGGAGGTTTTTTCGGTTGCCAATCGCTACCTGAAACCCGAAGCGCATTATCAATTGATCACCCTTGGCACCGAAGAGGGCCCGCTGCGGGCGTCAAATGGTGTGATGGTGCAGGCCGACCGGATCATTGGCGACGACACCGAGCGTTATGATTTGCTGCTGGTGCCGGGAGGCCCCGGTGCCTACAACCAGCAGTTCCCGTCGTTGTTTGCCTGGCTCAAAGAAGCAGTCCGGCGGGTCGAGTACTACGGATCAATCTGCACTGGCGCTTTTGTCCTGGGGCACGCCGGTTTGCTTGACGGTTACCGTGTAACCACGCACTGGAACTACACCGAACGCCTGATCAAGGGGTTCCCGAAGGCCCATGTCACGACCGATCAGATCTATGTCGAGGATCGCAACCTGATCACCTCGGGAGGTGTTACGGCGGGGATCGATATGGCGCTGGCCGTGATCGCCCGCGATCACGGCAAGAAGCTCGCGCAGGATGTGGCCAAAGTCCTGCTGGTGGTGATGAAGCGCCAGGGCGGGCAGGCGCAGTTCAGCCCGTTGATGGCTGCCGTGGCACCGCAGGAAACGCCGATTACCCGCGCGCAGAGTTACGTGCTGGAACACCTCGACGAAGCCTTCACGGTCGAGCGCATGGCGGCGATTGCCAATATGAGCGCGCGGCACTTCGCGCGGGTGTTCACCCGCGACATCAACATGACGCCGATGGAGTTTCTGCAAAGTGCGCGCATCGACTGCGCACGAAACTTGCTGGAAACCAGCGATCTGCCGCTTAAAACCGTGGCTTACAAAAGTGGTTTCGGCAGTGTGCGGCACATGCGTTCGTTGTTCGCTGAAAAGCTCGGCCTGACGCCCGCGCAATACCGCGAACAGTTCAGCTAGAGCGCTGTTGTCCGTCTGGCGCACCCGTATGTCCGAATTGAGTCTCGTGTAGCGGTTGTCGCGTCATCTGAGGCTGCCAATATAGTTGGCATGGATAGCCTCATCGATTTGAACACGGCGTCGGTGCTGCATTTCGGCCCCTACGCCTTCCACCTGCGCCAACGGCTGATACTCGACGGAGATCGGCCTTTGCGCATGGGTGGTCGTGCGCTGGATATTTTGCAAGTGCTGGTCGAGCATGCCGGGCGAGTGGTCAGGAAGGAGCAATTGATTGCCCTGGTTTGGCCAACGTCGGTGGTCGAGGAGATCAACCTGCGCGTGCACATCGCCGCGCTCAGGCGTGCCTTGGGTGACGGCGAAAACGGTCAGCGCTACATCGTTAATGTGCCGCAATGCGGTTACAGTTTTATCGCCCCGGTGCGCTGCGACAGCGTCGCGCAAGTGGTCTTCGAGGGTCTGCAAACGCCCGAACATAATCTGCCGGCGCGATTGACCCCGGTCGCCGGGCGCGACTCGCTGGTCGGCGGGCTGGTGCGGCAAATGCCGCTGTGTCGGCTGATGACCGTCACGGGCGCGGCTGGTGTGGGTAAATCCACTGTCGCGTTGCGGGTCGCGGAACTGCTGTTGCAGTACTACAGAGACGGCGTGTGGCAGATTGATCTGAGCTTGACCGACGATGACACACCGCTGCTCGATCAGGTGCTGGGCACCCTCGAAAGCGATTTGCCCGGACTGTCCACTCGCCATGCGTTGCTGCTGCTGGATAACTGTGACCACCGTCTCGCCGCTTGCCGGGCAGCGGTTGAAACGTTGCTTGAGGCCGCTCCCCGGCTGTCGATTCTCGCCACCAGCCGCGAGGCCTTGCAGGTCGGTCTGGAAACCCTTCAGGGCGTGCCACCGCTGACCCTGCCGAAACGTTCCGCAGGCGATTGCATCACTGAAGCCATGGGCCATTCTGCGGTGCAATTGTTTGTCAGCCGCGCTCGGGCGCGACAGCATGATTTCTGCTTGCGTGAACAGGATGTCAAAGCCGTCCTTCAGATATGTCGCCAACTCGACGGTTTACCGCTGGCGATCGAACTGGCGGCGGCGCAGATCGATGCCTTGGCATTGGTCGGCTTACAGGCGCAAATGAGCAATGGCCTGCATGTGCTCAGCCATGGCCGGCGCACGGCGGTGCCGCGGCACCAGTCGATGCAGGCGGCACTCGACTGGAGCTATCAACGCTTGAGCGAGCAGGAGCAACGCGCGCTGCAGCGTTTATCGGTGTTCAAAATGGCGTTTACCCTGGAGGCGGCACTGGCGGTGATCAGTTGCCCGCAACTCGCGTCGTCGCGGCTTGCCGCGATCATTGAAGGCCTGACGTGCAAGTCATTGCTGGTGGTGGAACGAGGCGGCAGTGCAGGCCGATACCGAATGCTCCACACCACTCGCTGCTATGCGCGCAAGCAACTGGAGCGTTGCGGTGAAGGGATTGATCTTGAGCGCCGGCATACGCTCTATATCAACCGGATACGCCGGGCCTCAGGCGTGCCTGTGCTCGCGTAGTTCGTCAATGAGCAAGCGTACCTTGCGCAAGTCCGGAGTCGCGTAGCCTTCGGTGAAGCGCTGATAGATCGGCGTGAGCAAATCCAGCGCCTCTTGGCAGCGCGATTGGCGCCGCCAGAGTTGCGCCAGTGAGGTGGCACTGCGCAGTTCCCAGGCGAGCGCGCCTTGGCTGCGGGCGATGGTCAGCGATTGTTGCAGGAGTGCTTCGGCTTCCTTGAGGGCCTCTTCGCGAGCAGGCTCGCTCCCACATGGGTTCTGAGTACACCCAGAATTCCTGAGGGAGCGAGCTTGCTCGCGAAGGGCCCCGTCCAGGCAATCCGGATCGTCTTTCAATAACGCAGCAGCCCGAGCCCGCAAAATCTCCGCCGTGCTCCATCCCGCATCACCACTCAGCGCTCGCTCAAACAGTGCGTCATCCACAAGGCGGTCATCCAGCGTCACCATGATTTCACGAATCAGCCCACTGCTGTCCTTCGGCACGGGCGTGCTGGTTTGCGTGTCGATCACCTGCGCGTAATGTCGCGCCCACGTGTTGAACAGCAGCACCGAATGCTTCTGCGATTGTTCCAGCAGCAGTTGCAACAGCGCCCGGGCGTTCTGCTGATCGCCGTTGTAATGAGCGATCAGGCAACTGGCCAGTGCCAGGGTGTAACAAATCGAGGTGCCATGGTCGATCTGCACGGCAATATCCAGGGCCAGTCGCGCCGAATGCCACGCTTGCTCCGGCAATCCCTGCATCCATAGCACCCGCGCCAGCACCGTCAGCGACGCGACACTCTGGTCGTACTGCACACCAAAACCGTGGGTGAAGCGGTTGACGTGGCCGCTGTGCGCCATGCGCTGCAGCACCTGCTCGGCATGAATGCGCGCCTGCGGCTGGTCGCCGGCATAGTGCAGGGCCAGGACCCGTAAACGGTGGGTGCTCAATGACAGCAGTGGGTCGCCGTGCACGCCGAGGCGATCGAAGTGCTCACTCTGCGCCAGCGCCATGCGGTAGTGTCCGCAACTGAGGTTGACCGCCATGTGTCCGGACACCGCGCGCAATTGCCCGGCGACGTCGTCGTGCTCAATGGCCAACTGGCGAGCCTCAACGAACGCCTGGATGGTTTCCGGGGTGCCTCCCCACGTGTGATAACAGGCACTGCCGAGGGCCAGTTTCAGGGAGATTTTCAGACGCGGGCAGGGTTCGCCGAGTTCATCGAGCAGGCTCAGCGCCCGCCGCACATAGCCGCCATACTCCTTGAGCAGCGACAACTCTTGCCACAGGGGCGCCGACGCTGCTGTCAGGCGAATTCCCAGACTACCCGGGCCGACACCGTTCAGGCTCCAGTCCAGCGCCGCGCGCAGGTCTTCCAGCCCTCGGGCGTAACGCTCGATCCACAAAGCCGTCGGTGTCATTTCCCAATCGCTTTGCGCCTGTTGCATCAATGCCAGGCAGCGTTCGGCATGGCGTTCGCGGGTTTCTTCGCATTCGGCGACGTGCTCGAGTTTTTCCAGTGCATAGCGGCGGGTCGTGTCGAGCAGACGATAGAACACCTCTTCGTCACCGACTTCGACGCTCAGCAGGGATTTCGCCACCAGTTGGGTGATTGACACAAACACCACGCCGGGGTCGATTTGTTGGCCGACGATTACCGCCGCTGCGGACTCCAACGTAAAACCACCGCAAAACACGCCCAGACGGCGCAGGCAGGTTTGCTCGCAAGGGTCGAGCAGGTTGAAACTCCAATCCAGCGTGGCGCGCAGAGTAAGGTGTCGCTCAAGACTGCTTTGATTACCCGCTGCCAGCGGTGGCAAACGGCCCTGCAGTTGGCTCAGCAACCCTTCCAGGCCCAGTTCGGCGACCTGCGCTGCCGCCAGCTCCAGCGCCAGTGGAATACCGTCGAGTCGGTGGCAGATTTCGATCGCTTGCGGCAACTGCGCATCGCTCAGTTCAAAGCTTTCCTGCGCGGCCGTGGCCCGTTCGATGAACAGTTGCAGCGCCGAATATTCCAGCGCTTGCTGACGATTCAATGTCGCGTTCATCAATGGGTATTCGAGCGAATCGAGACGCTGCACGAATTCGCCTTCCGCCCGCAGGCTCTCGCGGCTGGTGGCGAGGATATGCACCTTCGGCGCGCCGCGCAGAATGCTTTCGCTGAGCATCGCGACGGCATCGATCAGGTGTTCGCAGTTGTCGAGCAGTAACAGCATCTGTCGCTGTTGCAGGCCATTGACCAGCGCCGCCAGCGGATCGCCTTCGGGGAGTGCCAGATCGAGCAGGGCGGCCAGGTGTGAGCAAATCAGCCGTGGATCGTTGAGCGGTGCCAGGTCCACCAGCCGAATACCGTCGCGGTAATGCCCGATCAACTGCTCGGCCACGCGCAAGGCCACCGTGGTCTTGCCGATCCCGCCGGGGCCGACCAGGGTGATGCAGCGTTGGCGCGGTAACTGCGTCATCAAGCTATCGACCAGCGCTTGGCGGCCGATCATGCGCGTGCGCCGCAAGGGCAAATTGTGCCGACCGCCAGCATCGCCCACAGGACGCTCCTCCATGGATTGCGGTAGAACCGGGGCGACGAAACTGTAACCGCGTTGCGCCACGGTGATGATGTAACGCTGGCCGGCCTGACCGTCGCCGAGGGCTTTGCGCAGTGCCGCCATGTGCACACGCAGGTTGATGTCCTCGACCACGCTGTCCGGCCAGACCCCGGCCATCAATTGTTGCTTGCTCACCACTTCGCCGGCATGGGCCAGCAGAATCAGGAGGATGTCCATCGCCCGTCGGCCCAGGCGCAATGGCTGCTCGCCTTCGAGCACCAAGCGTTGGCCGGGATGAATCCGATAGGGGCCAAAACCGAGGGCCTGATTCGGGGAAAGACTCAACAGCTCACTCCTGCGGTGCTGCGGCGGACAGAGCGGAGTAGGGCCGGGCGCGTGCGCAGGCCTTCTATTCCGGGGTGTCCCGGCATAATCCTCAGGTTTGAGCGTCAGTGCAACGGGGGCCGCGATCAAAACATGGCGGGTTGTGAACGCTGGGCTTTGGGTTCACGCATGATCTGGCCGCGCCAGGCAAACGGATTAATGCCCTCGCTGCGGGTAAACATATGGCAGAAATGCGCCTGATCGCAGAACCCGCATTCCAGGCTGATTTGCGTCAGGCTCAGGTCGGTGTGCTGGATCAGCAGCTTGGCTCGCGCGAGGCGCTGGGTGCGAATCCAGTCCTGCGGCGATAACCCGGTGCTGCATTTGAAGGCGCGGGAAAAATGGCTGCGTGACAGTGAACAGGCGCGGGCCAGTTCGGTCACTTCCAGGCTTTCGCCCAGACGTTCTAGGATCAGTTGTTTGACCTGTCGTTCGCGCTGCGGACTGAGTCCGCCGATCCCGGTCTTGCGTGGTTCGTTGGCAGGGGCGAGGGCGACGCTGTGCTGTAAGTGAGCCATGGCCAAAGTCCGTGTCGATGGGGAATGCACGTCGGCGCATCCCCTCAGGTCAAAAAAACAACGCTGCGCAGAGGGTTTCATTGTTGGCCGAGGGCGGGCGGCTGACGAGTTAATCGTTGTTAATTCCATGCTGGAGTTGCGCCCACAGTCCGGTTCATCGCGTAAAGTGCGTAGCACTTGCGTCTGGCTGGCTATAAGGAATCCGTGCCCATGAACCGTAACGATCTGCGTCGCGTCGACATGAACCTGCTGGTGATTTTCGAAGCGCTGATGTTCGAAAAGAACCTGACCCGCGTCGCCGAAAAGCTGTTCATGGGGCAACCGGCCGTCAGCGCCGCGTTGGGGCGTTTGCGCGATCTGTTCGACGATCCGTTACTGCTGCGCAATGGTCGCGGCATGGAGCCGACCGCGCGGGCGCTGGCGATTCTCAAAGAGCTGCAACCGGCGATGGACGTCATCTCTGGTGCGGTCAGCCGGGCCAAGGAGTTCGAACCGGCGAGCAGTTGCGACGTGTTCCGCATCGGTTTGTCGGACGACGCCGAGTTCGGCCTGTTTCCACCGCTGCTGCGCCAGCTTCAGCAAGAGGCGCCGGGGATTGTCGTGGTCGTGCGCCGTGCCAACTACCTGCTGATGCCGGCACTGTTGGCCTCTGGAGAAATCTCCGTCGGCGTCAGTTACACCACGGAGTTGCCGGCCAACGCCAAGCGCAAAAAACTGCGCGACATTCCCTGCAAAGTCCTGCGCGGCGACGACCGTCCGGGGCCGCTGTCCCTCGACGAATACTGCGAGCGCCCGCATGCAATGGTGTCGTTCTCCGGCGACTTGAGCGGCAACATCGATATGGACCTGGCCAAGGTCGGCCGTACCCGCCGCGTGGTCTTGGGCGTGCCGCAATTCAGCGGCCTGCGCGCCTTGCTTGCCGGCACCGAGATGATCGCCACCGTGCCGGATTACGCCGCGTGTGCGCTGGTTGAGGGCTGTGCGCTGCGCGCCGAAGACCCGCCGTTCCCGATTGATGCTGCGCAATTGTCGATGGCATGGAGCGGGGTGCATGACAACGATCCGGCGGAAAAATGGTTGAGATCACGGATCAGCCAGTTCATGGCGGCGCCGCTGGATATTCCCGTGATGTGAGCGTCCGTTCGTCTGAAAAAGAGCCAGACCTGTTAGTTCTGACAGTGGCGCATCTCCGTGTTCCGATGTCTGATTGGCCCATGCCGAAGGGTAGCCAAAAAGGACGTGAACATGGACGCGCTAATACCTGCGCTGAACAACAGCAGTCTGCCTCCGCTCTCCATCAAAGAAAGTCGCCCTGACGGCTTGTTGGATCCAGAGGCCGCTCGGTGCAACCTGACGGTAGAAATCGACTTCGACTGGCAGGCAGAAGACAGTCTCACGATCACGTGGGCGGGTACGCCAGGTTCTGGATCCTACACATCACCGCGTATACCGATCGGCCGATTTGCGCGACCTTTCCAGACCCACATTGACAACCTCTTGGTGGCTTTCAACTTCGAGCAAACCGTCATCGTCACCTACACGGTTTACCGTGGCACTGAACCGCCTGTAGCTTCACAACCATTGCCGCTTTACATCACACGCATCAATCAATTGAATCTGCCTCGTCCATTTATCCGACAGGCCGACAACGACGGTCAGGGAAGTGAGCTGAATGTCAGTAACCTTTCCGAGTTCACCTTGCGAATCAATGCGTGGTTACTGGGCAGGCGCGGCAATCCCTTCTGGCTGAAGCTCAAAGGCATCCATGCCGATGGCAGTGATTTCGAGGCGTCGTACTGGCAAGCGCCGGACAATGTGGTCGATGACGAATTCAACCGCTTCGGTTTCTTCGAACAGAACTTCCCTGCTGCACCACTGCAACGTCTGCATGATCGCAGCGTGCTGTCGCTGAGCTTCATGGCCGGGCTGCAAGGCAGTCAGGATGCATCCCTTGCGCAGCCATTTGCACATCGGAACTACATCGTACTGACAAGCGCCCCCAGTGGGCCGAGGATATCGTCAGTCACCGATCTTGATGGAGACATACTCGATGGCGCGGACACCCGATACACCACTGTCACGCTGAGCGGCAGTGCTAGCGACACAGTGGCTGTGTTCGATGGCCCGACCAGGCTCGACACGGCCGATGTTGTTGACGGTATCTGGCAGTACGTCGCGGCTGACCTGACCGGTGGATCGCATGAGTTTACGGTGAGGTTGGCGGATGGCAGCGGAAGCGCCTCAAATGCAAGGCGAATCAACGTCGTGACGCAAAACCTGCCGGTGAGGATTGCCGAGGCTCCCGATAACCTCAACCTCGATCCGCTTAGCGCTGTCACAACCCTGACCGCTTTGGTGGATCTCGACGTGCAGCCCAGCGATATGGTTTCAGTGACGGTGAAAGCTGCTGACGGCACTCCTCCCGCAGGTTCGCACACCACCACGCCGGTTGCGGCCGGCACCACAAGGCCGATCAGAATCAGTTTGCCCGTATCGTTGGTGCCATTCAGCATTGGAAAAATAATGGAGGTGACGGTTACCTGGACCCGAGGCACTTCCGCGCTGGAGACCTCGCAACCTCTGCGTCTCAACGTGTTGCCGATTACGCTGAATCGACTCGCGGCTCCGGTGATCACTCAGGCCAACGGCACTGACATTCTCGATCTGAAAGATGTCCAGTCCGGCGCGAGTCTGATGTTTGGAATATGGCCGCATATTTCTATGGGACAACGAATCTGGCTTTTTTTGGAGGGGGAGAGAAACACCGGCGCACACAATCTGCAGATGTGGGTGGGCACCACTAACATGGTGCATCGGGCCTGGGTGACGAACAGTGGTTACACCGCGCTTGTTTCGGCCAATTATCTACGGCTGCTGAAGGATGGCAGTAAGCTGATCATTCGGTTCCGCGTCAATCTGGATCAGGTTGCAAATTTTGATACGGCAACGGTATTTCAGACACAGGAGTACACAATCCGAGCAGTGCCTTGAAATCAAAACCTCAGCCAGCGTCATCGTGTAACAGTCGTCGCAACTGAGCACATCCGTGCAATTTCCCCCCACCCGTCATTGGCATGATTCAGGCCAATGACATTTCAAGGGTGGGGTCATGAACGCTTCGCAACGAGAAGAACGGTCGCGGGACCTCGGTTTGCTGTTCCTGCGGGTCAGCGGCGGGTTGTTTCTGCTGTGGGTCCACGGCTTGCCCAAGCTGCTCGACTTCACCGCGCAACTGCAACTGATTGAAGACCCGTTCCACCTCGGATCCCACCTCACCTTGATCCTGGCGATCTTCGCCGAAGTCCTCTGTCCGCTACTGATCGTCGCCGGGTTACTGGCGCGATTGGCCTGCGTGCCTATTCTCTTTGTGCTGCTGGTGGCATTGCTGGTCGTGCATCCGCAATGGAGTGTGGCCGAGGGGCAGTTCGGCTGGTTGCTGTTGATCGTGTTTACCACTGTGTTGATCGCCGGGCCGGGACGGCTGGCGATTTCTGTTCGTTTGCCCGGAGTGTTGCGTTATGCCTGAAGTCCTCAATCCACAAACACCGGGGGCCGATGAGACGGTCACGTTGATCATCAAACACCGGGTCAAGGCCGGTTTCGAGTCGGCGTACGAGGCCTGGCTGCGCAATATCGTCCGCGTGGCGGGGCAGCGTGAAGGCCATCTGGGTGTGGACGTGGTGCGTGGCAAGCGCGGCCGTCTCGACTTCTACACCTGCGTACTGCGCTTCAGCTCCACTGAAGCGATGCAAGGCTGGCTGGAGTCGCCGCAGCGTCAGGCGCTGGTCGCCGAAGCTGCGCCGATGCTGGCTGATGGCGATCAGACCGAAGTCGCGCCGATCAATGAATTCTGGTTCTCGCCACTGGCCGATGCCGCTTCGCCGCCGCCGCGCTGGAAGCAGGCCGTCGTCTCGCTGCTGGTGATTCTGCCGCACACCTTGCTCGTGCCGCTGATCTGGGGGCCGCTGCTGGCGCTGCATCCGCTTCTTTCCAACTACGTGGTCGCCACGTTCCTGATCACCCTAACCATCGTTCTGTCGGTGGTGTACGTGGTGATGCCACCGGTCACCCGTTTGTTCACGCCGTGGCTCGAAGCCAGCCAGACCCATGAACACCTCGATTCCCAAGAAACCTCGCCACGCTGAGCGCGCGGGGTTCGCTCCTTTTCACTTTGCTTGAGGAACTGCGATGAGCGCCGATCTGATTTTATTCAATGGCCAGTTTCATACCGTAGACCGCACCAAACCGCTGGCCAGTGCCGTGGCCATCACCGACGGCCGCTTCGTCGTCGTCGGCAACGACAACCAGGCCATGGCCCTGCGCGGGCCGAACACGCAAGTGGTCGATATGCACGGCCGCTGCGTTATTCCGGGTCTCAACGACTCGCACTTGCACCTGATTCGTGGCGGTTTGAACTACAACCTCGAACTGCGCTGGGAAGGCGTGCCGTCGCTGGCCGACGCGCTGCGCATGCTCAAGGATCAGGCCGACCGCACGCCGACCCCGCAATGGGTACGCGTGGTCGGGGGCTGGAACGAATTCCAGTTCGCCGAAAAACGCATGCCGACCCTCGAAGAAATCAACCAGGCTGCACCGGACACACCAGTGTTCATCCTGCACCTGTATGACCGCGCGCTGCTCAACCGCGCCGCGCTGCGCGTCGCCGGCTACACCCGCGACACGCCGAACCCGCCGGGTGGCGAGATCGTCCGCGACAGCAACGGCAACCCGACCGGCATGCTGGTCGCGCGGCCGAACGCGATGATTCTCTACTCGACGCTGGCCAAAGGGCCGAAGCTGCCACTGGAATATCAGGTCAACTCGACCCGCCAGTTCATGCGCGAACTCAATCGCCTCGGCCTGACCAGCGCGATCGACGCCGGCGGTGGTTTCCAGAACTACCCGGACGATTATCAGGTGATCGAGCAACTGGCCAAAGACGACCAGTTGACCGTGCGCATCGCCTACAACCTGTTCACCCAGAAGCCGAAAGAAGAGCTGAGCGATTTCCAGAACTGGACCGGCAGCGTCAAGTTGCATCAGGGCGACGACTTCCTGCGTCACAACGGCGCCGGCGAAATGCTGGTGTTTTCGGCGGCGGACTTCGAAGACTTCCTCGAACCGCGCCCGGATCTGCCGCAAACCATGGAAGAAGAGCTGGAGCCAGTGGTGCGCCACTTGGTCGAGCAACGCTGGCCGTTCCGTTTGCACGCGACTTACAACGAATCCATCAGCCGTATGCTCGACGTGTTCGAGAAGGTCAATCGCGACATCCCGTTCAATGGTCTGCCATGGTTCTTCGACCACGCCGAAACCATCACCCCGCAGAACATCGAGCGGGTAAAAGCGCTGGGCGGCGGCATTGCGATTCAGGATCGCATGGCGTTTCAGGGTGAGTACTTCGTTGATCGTTACGGCAAACAAGCCGCCGAGGCGACGCCACCGATCAAACGCATGCTCGCCGAAGGCGTACCGGTCGGCGCCGGCACTGATGCCACGCGCGTTTCCAGTTACAACCCGTGGACCTCGCTGTACTGGATGGTCAGCGGTCGCACGGTTGGTGGCCTGGCCTTGTACGAAGAAGGTTTGCCGCGCGCCACCGCGCTGGAACTGTTCACCCACGGCAGCGCCTGGTTCTCCTCGGAACAGGGCAAGAAAGGCCAGATCAAGGTCGGGCAACTGGCGGATCTGGCGGCGCTGAGCGCGGACTTCTTCCATGTCGAGGAAGAAGCGATCAAGTGGATCGAATCGGTTATGACCGTGGTCGGCGGCAAGATTGTTTACGCGGCCGGCGACTTTGAAGACCTCGGCCCGCGCTCGATTCCAGTGCTGCCGGACTGGTCGCCGGTAGTGAAAGTCCCGGGCCACTGGCGGCCGAATTCGCCGTTGCAGGCGCAGGTGCACCAGTGCAGCGGGCCGTGTGCGGTGCACACCCACAGCCATGAAAAGGCGCGGATGTCGAACGCACCGGTCAGCGACTTCGCCGGTTTCTGGGGCGCGTTCGGCTGTTCCTGCTTCGCTTTCTGATTTCCCCTGAAGCGCCGGCCATCCGGTCGGCGCTTCACGCTTCATCCATCCGTCCATCAGGAGTTTTCCCATGAGCGTTCCTTACACACGTCTGAACAAAGATGATGCGGTTGTATTGCTGGTCGATCACCAGACCGGTCTGATCTCGCTGGTCCAGGATTTCACTCCGAACGAATTCAAGAACAACGTGCTGGCGCTGGGCGACATCGCCAAGTTCTTCAAGCTGCCGACCATCCTCACCACCAGTTTTGACGCAGGTCCCAATGGTCCGATCGTGCCTGAATTGCGCGAGCAGTTTCCGGATGCGCCGTTCATTCAGCGCCCGGGGCAGATCAATGCGTGGGACAACGAAGATTTCGTCAAAGCGATCAAGGCAACCGGTCGCAAGCAACTGATCATCGCCGGTGTGGTGACTGACGTTTGCGTGGCGTTCCCGACCTTGTCGGCGATTGCTGAAGGCTACGAAGTGTTTGTGGTGACCGACTCGTCCGGCACTTTCAACACCACCGTGCAACAAGCGGCGTGGGCGCGGATGTCGGCAGCGGGTGCACACCTGTTGAACTGGTTCTCGGTGGCGTGCGAGCTGCAGGGTGACTGGCGCAACGATATGGAAGGTCTGGCCCATCTGCTGTCGGAGCGTCTGCCTAACTATCGCAACCTGATCAATAGCTATACCAAGTTCACTGCCAAGTAATCGGCTGATCCTGAAAAGCCCCTCACCCTAGCCCTCTCCCGGAGGGAGAGGGGACTGACCGAGGGGTTCTTTCGAGGTACGCCGACGTGCGATACCGAGCCGAACTCGGGTTCTGAATTGCATGCGGTCTGCTCCCTTTCCCTTTGATGTCTTGGGTAGAGGGGACTGACCGAGGTGTTTTTCTAGATACGCCGACCTGAAACTTCGAGCCGAACTTCAGTTTTGAACCGCATGAAGATCGGCTCCCTTTCCCCTCGCCCCCTTGGGGGAGAGGGTTGGGGTGAGGGGGTAGGCTTTTGATCTTAAAATCCCCGCATCAGCGCTTTTGAAGCCACCCCAAAAACCCGCCTTTCCTCACCGCCACCGGTTTAGCCATCAACGCGAGGCGACTGTTCTGCTGACGCACCGCCTGCAATTTATTCAACGCCCGACCCACCTCCGTGCGCTGTTCCATGCACTCACGAGTGAGATTCTTGTCGAGCCGATAAATGATGCTCGAGGTCAGCGCCGTGAACGTCGCTTGCGACGGCGTATCCGCCAGAATGCTCTGTTCACCCATGACCTCGCTCGGCCCCATCCGCCCGGCCTCAACCTTGCTGTCGCCGTCCGCCACGGTCGCACTGACCACCCCGGTGGCAATCACGAACAGACTCTCCGGCACCTCGTCCAGATCCAGCACCACCTGGCCCGCCGCGTACTGCTGCGCAACCATCGATTCGGCGAGGCGATCACGTTCCTCACTGCTCAGCGAGCGGAAGATTTTCACTTCATCGAGCAACGCACGAGCCCGGGTCGAGGGTTCGATCACGCCGTCCGGATGCCGCGAAATTCCCGCCGCTTCCAGATGCCGGTGGGCAAGGTCGAACAATTGATTGCGCACTTCGCTTTTCTTGCCGAGCTCGGCGATGAACCCGCTGGCCACGTATTCCGACATGGTTTCGCCGGCCTCTTTCAGCACGGCTTTCGGCGCTGGCGTCAGCAACAGCGAACTGCTGCCCTGCAAGGTGCGATCAAGCGCATCCAGTACCCGGCGCGGGCGGATGTGATTCGGCACTTTGATGCTGATCGACACGCCGTGCATGTTATTCGGGCGACTGAGGTTGACGATCTTCGCCTTGGCCGCCACCGAGTTCGGCACCACCGCCATGGTCCCGGCGCTGGTCAGCAGGTGCGTGGCGCGCCAGTCGATGTCGAAGACTTTGCCTTCGACGCCGTCGATCACCACGAAATCATCCACCTGATACGGCTTGGTGGTGTTGAGCACGATCCCGGAAAACACATCGGCCAAGGTGCTTTGCAGCGCCAGACCGACAACGATGGCGACCACGCCGGAGGTTGCCAGCAAGCCTTTTACCGGCAGCTCCAGCACATAACCGGCCGCGGCAACGGTGGCGACCAGAAAGACCAATGCGCCAATCACGTCTTGCAGCAAACGGCCGCTGTGGCCGATGCGGCGCATCAGCGCCAGGCCGATCACTTCGGTCAGCACCCGCGCAGCGTACAGCCACCAGAGAATCCCCAACGCCGTCGCACCCAGTTGCGCCACGCGGTCATCGGTGAATTGTGGTGCTTGCAACGGACTGACGCCGGCGTTGATCACCAGCGCCGTGAACGCCAGGAACAGCACCAGGCGCACACCGACTCTCGGGGCGCGATGGGTGAAGGGCGAGAAGTGCCAGAGCACCGCGTCGAGCAGCAGCAAAGCGGCGCTGAAGGACAGCAGGTGGGTGTAAAAAAATGTCATGACCTTGGCTCCGCAGTGTCTGCCAATAAAAAGATCGCAGCCTGCGGCAGCTCCTACAGAAAATTGCATTCCAAAGTAGGAGCTGCCGCAGGCTGCGATCTTTTGCTGTTAAGGGTTCAGATGAGTCTTCAGCTCAGCCGCCGCCTGACGCACCGCCGCCTTCACCTCAGGAATCTGACTCAGCGGATTGAGCAAACCAAAGTCATGAATCATCCCGTTGTAACGCACCGAGGTCACCGCCACGCCGGCCGCATCGAGGTGCCGCGCATAACCTTCACCTTCGTCACGCAGCACGTCGAATTCGGCGGTCTGCACCAGTGCGGCGGGCAGGCCCTTGAGCTGTTCGGTGCTGGCGTTGAGCGGCGAGGCGTGGATCTGCGCACGCTCGGCCGGGTTGGTGGTGTAGTTGTCCCAGAACCACTGCATCATGCCTTTGGTAAGGAAATGGCCCTCAGCGAATTGCTGGTACGAACCGTCGTCGAACTGCGCGTTGGTCACCGGCCACATCAGCAGCTGGAAGCGCAGCGCCGGGGCTTTTTGTTCCTTGGCCATCAACGCCACAACCGCCGCCATGTTGCCGCCGACGCTGTTGCCCGCTACTGCCAGGCGCTTGCCGTCGACACCGATCTCCTTGCCGTGCTCAGCCACCCATTTGGTTGCGGCGTAAGCCTGGTTGATTGCGGTCGGGTACTGCGCTTCCGGCGACGGCGTGTAATCGACGTACACCGCAACCGCGCCGGAACCCACCACCAAGTCGCGAATCAGGCGTTGGTGCGTCGGGAAATCACCGAGCACCCAGCCGCCACCGTGGAAGAACATGAACACCGGCAATTCACCTTTGACCTTGGCCGGCCGCACGACTTTCAGGTTGATCGTCTGGCCGTCGACCTTGATCGCCTTGTCGCTGACTTCAACACCGGACAAGTCCACCTTCACCGAAGCCTGCGCGCCGGTCAGTACCGCACGAGCGTCTTTCGGGCTCAGTTGCTCAAGGGGTTTGCCACCGCCGGCGGCGAGGGCGTTGAGGAAGGCTTGGGTGTTGTGTTCGACACCGCTGCTTTCGGCGGCGAAGGCATTGCCGATGGACAGGGCGAGGAGGGACGCGGTGAGGGTTTTCTTGACGATGTTCATGGTGGAAATCCTTTTGAATGTTTTTGAATTTTTATGCCTGGGTTGCGGGCTGCTGTGGCGCTGGGCTTCAGGCCTCAGCAACACCGTGAGCACAGATTAATGAGCTGCCGAAAAGTGAAAAAGCGGCTATAAAGCGTTTAACTGTCCACCAGAGAGTGACAATGAACCCATTCGAAGACATGCGTATTTTTTGCCAGGTCATGGACTCCGGCAGCTTCACCTCAGCGGCCGATCAATTAGGCCTGTCCAAGCAGTTCGTCAGCCGACGCTTGATGCAACTGGAGGAGCGTCTTGGCGTGCGGTTGTTGAATCGCTCCACCCGGCGTCTGGACGTGACGCCGCTGGGGCAGAGTTACTACGAATCGGCATTGCGCCTGCTCGGCGAAGTCGAACAGGTGGAGCAGGGCATCGCCGGGCAAACCGCCGAGCCACGCGGGACGATTCGCTTGAGTGCGCCGCTGTCGTTTGCGGTGGCGCATCTGGGCTGTCTGTTGCCTCTGTTCTTGCAGCGCTATCGGGAGGTCACGGTCGAGGTGGACTTGAGTGACCGCCCGGTGGATTTGCTCGGTGAGGGCTACGATCTGGCGCTGCGCATTGGCGTGCTGGAAGACTCGACCCTGATTGCCCGGCGCATCGCGTCGATCGAGCGGGTGTACTGCGCCAGTCCGGCGTACCTCGCCGAGCGCGGCACGCCGCTCAAGCCTGAAGACCTGCACAGCCATGACTGCCTGCCTTATGGCCATGGGCGTTCGGTGCAATGGCGCTTCAATGCCGGGCAGGGCAAGCCGTTGTTGGTGAATGTCACCGGGCGCATGCGCGTTAACAACGGCGAGTTGCTCAGGGATGCCGCAGTGCAGGGGATGGGCATTACCTATTTGCCGACGTTCATTGTCGGCGCGGCGTTGAAAGACGGCCGGTTGGTGCCGGTGCTGGATGATTTGCGCCCGGAACCGCTGACACTTTCAGCCGTTTACCCACAGCATCGCCAGGCCTCAAGGCCGGTTCAGGCGCTGGTCGAGTTCTTGCGCGAACGCCTGAACGAGAGCCACGTCGCCCTCTGAGCCTTACAGTAGATTTTCAATCCCTGCAAAACCCTTGTGGGAGCGAGCCTGCTCGCGAAAGCGGTGTGTCAGTCAAAACAATATTGGCTGACCCCCAGCCTTCGCGAGCAGGCTCGCTCCCACAGTTGATGGTGGTTGTCTGCTGATTGTTTGCACACCAAAAAACCCTGTGGGAGCTGGCTTGCCAGCGATGGCGGTGTGTCAGGCAATACAGCGTTGCCTGATCGGGCCTCATCGCTGGCAAGCCAGCTCCCACAAGGGTTGCGGTGTTTCAGGATGGATCAGTTGGCGCGCTTGTCATCGCCCGGCTCGCCGCCGACATGTACGCCACGATCATCCCCCGGTTCGCCAGCTGCATGCAGGCCCCGGTCGTCACCGACTTCACCCGCGCGATGGACGCCATGGTCGTCGCCGACTTCGCCTGCCCGGTGCACGCCGCGGTCATCGCCTGGTTCGGCGTGGGTGCCGTTGCGTCCTGAGGAGGCGGAGTTGCCGGCGTGTCCGGAGCCCTGGCCGCCGCCGCTGTGACCACTGCCGCCGTCACCGTGGCCACTTCCGCCATTGCCACTGCCGCCGTGTCCACCACCATTGCCGCCACCGCCACCGCCACCGCCACCGCCACCGCCACCGCCACCGCCACCGCCACCGCCACCGCCACCGCCACTTCCGCCGCCTCCACCACTACCACCATGCCCGCCGCCATTTCCTCCACCGTTACCGCCGCCCCCTCCGCCATGTCCACCGCCGCCACTCCCTCCACCACCACTGCCACCTTCCTTGGCCTGAACACTGGAAATGCCGGAAAGGCTATCTGGAATCAGCACGATGGACGCCGACAGAACTGCGCCGATGGCCATTGCGAGCACGAGCTTTTTAATGTGCATATCGTTCTCCGTCTTTGTGGTTTTGTTTGGGAACGTAAAAGTGCGTTGTTGCAGGGGGCGGACCCGTTCCCGGAGTCAGTGAATACTCGAAGCCAGTTCGAAAATCGGGATGTACATCAGGATCACGATGACCCCGATCAGCAGGCCGATAAACGTCATCAGCAGCGGCTCGAACAACTTCACGAACCACTCCAGCCAGCGGCTGATTTCCTCGTCGTAGAAGTCGGCACTGCGCTCCATCATCTGCCCGAGGTTGCCGGACTGTTCGCCGGCGCGCAGCAGGCGCAGGGACACCGGGGTCACCAGGTGATTGAGTTCCAGCGCGGTCGACAATGATTGCCCCTCGCGCACGCGCTCGCAGGCCTGATCGAGCCGCACCCGCGAAGCCACGGTGAGCAAGCCGCGCACCATGCTCATGGCGGTCACCAGCGGAATCCCGCCTTGCAACAGAATCCCCAGCGAACGATAAAACCGTGCCAGTTCATACATGAAAATCCGTTGATGCACGGCCGGCAGTTTCTCCACCAGTCGATCCAGACCACGGCGAAACGCCGGTTGCTTTTGCAGCACGGCGAGGGCGATGACAATCGCTGCCAACCCAGCGAAGAATTCAGCCTGATGCGCATGCAAAAACATGCCACTGCTCATCAACACCTGCGACAGCCAAGGCAGGTTATTCCCCAGCCCTTCAAACACCAGGCTGAAGCGCGGCACCACATAACCCATCAGGAACAGCACCACGCCACCGCCGACTACCAGCAACAGCATCGGGTAGATCGAGGCGCTGATGATCTTCTGCCGCACCTCGTCCATGCGCTGGCGATAACTGACGTAGCGCCCCAGCGCATCGCCGACCGCGCCGGTCTTCTCGCTGGACTGTACCAACGCCACGTACAGCGGCGGGAACACCGCCGACAACTGGCCCAACGCCTGCGAGAAGGATTTACCCTCGTAGAGCAGGCGCACCAGCTCACTCAAGGTTTTCCGGGCCGCGGGGGCGGTTTCTTTTTCGGCGAGGCTTTCCAGCGCGTCGATCAGCGGCAGACCGGCATTGAGCAGCGTGGTCAGTTCCTGGCTGAACAACACCAGGTTGAAGGTCTCGCGCTGGCGCAGTTTCAGCGAGCGCCAATGCTTGTCGGCATGCGAGCTGAGCACCCGCAAACCCTGGTCCTCGGCAATCCGCCGCGCCTCGCTGTCACCCTGCGCTTCGACGCTCAAGGACACCACGCCCGTCTTGCCGACCGCTTTTAAATGAAATCGCATGGGCCGCGCTCCGCTTACTGCCAGTTGGTCACTTCAGCGTTCTCACCTTCGCCACCGGGCTGGCCGTCCTTGCCCATGGACAGCAGGTCGTACTCACTGTTTTCGCCGGGATAGCGGTAGGCGTAATTACGTCCCCACGGATCCTGCGGCAGCTTTTTCTGCAAGTACGGCCCGGTCCATTTCGCCTCGTCACTCGGTGCGGTGACCAAGGCTTGCAAGCCCTGTTCGGTGGACGGGTAGTGACCGACTTCCAGTCGATAGATATCCAGCGCTTTGCTCAGTCCTTCGATCTGTGCCTTGGCCACCTTCACTTCGGAGCGACCGAGTTGGGCGAAGTATTTCGGCGCGACGATCCCGGCCAACAGGCCGAGCACCACCAGCACCACGAGCAATTCGAGCAGGGTAAAACCGCGTTGGCCACGCGGACGAAATTGCAGCTTCATGATGACCTCCCGTGAGTGGCAGCCGTGTCGCCTGAAGGGCTTATGCAATTGCCATGCTCAGGCCCCACTGATAACCCGCTTGTACGCTGAAACCCTTGAAATACGGGCCTCTCAAGAGTCGGCACAGTGCTTGCGTATGGCTCAAACGTGATCGGCCATTGGGGCATTTCCCCCAATTTATCGGGGTCGATCCGGGGAGGCCCGACATGAAATTCCTTGCCAGCGGACTGCTCGGTTGTGTGCTGCTCAGCGGCGCCGCGCAGGCCGATGTGTTCATCTCGGTAGACGCCAAGGGCAGCTATGTACTGTCCAACGTTCACCGGCCCGGACGCACCTACGAACGGGTGATCCACGAGGCTGAATTGCCTGTGGCCAGCCTCGATCAACAGCCACAAATGATCGCCAATCAGCCCTACGCAGAACTGGTTTCGGCAGCCGCCAAAGTCAACCAGTTACCCGAAGCGCTGCTGCACGCAGTGATCAACGCCGAATCCCGTTACAACCCCGGCGCCACCTCGCCCAAAGGCGCCGGCGGGCTGATGCAGTTGATGCCCGACACCGCGCGCGAGCTGGGTGTGACCGATGTCTACGACCCCAAGGCCAACATCCAGGGTGGGGCCAAATACCTCAAGCGCCTGATGACCCTGTTCGACAACGACATTGCCCTCGCCGTAGCGGCTTACAACGCCGGGCCCGACGCGGTGCTCAGCCGTGGCCGGGTGATTCCGCCGTTCGCCGAAACCCAGCGTTACGTACCGAACGTGTTGCGTCAGTACCGGCGTCTGCAGGGTCTGGCGATGGATGCGCCGTTGTAATCCCCAATCGGTTTTCCCCACTTTCGGGGCAAACCATGGAGGCCCGAAAAGTGGGGAAAACGGGTGGGGAATATTCCCCGGATGCTCAAGTGGTCGCGGTAACTGATTGAACATTAATGCAATTTTTTGTGGCACGCGGATTGCTCCGAGGCATTTGTCGAGAAGTGTTCCCACGAGCACCCACTACGAGGTTCCTGATCATGGCTGGCTTTCCTCACGCTCCGTCCCTGATTAACTGGCTGCTGATTCTGGCCTCGATGCTCAGCGTCGAACTGGCCGGCGCGGCCGTGCGTTGCGAGCGCAACCTGGTGGCCAACGTCGTCGCCTTCGATCAACCGCTGATGTTCAACCGCCTCGGTGCACAGAACATCAACGGCATGATGTTCGCCCTGCGCCGCGATGTGGTCGATGAACATGAGCAGTCGCTGGCTTACGGTGGCGCCGCAGTGCCGGGCAAAGTCTCGTTGCGCCCGGACAAGCGTCCACGGCCGCTGGTTCTGCGCGTGGCTGCCGGCGATTGCCTGACGATCAATCTGCAGAACCTGCTCGACTATCAGGCCAACCCGAACAAGCACTTTGAGAACGAGGGCGAAGAAGAGGGCGCGGAAAACGCCAACGGCGCCGAAGACTTCAAAGTCGATGAGCAGGTGGCGGATCGTCACGTCGGCTTCCAGGTCAACGGCCTGCAAGCGGTGAACAGCATCGATGACATTTCTTCGTTCACCGGGCGTAACGCCAACACCCTGGTGCCACCCGGCGCGAGCCGTTCCTATACCTTGTTCGCCGAACGTGAAGGCGCGTTTGCCGTGAGCAGCCGTGGCGCAACGTTTGGCGGCGAGGGCGCGGCCGGCAACGTCGCCAATGGCTTGTTCGGCCAGGTCGTCGTCCTGCCCAAGGGTGGCCGCAGCTATCGCAATACCCTCACCGAAGAAGAAATGCGCCTGGCCACTACGGGCCGCGCACCCACCGGTCAACCGATCGTCGACTACCAGGCGCGCTACCCGCAGCGCGAACCGTGGTTGCGCGAAGGCAAGGCCGGAACGCCGATCATCAACATGGTCGACGGCAGTGAAATCATCTCCAGCGAAAGCGACGCGATTGTCATGGGCAGCAACGCCGACGGCAGTTTTCCGTCCAGCACCTACCCGCTGGAGTCGGTGGGAAAACGCAACCCGGCAATCCCCAACCGCCTCGAAGCGTTCCGCGATTTTGCCTCGCAATTCCAGGATGAAACCGCTGCCACTCAAGCGTTCCCGGCGTACTGGGCTGATCCAGTGATGGCCCATGTGCTGGAGCCGACCCGCGACTCGTTCATGATCAACTATGGCTCCGGCGGCATGGGCGCCGAAGTGGTCGCCAACCGCTTGGGTGTGGGGCCGATGCACGATTGCCTGTCGTGCGCCTATGAAGAATTCTTCCTCAGCTCGCACACCGTCGGCGATGTGGCGATGCTGGTGGATGTGCCGGCCAACACCGGGCTTGAGAACATCGCCCCCGGCCAGATACCGCGCGCCGATCAGATCGGCGTGAAAGCCACCATGGCCCTGTATCCGTCGGAGCCGTCGAACGTCAACCACAGCTACATCGGCGACTTCGTCAAATTCCGCAATACCCACAATGGCCATGAGCAGCACATCTTCCACCTGCACGGCCATCAGTGGCTGTTCAACCCCAACGACGACAATTCCGATTACGTCGACGCCCAGGGCATCGGCCCGGGCGCCGGTTACACCTATGAAATCGCCAACGGTGGTTCGGGCAACCGCAACCGCGTGGCCGGCGATGCGATCTATCACTGCCATTTCTACCCGCACTTCGCCCAGGGCATGTGGGCCATGTGGCGGGTGCACGATGTCTTCGAAGAAGGCACTCGACTCGATGTTTCGCAGCAGGGCGCCGACGGTTACCACAGCGAACCGTTTGCCTTGCGCAGTGGCAAACCGGCGGCGGGGGCACGGGCATTGCCCGATGGTGAAATAGTCGCCGGTACGCCGATTCCGGCCATCGTGCCGCTGCCCGGCAAAGCCATGGCGCCGATGCCCGGCAAAGTGGTGGTGGTGCCGAAAATCGGTGAAACCCTGGTTGCCGGCAATGATGACGACGAGGATGAAGAAGAGGGCGATGACGACGGCGAGCACCATGGCGGCAACGCCGGCGGTCAAGCCATTGGCTCGCTGGCGCTGGTCGATCGCAGCGAAGCCAACCGCAATGCCGACGGCAGCCTGAAAAACCCTGGCTATCCGTTCTGGATCGGCGGCATGGAAAGTTCGGTCGGCCAACGGCCACCAACTCCGCCACTGGACATGCTCGACGCCGCCACCGCGCAATCGCTCAAGGCCAGCGGCAAAGCGCTGTGGGCCAACCTTGACCCGGCGCAATCCGGTGGCTGGGATGGCGGCTTGCAACGGCATGCACTGGATGGCGTCTCGGCGGGTGGCGAAGCGCACACCGTGACCACCTCGCTGGATTTCTCCAAGGAAGTCACCCGCGCCAAACCGATTTACCTGCCGGAAGAAGGCACCGAAGTCGAACAAGCCGCGATGGCTTTCCACGCGAAAAAAGACCATCCAAGCTACGCCTTGCTGCCCGGCAATCAAGTGGTCGCCAAGGCGTTCCGCACCAACGGTGCCTTGCCGATGGCGGGTGCGCCGTACTACGAACCGTGCATGGATGACCGGCAAAAACGCCTGACCGCCAGCGCCGGTAGCGGTGAATTCGCCAGCGGTGAACGCATCGACGGCATGTCCTTCGTCGGCGCCTCGAGCTTCACCGCCGACCGCCCACGGATTTACAAAGCCGCGAACATCCAGTTCGACGCGGTGTACAACAAGGTCGGCTATCACTTCCCGCAAGCGCGCATTCTCGCGCTGTGGGAAGACGCTTGGCCGGTGATCACCAAGCAACGTCCACCAGAGCCGCTGGTGATGCGCATGAACACTTTCGATTGCGTGCAATACCAGCAAACCAACCTGGTGCCGGCCACCTATGAGATGGACGACTATCAGGTGCGCACGCCTACCGATGTGATCGGCCAGCACATCCACTTGCCGAAATGGGATTTGACCTCGGCGGACGGCTCGTCCAACGGCTGGAACTACGAGGACGGCGTGCTCTCGCCCGGCGCCGTGCAGGAACGCATCCACGCGATCCGCGAGTTTAACCAGTGCGCTGGTACCGACCCGCGCGACGGCACTCAGGCCTGCCCGAAAGCCAAGAACCATCCGTTCTTTGGCCAATACGGCCGCGCCGATTGGCTCGGTGCGCGCACGGCGATGCAGCGCTGGTTCGTCGATCCGGTGGTCAACGCCAAAGGCGTCGATCGCGGCCTCGGCACCATCTTCACCCATGACCACTTAGGCCCATCGACGCACCAACAGATCGGTCTGTACGCAACCGTTCTTGCAGAGCCGGCCGGCTCCACCTGGTTCCACGCCGAAACCGGCGAGCCTCTCTATAGCGGCGCGCGTCAGGACGGTGGACCGACGTCGTGGCAAGCGGTGATCAATACCGGCGACCTCGATGGCGACGGTAAGAACGACAGCTTCCGCGAGTTTTTCCTTGAATACAGCGACTTCCAGCACGCCTATGAAGCTGGCGTTTACGTCGGTGCTGGCCCTAACGGTGTGCCCAACGCGCAGGCGTTCCCGGCCACTGCCGACAGCTTCCGTTACGCGATCAACCCGCCAGTGCGCAACAACGCCAGCAACTTGCTCGAAGGGGTGCTGGAAGTGCAGGGCGGTCAGGTGCCGGGCTGCCCGAGCCGGCCATGTCCGCAGGCGATCTCGGTGGATGATCCAGGCATGTTCGTCGTCAACTATCGCAACGAACCGTTGGCCCTGCGCGTGTACGACCCGAACAAGGTCGGCCCGGACGGCAAGCGCGGCATGCAGGCCGACGGCCTCGGCGGTGATCTGTCGTTCGCCATGCAAAGCCGCACCGACCGCGCCATACCGGCGATGAACCTGGCGCCGAATCTGCTCACCTCGGCGACCGGCCCAACCGGCGGCACCACGCTGTTCCCGCCGCACATCAACAAGGGCGGCGCCGAACCGGGCGATCCGTTCACGCCGATGCTGCGTACTTACACCGGCGATAACGTGCGGCTGCGGGTGCATGCCGGCGGCCATGAAGAAGAGCACAACGTCACCCTGCACGGTGTGAAATGGCTGCAGAGCGGTTCCGGTTTCGGCAACAGCTCCAACTCCGGCTGGCGTGCGTCGCAGATGATCGGTATCTCCGAGCAGATGGGCTTCATTGCGCCGGTGTCGATGCTGTCCAGTTCGGCGGCGACCACGGGCGATTATCTGTACTCGATGGACGCTTCGATCGAAGGCTACTGGAGCGGTATCTGGGGCGTGATGCGCAACTACACCGCCAAACGCGCCGACCTGTTCGCCATCCCGAACAACCCGAGCCCGGCGGGCATGCGCAACACTGTGGCGTTCGAGGGCAGTTGCCCGCGCTATGGCGCCAACCCTAACGGCATTGGCACCCGGCCAACCGTGCAGCGCAACTATGAAGTGGTCGCGGCGCTGGCCAACGACATCCTCGGCAATACGCTGGGCCTGACCATCGGCGATCCCGAAGGGCTTGGCCAGCATGTCGGCGGGTCGCTCAATCCAGCGGGCGGTACCCTGGTGCTGAACTCGCGCACGGTGAGCATTCCGCAGGTCACGGTGACCGATCCCGAGGATGGCGAAACCATCACCATCGGCGGGCAGAGTGGTCCGTTGCATGATCCGACCGCGATTCTGTATGTGCGCAAATCCGATCTCGATCCGGTGAGTGGCAAGCTCAAACCCGGTATTCCAGTCGAACCGCTGGTACTGCGTGCGGCGGCAGGGGATTGCATCAACATCACTCTGGAAAACCGCCTGCCGAGCGTCATGCCTGACCTGACCCAGACGGCTGTGATGCAGGGCATGGTCAAGCGTGATCGCAACAGCGGTCTGGGTTCGACCACCTTCAGCAACAACCTGATGCGGCCGTCCAGCCACGTCGGCCTGCACGCGCAGTTGCTGGCGTATGACATCACCAAATCCGACGGCGCCAACGTCGGCGCCAACCCGATCCAGACCGTGCCACCGCGTGTCGGCAGCAGCGGCGCGTACCCGACTCGTACTTATCAGTACTACGCCGGGCACCTGGAGCGTGAAGGCAAACCGGTGACTCAACTGGGGCGCAGCGTCGACAACATCAACGCCACGGCGGTGGAGTTCGGCGGCTTGAACATCACCCCGGCGGACGTGATCAAGCAGCCGCAAAAAGGCCTTGGCGGGGCGATGAGCATCCTGCCGATCGGCGCGACGTGGGTCGACGATGCGCGCAAGGTCAACGCCACGGTCACCGCGCCTGGACAAACCAGCTACCGCGACTTTGCGATGGTCTGGCACAAGGCGTTGAACACCCGTTGGGCCAATGGTCGGCCGGTGGAAGGGATTGCCGCTGAAGGCTTCGGCGTGCCGACCGATCCGCAGGACAACTCGAGCATGGCGATCAACTACAAGACCGAACCGCTGTGGTATCGCTTCGGCCTCGCCCCGGATGCACCGTTTGGTCATGCCGATGGCGCGGGTTACGGCGATATGGTCAACGCGCACATGGCTTACAGCAATGCGTTGGTAGGTGGCGATCCGCAGACGCCGGTGCTCTACGCCAAACCGGGGCAGCCGTTGCGTACGCACATCCTGATGCCGAGCGGTGGCAGTCGTGGCACCACGTTCCAGCTTGACGGGCATGTCTGGTCGGTCAATCCGTTCCAGGCCGAGAAGAGCGATGTCGGTGGTTATCCAATGGGCTCGCCGGGCGTCGGCTCGGTGCGCTTCGGCTACAACCCGATGTCGATGTACATCGGCGCCCACGAAAGCATCCTGCCGGCCGCGCACTTCAGCTTCATGATCCCGAGTGCTGGTGGCAGTAATGCGATCCCGGGGGATTACCTGTTCCGCGACTACGCCGCCTACGGCAATACCTCCGGGTTATGGGGACTGCTGCGGGTGACCAACGAACCGGAACCGGCGCCGCAGGGGCAGTAGAAATGGGTGCAACGACAATATCCCTGTGGATGCAAATCCTTGTGGGAGCTGGGGTGCCAGTGAGTTTGACGGGCTGGATAAAAAACCTGTGGGAGCTGGCTTGCCAGCGATGACGGCGGCGCAGGCGCAATTGATGTGACAGGAAGGACGCCATCGCTGGCAAGCCAGCTCCCACAAAGGGCCAGGTGTGGCAATGAGATTGCGGCATGAATGCAAAACCTGTGGGAGCTGGCTTGCCAGCGATGACGGCGGCGCAGGCGCAATTGATGTGACAGGAAGGACGCCATCGCTGGCAAGCCAGCTCCCACAAAGGGCCAGGTGTGGCAATGAGATTGCGGCATGAATGCAAAACCTGTGGGAGCTGGCTTGCCAGCGATGACGGCGGCGCAGGCGCAATTGATGTGACAGGAAGGACGCCATCGCTGGCAAGCCAGCTCCCACAAAGGGCCAGGTGTGGCCATGAGATTGCGGCATGAATGCAAAACCTGTGGGAGCTGGCTCTCCAGCGATGACGGCGGCGCAGGCGCAATTGATGTGACAGGAAGGACGCCATCGCTGGCAAGCCAGCTCCCACAAAGGGCCAGGGGTGCCAGTGAGATTGACGGGATGGATACAAAACCTGTGGGAGCTGGCTTGCCAGCGATGACGGCGGCACAGGCGCCATTGATGTGACAGGACGGACGCCATCGCTGGCAAGCCAGCTCCCACAGGGTCTGCGGTGGGCAGTGAGGTTGCGGGATGAATGCAAATCCCATGTAGGAGTGAGTCTGCTCGCGATTGGGGCAACTCGGTTTCGGATGGTGAGGCAGATGACGTCATCGCGAGCAGGCTCACTCCTACAGGGATGGGTTTGCAAATGAGGGGAGGGTGGTATGAACAGGATCATCAACATCATCGGTATTTGCACCCTGGTTACGGCCGGGGCGTTGTTGACGCTGAGTGAGATTGCGCTGGCGCAAACCGCTGGCGAGCAGACGCTGAACCGCGACGGTGTGGCGGTGGATTTCAATCTCAAGCCGCTGGCCGCCGACGGCAAACTGCGCGAAGGCGAATTCGCCGATGTGCAGTTCCGCGTCACTGACAGCGCCTCCGGCCAGCCGCTGTCCGGAGTGGCACCGGGTGCCTGGGTCGATCCGCAAGCCCTTGCCGCCGATCAGGCTCAGGGCCGCGATCAGAGCTGCAAAGCCCGGGTCGGGGTGTTCCTCAAATCCAACATCGGCGCGCGGCCGTTGCTCGACCTCAACAGCTATTTCCTGCTGGTGATGAACCGCGACGCCAGCATCGCCGTGGTCGATCCGTCGGTCTCGGTCGGCGGCATCACCAGCACCCTCGCGCGGATCGAACTCAAGCAGCCGCCGATGGATTGGGTCACCCCCAAAGACAACAAACGCGTGTTCGTCTCGATGCCAACGGCGGGCGAAGTGGCCGTCATCGACAGCGAACAATTCAAGGTTCTCGATTCGATCAGAGCCGGCAGCCAACCGGTGCGCGTCGCGCTACAACCAGACCAACGACTGCTGTGGGTCGGCAACAACGCCAGCAAAGCCGAAGACTCCGGCGTGACAGTGATCGACAGCCAAAGCCTCAAACCCCTCAAACATTTGCAGACAGGACGCGGCCACCACGAAATCAGCTTCAGCAAGGACAGCCGCTACGCCTTCGTCAGTAACCGTGACGACGGCACCGTCAGCGTGATCGACATCGCCAGCCTGAACATCGTCCAGCAGATCAAAACCGGCTCCCATCCGTTATCCGTCGCTTACTCGCCATTGTCCGGCGCGGTCTACGTAGCTGACGGCAAGGACGGTACCGTGAGTGTGATCGACGCTAGTACTCACGCCATCCGCCGGGTGATCAAACTGCAACAAGGCCTCGGCCCGATGGGCTTCAGCGCCGACGGCCGCTTCGGGGTAGTGCTCAACACCGTGGAAAACCGCGCCAGCATCATCGACGCCGCCACCAACACCGCCATCCATGATCTGGACGTCAGCGCCGAACCCTACCAAGTGGTGTTCACCCAGGCCTACGCCTACATCCGCGGACTCGCTTCACCGAAAGTCACCATGATCAACCTGTCCTCCCTCGGCGAAGGTCGCCAGCCGATCAGCCAGGGTTTCGAGGCTGGCCCGCAAGCGCCGCGCCTGGCCGGGGATTTGCCGCTGGCCTCCAGCCTGGCGGTGTCGCGCGATGACAACGCGGTGTTCGTGGTCAACCCGGTCGACAACACCACCTACTTCTACGCCGAAGGCATGAACGCGCCGATGTCCGGTTACCCCAACCGTGGCCAGATTGCCCGCGCCGCCATGGTCATCGATCGCAGCCTGCGCGAAGTCTCGCCGGGGCTGTACAGCGCGCGGGTGAAGCTGCCGGCGGCGGGGCGCTTTGACGTGGCGTTTCTGCTCAACCAGCCAAACATCATTCACTGCTTTACCGCGCAAATTGATCCTGACGGCAAACAGCCAAAACACCTCGGCCAGCCGAAAGTCGAGTTCCTCCTCGACAAGACGGCCGTGGCACTCAACGACCCCTACGTCGTGCGCTTCCGCATCGTTCAAGGCAAAGACAAAGCCCAGCGCAGCGGCGTCAAAGACGTGCAACTGCGCTACTACCTCGCGCCCACCTCGCATCCCCGCGAAGTGGCGGCGCTGGAAGTCGCCGACGGCGTATACGAGGCGCCAATCACCCTCGACCGCAGCGGCGCCTGGTATCTGCATGTGCGCGCGGCGTCGCTGGGTGCCGGTTTCGATGACAAGACCTTTGCCAGTGTTCGGGTAGCCCCCGGCCAGGCCCGTTGAAGAGGAGTTTCGACATGAACCGATTTGCATCCACTGGCCTGCTGACCCTGTGCCTGTTGAGCCTTGGCATTCAACAAGTCCACGCTCATTCGGCCGACGAACACGCCGGACACAAAGCCCCGGCCAGCAGCACTCAGGAACACGCCCAAGTGAAATTCGCCAACGTGCCGCTGCTCGATCAGAACGGTAAAACAGTGCGCCTCGAACAAGACTTGGTGCAGGGCAAAATCGTCGTCATGAGCTTTATCTACACCAGTTGCACCACGGTGTGCCCGGTGGTCTCGTCGATCATGGGCAAGGTGCAGAAACAACTCGGTGCGCGGGTCGGCGAGGAAGTGCAACTGGTTTCGATCAGCATCGACCCACAGCGCGACGACCCGAAACGCCTGCAGGATTACGCCCGTACCTTCCAGCGCGGGCCGGGCTGGAGCTGGCTGACCGGCTCGCCGCAGTCGATCAATGAAACCCTCAAGGGCCTCGGCAGTTTCAGCGGCGACCTGAAGAGTCATCAGCCGCTGATCCTTGTCGGCGACGGCGATAGCCGCCACTGGATGCGCTACTACGGCTTCACTGATCCGGCGCTGCTGGCCAAGGAGGTGGAAAAACTCAGCGGTCTGCGCACACACGCCAAACACACCGCCATCGCCATGGAGCAACAGCCATGAGAGCGCTCGACTGGATCTCCCTGACCGTGTGTTTCTGGATTCTTGGTAACGTCGCGTTCGCCCACGAAGGCCACGTCTCCGAGCCGCCAGCCGCTGTGGCTGCCGCGCCGGCCAAAGGCACCCACGACGCAAAAACCTGGTTCACCGACACGCCGTTGCAGGATCAGAACGGCGAAACCCTGCGCTTCTACAGCGATGCGCTGCAAAACCGCATAGTGCTGCTCAACGTGATTTTCACCAGTTGCAACGATGCCTGTCCGCTGATCACCCAAAAGCTCAAAGAAGTCCGCGAGCTGCTCGGTGACAAGGCGCAGGACATCACCTTCATTTCCCTTACCAGTGACCCGCTGCGCGACACGCCGGCGGTGCTCAAGGCTTACACCTTGAAGCAGGGTTCCGATGACCCTCATTGGCTTTTTCTTACTGGCGACAAAGCGCAGATGGACCTGGTATTGAGCCGCATCGGCCAGATCGTGCCGACGCCCGAGCAGCATTCCACGCAGTTGATCGTCGGCGATGTCGCCAATAAACGCTGGAGCAAGATCCGTCCCGACGCCCCGGCCGCCGCCATTGCCCAGCGCTTGCAGTTGCTGACAATGCCCGTGGCTGGCCGCTGAGTTCGCGCCATGAACCTGAGCGGTGTACTCGCCCTGATCCTGCTCGCTGGCGTCAGCCTTGGCGCGAGCGCTGCGCCGCTGACTGCGGAGGAAGCGGCAGGCAAGCGCCTGTACCGCCAAGGCCTGTCAGCTAGCGGCGAAGCGATCATGGCGCGGGTTGGCGCAGCGGATATGTTGCTGCCGGCAACGAGTCTGCCGTGCGCCAATTGCCACGGCGCCGATGGCCTCGGGCGACCCGAAGGCGGGGTGCGTCCGCCGCCGCTGAACTGGGCGCGGCTGACCAGCACGTATGGCCAGCAACAGGTCAACGGGCGCAGCTATCCGGCCTACAGCGAAAGCACTCTGGCCATTGCCATCGAGCAGGGCCGCGACCCCGGCCACAATCGTCTCGACCCGAGCATGCCGCGCTTTGTGCTGTCGATGAAGGATCAGCGCAACCTTACCGCCTATCTCAAACGCCTCGCCGATGAGCGTGACCCCGGCCTCGATGCCGAGACCTTGCACCTGGGCACCTTGCTGCCTAGCCAAGGCCCGTTGGCCGAGGAGGGCGCGACAGTGGCAGCGGTGCTCAATGGTAGCGTCGCGCGGATCAACCAGGCCGGTGGCATTCATGGTCGGCAGTTGCGGTTGACAGTGATCGACCCCGGCCCGGATCGCGCCAGTGCCGAACAAGCCCTGCGACAGTTGATCGAGCAGGAACAGGTGTTCGCCCTGATCGCGCCGCTGGCACCGGCCCTCGACAGTGAACTGGGGCCGCGCCTGGAACAGGCCGGCGTGCCGCTGATCGGCGCCTTGTCGTTGCTTGGGGCGGTGCAGGCCAGTCCGCAGATTTTCGAGCCGCTGCCGGGCTTGCGCGAGCAACTGATCGCGCTGGCCGATTACGCCACGGCAAGCCTGCGTGTGCTGCAAGGGCCGACGCTGATTGCCTATCCCGATGACCCTGCACAAACGCTGGCCGCGCAAAACCTCGGCCAGTATTTGCAGGATCACGGCTGGCAAAAAGTCCAACTGCAAGCCTACGACCCGACGGCGGATGCGCTGCCGCTGGGTTCGCGATCGGTGTTCTATCTGGGCACTGGCGGCGGCTTCAGTCGTCTGGCGACACGGCTGCAAAGCGCCGGGCAAGTGCCGTATCTGTTCGCCGCTTCAAGCCAGGTGGCCGGCGATCTGCTGCAAGTCCCCGACGGCTTTACTCGGCGGGTGTTTCTTGCCTATCCGTTCGTGCCCAGCGACTGGACCCAGACCGGGCGCATGGCCCTGACGCTGCTGCGCGAAGGCCAGGGCCTCGGCGCCGAGCATGCGGTGCTGCAAGTCGGCGCCTACGCCTCGATGTTGCTGCTCAGCGAAGGCATGAAACAGGCCGGCCGCGACGCCAGCCGCGAAAAACTGGTGACGGCGCTGGAAGGTCTGCACGACTTCGACACCGGCCTGACTCCGCGCCTCAGCTTTGGCCCCGGCCGACGCCTGGGCTTGAGCGGCGCCCATGTGGTCACCGTGGATTTGCCCGATCAGCGCTTTTATCTGGTCGCACCCTATAAACCGATTGTTGCCAGCCCCTGAATGGAGGGCCCGATCATGAAGCTCACAACGCTGATAATGCTGCTGACCTGCTGGCTGCCGCTGGCGTGGGCCAATAACGAGCCGGCCGTGGCGCGAGTCAACGGCGAGGAGATTTCCGGGTTTCGCTTTGAGCGCTTCTTCGCCGAATACCTGGAAGATCAGGGTCGCGCCGTGGCGAGCATTCGTAATCCCAAAGCCTATAAACAGCTGCGCCAGGCAGCACTGCAAGCGCTGATCGACAAAGAGCTGCTGTGGCAGGAAGCGCAAAAGCGCGGGCTGCAGATCGACGATCAAGTGGTGCTTCAGCAAGTCGAGCAGACCCGCAGTGCTATCGGCGGCACGGATAAATTCGTCCTACGCTTGCAGGACGCCGGTTTCGATGAGGCGTCCTTCACCGAATACACCCGCCGCGAACTGGCGGCGCAGCAGATGTTCGCCGAGCTGATCCGCGCCAATACCTTGCAACCCCGTCAGTTGCTGATCCGCGTGCCCGCGCAAGCGGATGCAGCCACAGTGGCCGCAGCGCGTCTACGCTTGATGCAGATGCGCGCGCCGATTGCCGGGGCCGCGACGTTTACCAGCCAACCGGTGCGCTCACCGTTCGGCTGGCATGTGATTTATTTGCCGAACCACTTGGAGACCGCCGATGTCCCAGATTTGCAGGGGCTGGATACAGTCAGGGCACAGCTCGCCCGACAGCAACAGACCCAGGCTCGTCGCCAAGTGCTCGCGCAATTACGGGTGCAGAACAGGATCGAACGAATTGACGACGACTGAAGGTTCCCCCCCAATAGTGGGGAATGGCTTCGATGCCCATTCAGGTGCTTCCCCGTTTCTGGGGAACGGGGTACCGGGACGAGCGGGCATTGTCATTAAATTCAAGGACATGAAGACGTAAAATTACCGGTACTCAGCCTGGCATGAAGTGTGCGTTACCGATGGTAAGGCGCACTCTCAGGGCGGGGGCATCGGACCTGCTGTTTCAAGGAGTCGACCTTGGTTAACAAAGTACTGGTTGTCGAAGACGAACAGCTGCTTGCACAGAACCTTCAGGATTATCTGTCGGCGCAGGGGCTGGACGTCCGGATTGCACATGACGGAGCGACGGCGATCGGCCTGGCCGAAACCTTTGCCCCCGACGTGCTGGTGTTCGATTACCGCTTGCCCGATATGGAAGGCTTTGAGGTGCTCGACACGGTCCGCCAGAACAGGACGTGCCATTTTGTGCTGATAACGGGTCACCCGACCGCTGAAGTCTGTGAGCGGGCGCGGCAACTGGGGGTCAGCCACATCCTGTTCAAACCGTTTCCTTTGGCGGAACTGGCCCGAGCTGTCTGCGACCTTCTGGGCTTCAAGCGCGAAGCGAAACCCGGTGCAAACCCTTCCGAGGGTTTCGTCGAACGACGCCAGAGCAGGACCGAGAGCTTCCCGTTGCAGTTGTACGATGGCAGTTGGGTGTTGGCGGATCGGCGACGGCAGTCGCGACCCATGGCGCCGGACGACGATCAAATGCTCACCGGGGAGTAATGGCGCGAACAGACGTTCCGGCACTTGCCGCCAAGGTTTGCCGCGCCGACAGGGCTCTAAGCCCCGGTTGGAGAGCAAGCCATGGAACGTCTGTCCGTTGTCGTCGAACCGCTGCTGGCCGAATGCGCCCCCGAGCGCTTTTCCAGTGAACAGCTTGCCCAGGCTCGGGCGCGGGCCGCCACCTCTGGCGAACGCGTGCTTGAAGCCCTTTGCGTACTCTGTGAACTGGCGCCGATACCGTTCATTCATACCCTCGGCGCCACCCTGCATTACCCGGTGCTCGACACCGACAGCCTGTTTCAAGCGACGCCGGTGTTCGACCGCGTCACCCTCGCACAATGCCTGAAACGCGAATTCATCCTGCTGCGCCACAACGACGAAGTCATCGGCGTGTTTGCCGACCCCTTCGACCCGGCGCGGCTGGCCTGGATCGACGATTGCCTGCACGGCGCGCCGCTGCATCTGGTGCACGCCGATGATCTCAAGGCCTATCTGGCCCGCCACGAAGAAAGCTTCCACGCGGTCGAATCGCTGAACGCCCAAGGCGACACCCACAACGAAATCGACACCCTGCAAAGCCTGTCGCTGACCAGCATCAGCGAAGACGCCAGCAGCGTGGTGAAACTGGTCAACTCGACCCTCTACGACGCGCTGAAAATGCACGCCAGCGACATCCACCTCGGCACCACCGGCCACGGTCTGGTGATCAAGTACCGCATCGACGGCGTGCTCAACAACATCAGCAAAGTCCAGGGCAACGAGTTCGCCGAGCAGGTGATCTCGCGGGTCAAGGTCATGGCTGAGCTGGACATCGGCGAAAAACGCGTGCCGCAGGACGGTCGCTTCAAGATCGGTATCAGCGGCCGTCAGATCGATTTTCGCGTGTCGATCATGCCGAGCATTTTTGGCGAAGACGCGGTGCTGCGGGTGCTGGACAAACAGGATCTGGCCGACAAGGTCTGCGGCGTGCAATTGCAGGCGCTGGGCTTTGAAGATGAAACCCTGCGCCAGTTGCGCCGCCTCGCCGCCGAACCCTACGGCATGGTCCTGGTGACCGGCCCGACCGGCAGCGGCAAGACCACCACGCTGTACGCGATGATCACCGAGATCAACCACGGCGTGGACAAGATCATCACCATCGAAGACCCGGTCGAATATCAATTGCCGGGGGTGCTGCAAATCCCGGTCAACGAGAAAAAAGGCCTGACCTTCGCCCGAGGCCTGCGCTCGATCCTGCGCCACGACCCGGACAAGATCATGGTCGGCGAAATCCGTGATCCGGACACCGCGCAGATCGCCGTGCAATCGGCGCTTACCGGCCACCTGGTGTTCACCACCATCCACGCCAACAACGTCTTCGACGTGATCGGCCGCTTCACCCAAATGGAAATCGATCCCTACAGCCTGGTCTCGGCGCTCAACGCGATTCTCGCCCAGCGCCTGATCCGGCTGGTGTGCGCCAGTTGCAGCGCGCCGGTCAATCCAAGCGATGAAGAGCTGCGCGCCTCGGGCCTCGATCCGCAGAAAGTCGATCACTACCACTTCGTCCACGGCAAGGGCTGCGGGCACTGCCGGGGCAGCGGTTATCGCGGGCGCACGGCGATTGCCGAGTTGCTGCACCTCGACGACGAACTGCGCCAGATGATCGTCGAGCGCCAACCGATCAAACAAATCAAAGCCCTGGCCTGTGCACGTGGTTTGCGCCTGCTGCGCGAATCGGCACTGGAGCTGGTGGAACAAGGTCGCACCACGCTGGAGGAGATCAATCGTGTCACTTTTATCGCGTGAGCGTTTTGTCGCCGTGCTCGGCGCCAGCGGTGTTGGCCTCGGTCAGCGGCGCGGCAGCGACACCCTGTGGCTGGGCAGCGTCGGGTACATCGACGAAGGCTTCCAGAGCTACGCGGTGGCGCTGGACACCCTCGATCGCCTGCTCGGTGAGCACGCCCGCGCCGGTGCCGAATTGAGCGTGGTCATCTCCGGGCACTTCAGCCGTTTCTGCCTGGTGCCGTGGAGCGCGCAGATCAGCAGCCCTGAGGAACTGCGCGGCTTTGCCCAACTGTGTTTTGAAGACCTGTTTGGCGCGCCGACCCAGACGTGGAGTCTTGTGCTGTCTGCTGAGCCGGCCGGTTACGACCGCATCGCCAGTGCCTTGCCGCAAGACTTGCTTGAACGCTTGCGGGTACTGGTCAGCGGTCGCGGTCTGCGCCTGCGCTCGGTGCAGCCGTACCTGATGGCGGCGTTCAACCGCTTCGACAAAAGCCTCGATGCCGGCGACTTCCTGTTCGTCGTCGCCGAGCCGCAACGCAGCGTGTTGTTGCTGGCGAGGGAAGGGCGTTGGGCCGGTGTACGTTCGGTGGGCGGCAGCGACAGCGATGCCGCGTTGAATGCCCTGATCGGTCGCGAACGCCAGCTGCAAGCCTCGACCAGCGAACGCGCGTTCAACGTTTATCTGCATGCGCCGGCGCGCCTCGATGCGCATCCGGACGTGGCGGGTGTGCAACTGCGCACCCTTGAAGACGACTCGATGAACGTGCGTGACGGCTTGTACGTCATGTCCCGGGCGGTGGCCTGACATGCGCGCGCTCAATCTCGATTTTCAACCGCGCCCACGTTCCGGCCCGTTGGGTTGGAGCCTGCTCGGCGGCGGCGTGCTGCTGGCGCTGCTGTGCTTCGGCGTGCAACAGCACCTCGACGCGCACACCGAACAGCAACAAGGCCACCTGCAAACCACCCAGCGTCAGCTCACCGGCGACAGCGCTGCCAAATCCACCCTGAGCCCGGCGGAAACCCGCGAGCAAGCGGCAAACCTCGCCGAGATGCGCAAGGTCTCGCAGCAACTGCGCCGGCCGTGGGAACGCCTGTTCGCCATGCTCGAAGCGATGCCGCGCGATGACGTCGCGCTGCTGACCCTGACCCCGGATGCGCGCAAAGGCCAGGTGCGCATCAGCGCCGAAGCGCGGGATCTGCAAGCGATGCTCGATTTCCACAAACGTCTGGAAGCCAGCGACGAGCTGTCTGACGTGTCGCTGCTGAGCCACGAAATCGTCGTCAAATCGCCGGAGCAACCGGTGCAATTCAACCTGTCGGCGACCTGGGAGATTGGCGATGCGAATCCCTAGACTGATCGTCCACGAATACCTGCAAGGCCTCGGCGTTCCGGGCCTCGCCGGACTGGCGCTGCTGTTGGTCACCGTGGCTTGGGCACTCGGCGGTTTGCTGCCGGGCTGGCAATCGTTGCAGCACCTCAGCCAGCAGACTCAGGAAGCCAGCGCGTACCTGGCCAAGGTTGAAGACGGCAGCATCGCGCCGCCGGTGGTGCCGCAGCGTCAGCTCGACGACTTCCGCAACAAACTGCCGGCGCAGCCGCAAGCCACCGTCGCCATCGACCGCATCTACGCTCTCGCAGCCCAGGAGCACATCACTCTGGCACGCGGCGAATATGCACTCGGCGTCGATCCGAAAACCCATCTGGCGCGTTATCAGATCCTCCTGCCGGTGCGCGGCAGCTACCCGCAACTGCGGCGCTTTCTGCACGCCTTGCTCGGCCAGTTGCCGGCGGTGGTGGTGGAAGACCTCGAGCTGCAACGCAAGAAGATTGGCGACACCGACCTCAATGGCCGGATCCGTATGACCCTTTACCTGTCGAGGTCGTGATGAATACCAAACGCGTGACAGGTTGGCTGGCGTTCTTCGGCGTAGCGGCCGCGCTGGCGTGGTTGCCGGAATATTTCTCGCCGAGCGAAGACGCCGATTCCAACGAAGTGGCTGTCGCTACGCCGGGGAAAACCCGGGGCGCGCTGCCGGCCAGCACCGCCAAGGCCAAGGATGCGCCGATCAAGGACCTGAGCCCGGCCGGCGACCTGTTCGCGGCCAAATCCTGGAAGGCCGCGCCGACTTTGGCCACGGTCACCGAAATGGCCATCAATCCAGCAACTGTGGTGCAAGCCCCGAGCCTGCCACCGGTGCCGTTTCAGTTCGTCGGCAGGCTGCATGACCGCAGCGACCTGCAAGTGTTTTTGCAGAACGGCGAAAAGATCTACGTCGTGCGCAACGGGGATGTGATCGACGACACCTGGAAGATCACCGGCATTTCCGATCTGGAACTGAGTCTGGTCTACCTGCCCTTGCATTTGTCGCAGACCCTGTCTGTGGGGAGTACGCAATGAAACGTTGCCGTTTGCTGATGAGCCTGAGCCTGTGTGCCGGGCTGGCCGCGTGCAGTTCTGCACAAGTGGCCAACAAGGAAGCCGCCGACCTGATTGAACAGGGTCAGTACGAGGCGGGGCTGGCCCGAATCGAAGAAGGCCTGCGCGAAAACCCACGGGACACCGAGCTGCACTTGCTGCTCAACAGCGGTCGGGCCAAGGCGATCACGGCGTTGCTGACGACCGGCGACACTGACCGTTCGCGCCGCGACTTCGCTTCGGCGCGCGTGGCCTACAACCGCGCGCTGACCATCGAGCCGAACAACCGCCGGGCTCAGGATGCCCTGAAGCAGATGGATTACCTGCGCAGCATGGACGAAAAACTGGAACTGGCGCGTGGCGACCTGCGTCGTGGCGACATCTACGGCGCTGATCGGCAGGTCAAACAGATCCTCGAACTCGACCCCAACAATGATGGCGCGCTGGAGCTGCAAGGCAACATTCGTCTGGTGCAGAGCCGCAACGTGATTGCCTATCCGCAACTGCGCACCAAGCTTGATCGGCCAGTGACTCTGGAATTTCGCGACGCCAATCTCAAGACCATTTTCGAAGTGCTGTCGCAGGTCGCCGGGCTGAATTTCATCTTCGACAAAGACCTGCGCCCGGACATGAAAGCGACGATCTTCGTGCGTGACGTGCGCATCGAAGACGCCGTGACCCTGCTGCTGCAACAGAACCAGTTGCACCAGAAAGTGGTGAACGAAAACACCTTGCTGATCTACCCGGATTCGCCGCAGAAAGTGAAGGATTACCAGGAACTGGTGATGCGCACGTTCTACCTGACCAGCATTGACGCCAACACCGCGCTGAACATGGTCAAAACCATGCTCAAGACCCGTGACGTGTTCGTCGACGAACGCCTCAACACCCTGACCATGCGCGACACCGAAGACGCCGTGCGCATGGCCGAGAAACTCCTGCAGTCGCAAGACCAGTCCAACCCGGAAGTGGTGCTGGAGGTGGAAGTGATGGAAGTCGCCACCCAGCGCATTCTCGAACTTGGCCTGCAATGGCCGAACACCTTCGGCGTGGTCAACAGCGACGGTTCGGCGGTGACTCTGCTTGATCAACTGAAAGGCATCAACTCCAGCCGGATTTCGATCTCACCGTCGCCGCAAGCCAAGATCAACGCCCAGGACAATGACATCAACACCCTCGCCAGCCCGGTGATTCGTGTGAGCAACCGCGAGCAGGCGCGGATCCACATCGGTCAGCGCGTGCCGATCATCAGCGCGACTTCGGTGCCGTCGACTCAAGGCCCGGTGATCACTGAGAGCGTCACTTATCTGGACGTCGGTCTGAAGCTCGAAGTGCAACCGACCGTGCACCTGAACAACGAAGTGGCGATCAAGATTGCTCTCGAAGTGAGTAACGCCACGCCGCTGGAACCGACCCGGCAGGGCACGATCCCGGTGCAGGTCGACACCCGCAACGCACAAACCTCACTGCGCCTGCACGACGGCGAAACGCAGATCCTCGCCGGCCTGATGCGCAACGACCACGGCGCCACCGGCAACAAGATCCCGGGCCTCGGCGATATTCCTGGTATTGGCCGGCTGTTCGGCAGCAACAAGGACACCGTCGGCAAATCCGAACTGGTGCTGTCGATCACCCCAAGGATCGTGCGCAACCTGCCGTATCAGAGCCCGTCGGACATGGAGTTCTCCACCGGCACCGAAACCAGCATGCACATTCAGGCCCCGGATCGTTCGCAGAGTTACGTGATGCCGTCGCCTGCCGCGCAGCCGCGTGCCGTCGGTGAGTCGGCCGTGGCCACCACCCGTGTCACCGTCGAGAAGCCTTGATCATGAACGCCTCCCAACGCGGTTTCAGCCTGATCGAAGTCGTGGTGACGCTGGCCCTGATCGGTCTGTTGGCGAGCATGGCCGCGCCACTGACCGAGACCCTGGTGCGGCGTGGCAAGGAGCAGGAATTGCGCAACGCGCTGTACCAGATTCGCGATGGCATCGACGCCTACAAGCGTGCCTTCGATGCCGGCTATATCGAGAAGTCGCTGAACAGCAGCGGCTACCCGCCGAACCTGCAAGTACTGGTCGAAGGCGTGCGCGATGTGCGCAGCGCCAAGGGCGCCAAGTTCTACTTTTTACGCCGCATCCCGCGCGATCCGCTGGTGCCGGCCAAACGTGGTGACGAAGGGGGTTGGGGCGTGCGCGCCTACAACAGTTCGGCTCAGAACCCGCGCGATGGCGAGGACGTGTTCGACGTCTACTCCCACGCCCGGGGCAAGGGCCTCAACGGCATCGCCTACCGCGAGTGGTGAACCTCATGCGCCGGGAAAAAGGTTTTACCTTGCTGGAGCTGATGGTGGTGATGGCGATCATCGCCACGCTGATGACCATCGCGCTGCCGCGCTACTTCAACAGTCTTGAAGCGTCTAAGGAAACCACGTTGCGCCAGAGCCTGTCGGCGATGCGCGAGGCGCTGGATCACTTCTACGGCGACACCGGCCGTTATCCGGATTCCATCGAGCAACTGATCGAACAACGTTACCTGCGCAACGCGCCACTCGATCCGATCACCGAACGCAAAGACCAGTGGGTGCTGATCGCGCCACCGGACGGCGTTGCCGGTGGTGTGGCCGATATCAAAAGCGGTGCTACCGGGAGGGCGCGTGATGGCAGCCAATTTTCCGAGTGGTAACCGCGCGCAGCAGGGTGGCTTCACCTACCTCGGCGTGCTGTTCCTCATCGTAGTGATGGGCATGGGCCTGGCCAGTGCCGGTGAGTTGTGGTCGACCGCTTCGCGCCGTGACCGTGAACGCCAGTTGCTCTGGGTCGGCACTCAGTACGCCCAGGCGCTGCGCAGCTATTACCGCAGTTCGCCGGGGCTGGCGCAGTACCCGAAAGAGTTGGCGGACCTGCTTGAAGATCAGCGCTTTCCCGAGGCCAAGCATCACCTGCGTCAGCTCTATCCGGACCCGATCGGTCAGGGTGAATGGGCGCTGCAACGCGGTTTCGACGGACGCATCACCGGCCTCAACAGTCCTTCGACCGAGCTGCCTTTGAAGCAATCGGGCTTCCCGACGCAGTGGTCGGATTTCGACGGCATGCAGCGTTATTCGGACTGGCAGTTCGTCGCGGAAAAAGCCTTCCTCGAAGGCACCAATGGCCCGGCCAAAGGCCAGTCGAACTTGCCACAGGCGCTGCAGCCATGACTCGCCACTGGTGGTGCGCGCTGATTCTCACCGTGGCGGCGGGCTGCGCCCAGGCCGGTGAAGAAGACGAAATGATGGGCTTCATCGTCGACGACACGATCTCGCACATCGGCCACGACTTTTATTACTCGTTCAGTGAACGCCTGCGCGACACCAGCCCGATGGATTTCAACCTGGTGGTGCGCGAGCGGCCTGACGCGCGCTGGGGCAGCCTGGTGACCGTGGAATATCAGCAACGCCTGGTTTATCGGCGCTTCCTGCCGCCGAACACCGTGGAACTGAAGGACGAGGCCTACGCGGCCGCCGACTGGGTTCGACGCCAGGTTGTCCAGCGCAAGCTGGAGGCTCTGTTGCAGGACACCACCGACCTTGAGAAGGACGAACTATGAACAGCACAACGTTCTCACGGCGCAGCGGATTCTGGATCTCGGGGTTGTTGATCGGGCTCGCCAGCGCTGCCGCTGTCCAGGCCACTGAACTGGTCTACACGCCGGTCAACCCGTCGTTCGGCGGCAACCCGCTCAACGGCACCTGGTTGCTCAACAACGCCCAGGCGCAAAACGATCACGACGATCCGGACATCCAGAGCCGTTCGGCGGTGGCCGGCACCTCGGCGCTGGAGCGCTTCACCAGTCAATTGCAATCGCGGCTGCTAGGGCAGTTGCTGGACAACATCTCCACCGGCAACACGGGGAGCCTGTCCACTGACTCTTTTATCGTCAACGTCATCGACGACTCCGGGGCACTGAGCATTGAAGTGACCGATCGAGCGACCGGTGAGGTTTCGGAAATTCAGGTGAACGGCCTCAACCCATGACGGGCTGACGGTTCCGGGGAGTGACGGACATGAAAAAGATCATCGCGTTAGGGCTGCTGCTGGCGACATTACAAGGGTGCAGTCTGCGTGAGCCGATGTCGGCCGAGCAGGACACCGAAACCCCGACCCTGACTCCAAGGGCTTCGACTTATTACGACTTGCTGAAGATGCCGCGACCCAAGGGGCGGTTGATGGCGGTGGTGTACGGCTTCCGTGACCAGACCGGGCAGTACAAGCCGACGCCGGCGAGTTCGTTTTCCACCAGCGTGACCCAGGGCGCGGCGTCGATGTTGATGGACGCGATGCAGGCCAGTGGCTGGTTTGTCGTGCTGGAGCGGGAAGGGCTGCAGAACCTGCTGACCGAGCGCAAGATCATTCGTGCGTCGCAGAAGAAGCCGAATACGCCGGTAAATATTCAGGGTGAGCTGCCGCCGTTGCAGGCGGCGAACATGATGCTCGAGGGCGGGATCATCGCTTATGACACCAATGTGCGTAGCGGTGGGGAAGGGGCGCGGTATCTGGGGATCGATTTGCAGCGTGAGTATCGGGTGGATCAGGTGACTGTGAATTTGCGGGCGGTGGATGTTCGCAGTGGGCAGGTGTTGGCGAATGTGATGACCAGCAAGACGATTTATTCGGTGGCGCGTAGCGCGGGGATTTTCAAGTTTATCGAGTTCAAGAAGTTGCTTGAGGCTGAGGTTGGGTATACGACGAATGAGCCGGCGCAGTTGTGTGTGTTGTCGGCGATTGAGGCGGCGGTGGGGCATATGGTGGCGCAGGGGATTGAGCGGCGGTTGTGGCAGGTGGCGGGGGATGCTTCTGTGCCTGGGCAGGATGATGTGTTGAATCGGTATTTGACTCAGAACAAGGTTGATCCGGATGCCGAGTGAACGTGGCGGCCTTCGGGCCGACCAGGTTCTGGTTGGGCGGTGAGTTCTGGTTGACCGGGTACATATCCGTTGCTGCGGTAACGGCTGCTTAGGGTTCCGCCCTGACGGCGGGTCACCTTTTCCAAACGCCGAAAAGGTAACCGAAAAGGCTTGCTCCTGCGTGCGGCCCGCTCGCTGGGGCTCGGGGTTCCTTCGCTGCGGGATCGATCCGGGCGCAGCGCCTACGGTTTGCTTCGCTGCACCTCCTCTCGCTGTGTTTGGCTGCGCCAAACGGTCGCTGCGCTCCCACGCCCGGATCAATCCCTCCACTCAGCCTTCCGACGTCGCCCGTGGATCAAGATCAAAAGCAGGCGAGCTGACACTCGGCCTATTGAGTGGTGTGGAGCACAGCGTGCTCGGCTTTTGATCTTCGTAGGCGCTGAGCTTGCTCGCGAAGGCGGCCTTACAGCCGACCAATCTCTTGCTGACAGAGCGCGATTCAATTGTAGGAGTGAGCCTGCTCGCGATAGCTATCTCTCAGACTCAGTTGCCATTGCGGATGTACCCAAATCCTTGTGGGAGCTGGCTTGCCAGCGATGGCGATCTACGAGCCGACCAATTCCCGCCGGTTGCACACATTCACTGCATGAGCTGCCGAAGGCTGCGATCTTTTGACTCTGATTTTTTAAGATGAATATCAAGATCAAGATCAAAGATCGCAGCCTGCGGCAGCTCCTACACATGCGTATTTCAATTCGGAATGTTTAAAGGTTGTTTCGATTTTGCAGAACCTTCCCACAAGGTTTTCAGGTTGTCCGTCGGACGTCCTGTCTCTAGCCTGTGTTCGTCGCTGCCAATTCAGCGACCGGGCATGGAAACCCGAAGACACGAGAGAGCAGATACGCCTTTCATAACGTATGCTTGCGCACTTTCATTGTGTGCACTCTGTTATGGCGGTTGTGCGCGGGAGACATTCGTGTCTGCCGGGTTGCTCTCTCCCGGATTTCCAGCCTGCGTACAGCTGCCACCCATTTTTCCTGGAAGTCGAATGGGCCACTGCAACTATCAATGAGAGAGAATCACCATGAAAAAACCAACACCCAACCCCCCAGAACCAGACACCAACACCACATCCCCCTACGCCTCAGTCGACAGCAAAAAACTCCACGAAGCCGCCGACCGTGCCCTCGATTTCTACCTCAACCCCACACCCCACATCATGTCCAGCGCCAACGAGCCGGAACCCATGTACCTCGCCAACCCCAGGTACAACACCGAATCCCTGCTAGCCAACGCCAGCGAAACCCTCGGCTCGGCCAGCGAAATGCTCATCAACTTCGCCGCTTCGCTGGAAACCTCACAGCGCAAAACCGCACTGGGCATCGCACAGGTCGTCATGCTGGGCGAATTGGCTGTCAATCAAGCCTTGGATCACGTCGAGTTGAAGGATGACTAATTAGATCGTTCCCACGCGCAGCAAAGGAATGCAGCCCCTGGCGCTCTGCGTCAAATTCGCAATTTGGAACGCGGAGCGTCCCGAGAGGCATTCCCACGCAGAGCGTGGGAGCGATCAAGATACAAAAAAACCGTACCTCCACGGGAAGCACGGTTTCTTGTGTTGAGACGAGGAAGCGATCTTAACCGGGGTCGCGTCGAGGGTACTCCTGACGCGTATGCAAGATGCTCACAATCTCAATTTGATCCGCCACTTGATAAACGACGAGATAGTTCGGGCTTACCACAATCTCTCGAGTGCCGGGAGAGCGGCCTTTGCGATACAGGTGTGGATGCCAACAAAGCGCAGATGTAGTTTTTACGACGGACTTGTGAAGTGCAGTCGCCGCTACAAAATTTCGCTCGCCAATGTACTTCAGGATTTTCGAGAGTTCGACCCGAGCCTTGGGTCGCCACTTAATCTGCATCAGCGCTTTTGCGCATTGATTCCATCAAGGCGTTGATTTCCTCCATCACTTGCTCATGGGGAATACTCGGGCGCGGATCATCGAGAGAGGCCTGTACTTCGGCCCGAAACCAACGGTCATAACTTGCAGCCTGTTCCTCGGGATCAAGATCCGAAACAACCGGGCACAGTGGGTCGATCAAGGACGGGTCGATCATAGAACCTCCGGGTTTGGTGCCTCGAAGTCTATTCGTTAACGGTATCGCTGTCGTCGCTGTCTGGATGAATTGCATGTAGGCCAAGCTCCATGAGGATCAAGTTGTCCCGGCAAATCCTAGAGCCTGCACTTCCGACGGCCAACCGCCAGAACTTGTCAGAAAACTCCCCGAATCTCTAAAAACGTTCCGTTTTCCGTAGGACGCAACTCAAACGTCAGCGCAAAAAAAACCGCGACCCCCCTCACCAGAGAATCGCGGCCCATCAACACCCAACCCCTACTGCTGCAACACCGTCGCCTGGTTAGCCGAGCCGAACTGCTGAATATTCGCCGTCTGCGTAACCCCGCTCTGATCGACATTGGCAATGTTCCCCGTCCCGCCCTGGGTCACATACGCCACGTTCATCGTATCCGCTTGTTTCACGGTGATCATGTTGTCACTGCCATACAGCTGCGCGGTATACGCCTGGTTCCCTGACCCCGACTGATCGAAATCAGCGCTGTTGCCCGTGCCATTCGAAGAACCCTGCACCAGGTTGCCCGTGCCGCGTTGATCCGAGATCAAAATGTTGTCACTACCGTTCTGATCAAAATACAGCTCGTTATACGACTCAGCCTGACTGACCGTGGTCTTGTTGCCAGTCCCGGTCTGATGCGTGGTCATGACTTGCCCAACGCCATCCTGAGTGAAGCTGGCGATGTTGCCATTGCCCGCCTGAGTAACTGTCGCGCGTTGGCCGCTGCCGAACTGGCCGCCGGATTGCGGGCCTTTCCAGTTGCTGGCGTAGACCTTGTTGTCGTTACCCACGGAGGTGGCGCTGAGCACGTGGCTGTCGCCGTTCTGGTAGGTGAAGTGCACGTTGCCGTTACCGACCTGATACAACGCCAGTGTCGAGTTGACCGATTCGAATTGGTCGGCGTAGATGGCGTTTGTATTCCCGACCTGGGTGACGGCGGCGGTGTTGTTTTCGCCGAAGCTTTGGTCGACCACGGTTTCGTTGCTGTCGCCGTACTGGTTGACGGTGGCTTGGCTGGCCAGTTGCGCGTCCTGCCAGATTTCAGTGCCGTTGAGGTTACCGAACTGGTTGATGGTGATGTTGCCGCCAGTGCCGTTGCGCTGGTCGCCGTAGGCGTAGTTGCCTTCGCCGGCCTGGTTGATGCCGATCTGGCCGCCGTTGTGCAGCACTTGTTCGGCGGTGCCGTAGTTGGCCGTGCCGTATTGGGTAATCACTGAACTGTTGCCGCTGCCTTCATAGAGTTGTTCGATGTTGGCTTCGTTGCTGTCGCCGAACTGGAAGGTTTTGCCCTCGCTGCCGTTCTGCGAGTCCTGATAAATGAACGAGAAGTTGCCGGTGCCTTGCTGCTGTTGCAACGCGCTGTTCGGTGAGCCGAAGCCCAACGACTGGCTGGCGTGAGCGGTGTTGAAGGCGCCGACTTGTTGCTGGGTGATGGTGGCGTTGTCTTCGTAAAGTTGTTCGGCGTAAGCGGCGTTGTAGTCGCCGACGGCGTCCTGGGTGATCACGCTGGTGGCGTGGTCTTGCACAGCGGCGGCGTCGTTGCCTTGGCCCAGTTGGGTCTGGGTGGTGGTGCTGAATGGGGCCTGGGTCTGTTTCACGTCGGCGATGTTGGCGGTACCGACCTGGCTTTGGTTGGACAGGCTGTCGTCGGCCATCGCCTGGGCACTGATCATGACCAGGAGGGCGGCGGTGAGGGGCGTCAGTTTGAACATGATGATCTCTCCGATGATTGGCAGTGCTTAGCGATATTGCTTGACCGAAACGCTCATGCCGTTGCCCGACTGGGTCACGGCGCTTTGCAGCCCCGCGCCGGCCTGCTCGATGCTGGCGTCGTTGTTGTTGCCGTTTTGCGAAATCTGCGCGCGGTTGTGGCTGCCGTTTTGCGTGATTGAGGCGGCATTGCCGGAACCGTTCTGGTTGATCAGCGCCATCAGGTCGCTGCCCTGTTGCAGGATGTACGCCTCCTGATTACTGCCCGATTGCACGATCTGCCCGAGCAGCGACTGACCGTTCTGTTGCAGCAGGGCGACGTTGGCCTGGCCGAGCTGGTCGATCAGGGCTTGCTGACCCACCGGTGGGGGCAGTTCGCCGAGGTCGCTGCTGGTCGTGGCCAGGTCGTCGTTTTCCATCAGGTCGTCGGCACGCACGCCTGCACTGCTGCACAGCAGGAGCAGGCAAAGCAGGGCGGCGGTCGGCGTGTTCATGGCTCACATCCTGTCAGGCGTTAACCGATTTGAAGTCGGCCCCAGCCACCCGAAAGTGGCTGGGGTGTTGGCTTACAGCGTGGTCACCGAGACCGTGCGCACGGTGCCCTGGGACGAGCGGATCGTCGCGGTCGGGTTGGCCGATGGCACCACCGTCGTGTTGTTCAGCGTCAGCCGCCAGCGACCGGTGACCGGTACGGTGGTGGTGCCGAGGGTGACCAGGCCGGAAGGGGTGGTGACCTGCACGGTGATGGTGTTGCCGGTGGTCACTGACGAGGTGCCGGTGAAGTCCCAGTTGAAGCGCCCGCCGGAGCGTGCCTGCACCGTAGACGCGGTAACGGCGAACGTTTCTGCCGCTGGCCGTGGCGACACTTGCACCGTGACTGTGGCCAGCGTCGACAGGGCACCGAAGGCGTCCCGGGCGATGTAGGTGAAGGTCGTGGTGAACGCCGTGGTCACGGTGGCTGGTGGGGTGTAGGTGATCACCGTGCCGTTGCTGCTAACCGTGCCGCGTCCGGCGGCCGGTTGGGTCAGGCTGTTGACGGCCAGCGGCACGTTGCCTTCCGGATCGGTGTCGTTGGCCAGCACGTTGATCGGGATCGCTACGCCCAGAGTGGCGACGCTGTCGGCGACGGCAGTCGGTGCCTGGTTTGGCGCGACGGTAATTGTCACGGTTGCCGGGTTGGCCGACGCCAGGCCTTTGGCGTCCTGCGCTTTGTAGGTGAAGGTGGTGGTCAGTGGCGCGTTGACCACCGCTGGCGGGGTGTAGACCACTGAAGTGGTGCCGTTGAGCGCGACGGTGCCTTGGCCGGCGGCCGGTTGAGTCAACGCGGTGATGCCCAGCGGATTGTCACCATCAGGATCGCTGTCGTTGGTCAACAGACTGAGGGTGATCGGCACGCCGAAGCTGGTGCTGCCGCTGTCGGCGTTGGTGATTGGCGCCTGGTTTTCACCTGTGTCTGGCGCGCTGCCGACCACGACGACCGCTTCGGTGTCACCACCGCCAGCGGCAGATTTCACCGTCACGGTGGCCGGTGGCTGGGTCAGGTCGGCGACGGTGATGCGCTGCAGGGTGCCGGTTTTCGACAGACGCCCGTAGCCTTGGGCAACCATGTCGGGGATCGCCACTTCATCGCTTGAGGTGGCCTCGATCAGCAGGCTGTGGTTGGCCCAGTTGTAGCGCGCGGTCTGCACTTTCACCACGTCGGTGAGCTTGGCCGATACGGCCGTCGGACGCGTGGTGCCGGCGGGGTTGGTGGCGGTCACGACGACTACCGGAGGTACCGCGCCAGTGCCCAGTCGGTGGCCGAAGAACAGACCATTGTTGTCACCCAACAGACTGGTCTGGCACGGCGTTGGCGGTGGGCCGGGCAGCAGCGCCACGGTTTCGCGGAAGCACAGGGTCGAGCTGTTACTGGCCTTGGCAAACACTTCGGCACGCACGCCAGCGGCGGTGCGGCGATAGGTGGCGCGGTCGATTTCCACCTGGGTCTGCTGACGGCTGTCGAGCACTTTGCCGGACAGGCTGAACACGCTTGACTGGATCGTCCCGGCCGGCCCGGTGATGCGCAGGAAGTTGGTGTTGAACGGGCTGCCGGTCACCGCTTCGTTGAGGTTCGGGTCGCCGACGAAAGTTTCCGTGGCGCCGGTGTCCGGGTTCACTTCGGTGTACGGGCCGTTGACGCTGCGCAGGAACGGTCCGATGGCGCCATTGACGGCACCGGTGAAATTGCCTGGTGCACCGATGCCGATGTCGCGGGTGATGTTGATCGCGCGGCGCCCGGGTGCGGTGACATTGACCGTCTCGACGCCATACGGGTGGGTGATGGTGTAGGTGCCGGCAACGGGTACGTTTACCCGGATGCGAATCCGCGCAAAGCTTTGCTGATCTCCATCGGCCGGATTTTCCGAGGCGAATGCCGCTTCGATCCCGGCGACATAAGCGTCCACGCCATAACCGGCAGCGTTGTCGGCAATCGTGGTTTCGGCCAGGAACCAGAAGGCTTCCGGCGGCCAGTTGTCTGGGAAAATCATCGGCTGGGCGTCGTCGTAGATACCCGGCTCGGCGAGCAGAATGCACATGTAGGCCGGTGGCGTGGTCGCGGCAACGCGCGAACTGGCAGCACGCGACTGGCACAGTTCCATCGACAGCAGATTGTTGTCCTGATACCACATCGGGAATTTCCCGGTGGCGAAGGTGTAGGGGCCGGGGTCGACGGCGGCGAGTTGCGCGTAGGCACTGCCGGTCAGCGAGAGAGCGAGCCCGAGCGCGTTGAGCGCAAAGCGTGGCCACTTGTTCATGATGCCTCCTGATGCGGATCTGGGCATGTGAGCGTTCATTGCACGATGACCACTTCTTCGGTATCGCTGCCGCCGTTGGACGACGTCACCCGAACCTTGGCCGGCGGTATCGGCGAGATCCCGGTGGCGAGGGTTTTCACCGCGCCGTCGCCGCCCAGCGCACCGATGGCGGCGCCGCTGCCGGAGGTGGCGGTGAGTACCGGCGGCGAGGTTTCGTCACTGGTCGAGGCCACCACGGTGAGTTGTCCGGAGCTGAGGCTGTATTGCGCGCTCTGGATCACCACCAGATCGGTGAGGGTCATGGGCAAGGTGGTCGGCGTACTGCTGGCGATGGCCAGGTGGTTGTCAGCAGTCACCTGGAGGACGCTCGGCAAGGTCGGGTTGGCCGACGATTGCGCGTACCAACTGCCGGTGGAGTTGGCCTCGGTCATGTTCAGCACCGGGGTGCTGCTGGTCACGGCGACAGTGCCCGGCGCGGGCGGCGCGAGAACGAACACGTCTTGTTGGGCGACCGGCGCGCTGGTTCCCGCTTTACGCGAGTAGGTGCTGCGCTGGGTGATCATTGGCGTTGGCCGGACCACCGTCGACAACTTGCCGGAGACGGCGAACACGTTCGTCCGCAGATCGAGGCCGTTAGGGCCTTCGATGCGTACGTAGTTAGTGTTGAACGGGCTGCCGGTGACTGCCTCGTTGAGGTTCGGGTCGCCGACGAATTGTTCGGCGGCACCGGTCAGCGGGTTGGTCTCGGTGTACGGGCCGTTGACGCTGCGCAGGAACGGTCCGATGTCACCCTTGAGCGCGCCGTCGTAGGTTTTCGGCGTGCCGATACCGATGTCGCGGGTCATGTTTATTGCGCGCCGCCCGGGGGTGTCGATGTTGAACACATCGACGCCATACGGGTGGGTGATGACGTAGGTGCCGGCGGTGGGCACGTCGACGCGAATGCGGATCCGGGCGAAGCTGACTTGATCGCCCTCGACCGGCTCTTCAGCGGCGAATGCGGCTTCGATGGCGCTGACGTAGCCCAGATCAATCCCCCGTGCGGCGTCGACGAGGGCCGTTTCGCCGGTGAACCAGAACGCTTCGTCGGGAAAGTTTGTCGGGAAGACAATCGGTTGCGCGTCATCGAACACGCCGGGGGTCGGTAGCAGCGAGCACATGTACGACGGCGCGCCGGGGGCGCTGGGTACTCGGGAGCTGAGCGCTTTGGACAGGCACAGATCCAGGGTGCGACCGTGGGAGTCCTGATACCAACTGGCGAAACCGCCGTTGGCCGGCGTGTACGGGCCCGGATCAACAGCAAACAAAGCGGCCTGGGCGATGCCCTGGGCCAATGCGCTCACGACCAGGACAGTCGCGGTTTTGGACAGTAAAGGGTGCATGAGTTAATCCCTCTATCAAAGTACCTGCCCCTTGGGGATGGGTCAGTTGCACAGGGCCTGTACACCTTCCATGCCAAGGTGGGGTGAATGGGCAGGAGATGGCCGGGATAGAGGGTTTGACGCGCAGAAGGGTCATGTTTTTGGCCAGCGGGGAAAGGGCGTCATTCCCCAGAATCGGGGACGGTGGGGATGCTCTTAGTGGCCCGTCGTACGCAGAACCCCTGTAGGAGCTGCCGCAGGCTGCGATCTTTTGATCTTGATTCACAAAAGCAGGATCAAAAGATCGCAGCCTCGTTTCACTCGACAGCTCCTACAGGGATCGGGGGGGAGTTTGGAAGGTGTATATCGGGTCGATATCCCCGCATCCGGGCAAACCCCCACCCGTGGGCTATAACCCTATAGGACGTATCGGGAAGTCGCCGCCATGAACATGCAGTCGAAATCGCTTCCGGTTGAGGAGGGCACGCTACGGTTGGGTTCGCACAAGCAACCGTTCAACCTGCTGCGCTGGTTTTCGCTGATCAGCATGGCGGTGATTGGTACCGTGGCCATCGCGCTTGGCGCGGTGTCGACGCGTTTTGTCATTGATGAAAGCGTGCAGCGCGATGCCTTGCTCACCGCGCAGTTCATACAGGCCATCGCTTCGGCCGAGGTGCGTCACGTTTCCATTCCCAATATCCGCACGATGGGTGAATTGCTCGACCCACGTCAGGACACGAATTTTCCCGACGTCAGTCCGCAAGCCCGGGCCGATGCAAGGGGCGAGTTTCTCGACCACATCGAACACCTGCCGGACGTGATTCTCGCCAACATCTACGCGCCGGACCGCCAGGTCATCTGGTCAACCAATCCCGCGCTCATTGGCACCAACATTCATGCCGATGAAGACCTCGATCGCGCCTTTAACGAAAAAATCCCCGTTTCTGCCAGTTACCACGATGTCGACAAGGCCCGTGAAGAACAGAAATTCATCACGCCGCCGGACTACATCTTCATCGAGAACTACATCCCGCTGTTCGACGCTGAGGGCAAAAACGTCACGGCGATGGTCGAGATCTACAAGGAGCCCAAGGATCTGATCGCACGCATGGAGCGCGGATTGGTTCTGATCTGGCTGGCCACCGCACTGGGCGGCGGGCTGATTTATCTGGGCCTGTACTGGATCGTACGGCGCGCGGCGATTCTGCTCGCGGCCCAGCAAAAACAACTGATCGCCAACGAAACCTTTGTCGCCCTGGGCGAGATGTCTTCCGCCGTGGCGCACAGTCTGCGCAATCCGCTGGCGACCATCCGTTCCAGCGCTGAACTGGCGCTGGAGTTCGACGCCGGCCCGGCGCAGAAGAACATCAACGACATCATCGGCCAGGTCGATCGCATGTCGAAATGGGTACGCGAACTGCTGCAATCGCTGCGTCCGCTCAACGATGATCCGGAACCGGTGAATCTGGTGGCAGCGCTGCACGAAAGCCTTGTCGCGTTTGAACAGCAGATCGCCAGAGCCGGCGTGCAGGTGGTGTTTCATCCGCAGCACACGCCCATGGTGCTCAGCCAACCGGTGCAACTGACACAGATCCTCAACAGCCTGCTGGCCAATGCGCTGGAGGCGATGGACAAGGGCGGCACGCTGACCGTCAGCCTGGAACCGAGCGAAGACCGTGGCGTGTGCGTGGTGCTCAGCGACACGGGTAAAGGCATGAATGAGGAACAACGTACCATGGCCTTCCGGCCGTTTTTCACCACCAAGTCTGGCGGCCTCGGAGTCGGTCTGGTCCTGGTCAAGCGAATCATGGAGCGCTTCGGCGGCGGCGTGACCCTCGACAGCCGCGAAGGCGAGGGCACCTCGGTTCGATTGGCATTCCAATTAGTCCAATGACGGGCCTATTCCATTTCGCGGACTGCCGAAGACTGCGATCTATCGACTGATCGTTCCCTCGCTCTGCGTGGGAATGCAGCCGGGGACGCTCTGCGTCCCATGGAACGCGGAGCGTCCCTTGAGGCATTCCCACGCAGAGCGTGGGAACGATCAACACTTCCACCGCTGCAGAATTTCACGGGCCAAAATTTTATGAACTTCCCCCATCAGTGGGTGCCAAGCCCCGGTCACCGGGGAGTGGGGAAACTCACAGCATCCTCAACTCCCTGTAACAACTGGAAATAATTTCTTGGCGCACTAGTTGCAAAACACCATCACCCCTTCCTTGATGAGGCGGCTGGTGATGGACAGAACAACGCGTGACCCAAGCAACACCTTTTTGCTGACGCCCTTGAGCGTCTTTCTGATGTTGACCCTCGGCAGCATGGCCGGCGTCCGCGCCAGCCCCATCGATGACGAGCGACAGCCAGAAGTCTCCGATCCCTCGGCGTACTACGACGAACCGGCCGACCGCGCCGGCGCGCTCAATAACATCCTGACCCTGCCCGAGGCCAACGAAGATTCCTTCGACTTGCCCGACGGCGTCAAAGGCAGCCGCGACTCGACCCGCACGGAAAACATTCTGCCGCCGACGGTGCAGACCAGTTTCAACTACCCCACCAACGGCAAGCCGAGCCCGCTCTATGGCGCGCAACCGTTCACCCAGCAGTTGACCTTGTTCGAAGAGTTCGGCCCGGAAAAACTCGACCCAACCACCCCGGCCGCGCCGCTGCCGTTTCCACCAGCGGCGATCGGCCCGGCACCGGCTCAGGACCCGAACAACGTCGCCCGCAGCGCGCCACCCGGCACTGCGCTTGATGCGTTCCTGCGCCAACCGGGGCTAACGCCGTTCCCCAGCCAGTTCGCCAACGTGGTCGACCGCAACCCGTGGCAGGCGCAGATCGAGGTGTACCTCAACCGGCACATCGGCTCGTCCGCCGAAGGTCGGCCACCCGGAAAAGGCTGGGCGCATCAGCGCTGGAACGAGTTCTACCCGCAAGTCGCCTACAAAACCGCGCAGACCGGTGCACGTCTCAATGGTGGCCTGCGTGACAGCGTGCAAATGCACCATTACGCCGTCGGTGAGTTCGGCCCCGGCGGCCTGTATCACAACGTCGCTGGCGTGCCGCTGACCGATGGCACCGCCAAGGGTGTCGACCCGCGTTTCCACCCGGCGATGCCGGCGCAAAACCACAACTCGGTGTGGACCTTCGACGGTACGTTGCCGCCAAAACTGTTGATGGTGCGCTACGGCCAACCGGTGATGATGCGCCACTACAACGGCTTGCCGATCGACCCGTCGGCCAACCGTGGATTCGGTTTGCATACGATCAGCACCCACGAGCACAACGGTCACGCGCCGGCAGAAAGCGACGGCTATGCCAACGCGTTCTTCTTTCCGGGGCAGTTCTACGACTATCGCTGGCCGATCCAGCTCGCCGGTTACGACAGCATCAACACCAAGGCCGAAGACCCGCGCGCGGCGTTCCCCTGCGCACCGGGTGAAACCCTGTGGGTCAACGATCTCGCACCGGCGAAGAAGACCTGTGACAACGGCACCATCAAGATCCGTGGCGACTGGCGCGAAACCATGAGCACCCACTGGTTCCACGATCACATGCTCGATTTCACCGCGCAGAACGTCTACAAGGGCAACGCGGCGATGATGAACTACTACAGCGCGCTGGATCGCGGTAACGAGTCAGTGAATGACGGCGTCAACCTGCGGCTGCCCAGCGGCAGCGCCTTGCCATGGGGCAACCGTGACTACGACGTCAACCTGGTGTTTGCCGACAAGGCGTGGGATCAGGAAGGGCAGTTGTGGTTCAACCCGTTCAACACCGACGGCTTCCTCGGTGATCAGTTGCTGGTCAACTGGCAGTGGAAACCGACCCTCGATGTGCGTGCGCGCAGTTATCGCTTCCGCATCCTCAACGGCTCGGTGTCGCGCTACTTCAAACTGGCGCTGGTGCGGGAAATCAAAGGCACCAGCGGCGAGTTCCAGGGGCCGAAAAACTCCGGTGTGTCGTACAGCCGTGTGCCGTTCCACATGATCGCCAACGACGGCAACATCATGGAGCACAGCGTACCGTTTGACGGCAGCATGGATCTCGATGCCGATGGCGATAAACAGAACCACAACGCGATCCTGCCGACTCAGGGTATCGCCGAGCGCTTCGACATCATCGTCAACTTCTCGAAAAACGGCATCAAACCGGGGGACAAGCTGTTTTTCGTCAACCTGCAGGCTCACGACGACGGTAAGGGACCCAAAGATGTCATCCCGCTGGGCGACATCCTGTCGGAGAGATACCTGCCGGTGATCAAGCAGACCAGCAAGGGCCCGCAATGGGACAAGGGCGATCCGGCGGTGGGCAAGGTCTTGCAGCTCAACGTCAAGGCTTACACCGGCCAGGATCTGGCGATGAACCCGGCAGCCTACGAACCGGCGAAACCGGGCAAGGCTGAAGGGCTGGTGATGATCCCGCTGAAGATCCACCGCGACAACGCGGCCGATAAAGCCGTGCTGGCCAAGGCCCGCCACCGCACTTTCACCTTCGGCCGCTCCGACGGCACCGATGAGGCGCCGTGGACGGTCAAGACTGACGGCGGGTTCGGCTTCCACATGGACCCGCGTCGGCTGAACGCCTCTACCCAGTTGTCCAGCGGCCCGACCGACGCCGGTGTTACTGGCTTCGGCACCCTGGAAGTGTGGAACATCAAGGCTGGCGGCAAGGGCTGGAGCCATCCGGTGCATGTGCACTTCGAGGAGGGGATCATCCTCAGTCGCGGCGGCAAGGCCCCGCCAGAGTGGGAAAAATGGGCGCGCAAGGACGTCTATCGCATCGGTTCGGAAAACGATGGGCTGGACAGCGTCGAGATGGCGATCAACTTCCGCGAGTTTGCCGGGACCTACATGGAGCACTGTCACAACACCCAGCATGAGGACAACTCGATGCTGCTGCGTTGGGATCTGGAGAAGCCCGGGCAACTGCAACTGATGCCAACCCCTCTGCCGAGCTGGGACGGTGTGCGCTACGTCAACTCCGCCGCGCTGCCTACCTTCCGCAACGGTGACGGTGTTGGCCCACAAGTGGTGGTCAAGCCATGAACCGTCGCCACGGTGACAGCCAACCGCTGCATACCCCGCGCTCCCGGGCGCTGGGCATGCATCTGGTGCTGCTGCTGGTGGCCTGCGTGCTCGGCAGCCGTGTGCTGCTGGCACACCAGGCTAGCGTCGGCGAACCGCCAGCGGCCAGTGAATCCGCCACCCCGTGGGGTGGCGACTATTTCCCCAACACCCTGCTGACCGATCAGGACGGTCGGCAGATGCATTTCTTCGATGACCTGATCAAAGACAAAGTGGTGGTGATCAACTTCATCTTCACCTCGTGCAGCGACTCTTGCCCACTGGAAACTGCACGCCTGCGTCAGGTGCAGAAACTGCTCGGTGATCGGGTCGGCCAGGACATTTTCTTTTACTCGATCAGCATCGACCCGCTCAGCGACACGCCCGAAGTGCTCAAGGCTTATTCGCAACGCTTCAAGGTCGGCCCCGGCTGGAGGTTTCTCACCGGCGAATTCGAAGACGTCACCGACCTGCGCAAGAAGCTCGGGCTGTTCATCGAAGGCGTCGACAACGGTCGCAGCAAGGATCACAACCTCAGCCTGATCGTCGGTAACCAGAGCACCGGGCGTTGGATGAAGGCCTCGCCGTTCGAAAACCCGTGGATCCTCGCCGATCAACTGGCCAACACCCTGCAGAACTGGAAACAGCCGAGCATCGAAGAAAGCTACGCCAATGCCCCGGACATTCGCCCGCCCAGCAATGGCGAAGAACTGTTCCGCACCCGCTGCGCCTCGTGCCACAGCCTCGGCCCTATGGATGGGCAGGGCATCGGCATGCGCAGCATCGGCCCGGACTTGATTGGCGTAACCCGCCGCCGCGATCCCGAGTGGTTGAATCGCTGGATCCGCGAACCGGATCGCTTGCTCGCGGAAAAAGATCCGATCGCGTTGCAACTGTATGAACAATTCGAGCGAATTCCGATGCCCAACCTGCGCCTCGACGAGCCGTCCGCGCAGTCGATCATCGACTTTCTCAGCGATGAAACAGAGCGTCAGCAACCGTCCACTGCGGCCATGACCGACGGTGCTTTGACGCCAGTAAAACCGGGCGATCCAGCCGCGACGGTGAGTCAGATGCGGTAGCGGCGAAATAGCATCATTGAACCGTGTGTCGCGGTCAGAGCCACCTACACTGATGGCTGTAAGCAGCGCAATATAAAACTCCAGGGCCACTCCCATGCAGCGACTGGAAGCACAAAAAACCTCTGCACCGAACCCATCGGTCGCATGCAAGGGCTGGCGCGAGCAGTTCAATCTGCTGCGCTGGTTCTCGCTCGCGAGTTTTTTCATCATCGCCGCCGTGGCGTTGGGGCTGGGTTATATCTCCACACGCTTCGTGGTCACCGAAAGTGTCGAGCGCGATGCGCTGCTGACCGCGCAATTCGTTGAGGCCATTGGCGCGGCGGAAATGCGTCACGCCAAAATCAATCCGAACCGGACGATGGGCGAAATGCTCGACCCGCGCCAGGACAACCACTATCCCGATGTTGATCCGGCGTTACAGGCTTCAGCGCGTACTGAATTTCTCGATCACGTCGAACACCTGCCGGATATTTTGCTCGCGACCGTTTATGCGCTGGATCGCACGGTGATCTGGTCGACCAACGCTGAGCTTATCGGTGTGCACATCAAGGATGACGATGAGCTCGACGAATCATTCGAGATGAAAGTGCCGGTGTCTTCCAGCTACCACAAGATCGACGATGAGAAACCCGAGCAGCAAATGTTGCGCGAACCGAAATACCTGTTCATCGAGAACTACATTCCGATGTTCAACGCCGACAAAAGCAAAGTCGTCGCCATGGTTGAGGTCTACAAGGAACCGGCGGATCTGGTCGATCGCATCGACCGTGGGTTCGCCTCAATCTGGGCGGCGACGTGTTTCGGTGGAGCGGCGATTTTTCTGGCGTTGTTCTGGATCGTCCGCCGCGCGGCGAAACTGCTGCAGAGCCAGCAGCAACAGTTGATCAGCAACGAAACCTTCGTCGCCCTCGGCGAGATGTCCTCGGCGGTGGCGCACAGCCTGCGCAATCCACTGGCGACCATTCGTTCCAGCGCCGAACTGGCCCAGGAAGTCGCCAGCCCCTGCGCGCAGCGCAACATTGGCGACATCATCAGCCAGGTCGATCGCATGTCACGCTGGGTGCGCGAGCTGCTGGTGTCGCTGCGGCCGATGAATGACGACGGCGAGGCGGTGGATCTGGTCATGGCGGTCGAAGACACCGTTGGCGCCTTCGAAGCATTGATCAAACGCTGCAATGTCGAAGTGCGATTCAGTCCGCAGAATTGCGCGCCGGTCGTCAGTCAAAAGGTGCTGCTCACGCAAATACTCAATAGCCTGTTTGCCAATGCCCTGGAAGCCATGCCCAAGGGCGGTGTGCTCAGCGTCGAGTTCGAATCGCCGCAGCCGGACAGCGTGCGCATGACCCTGAGCGACACCGGTAAGGGCATGAGCGCGCAGCAGCAACTGTTGGTGTTCAAACCGTTTTTTACCACCAAGCAGGGCGGCCTCGGGGTTGGCCTGGCGTTGGTCAAAAGAATCATGGAGCGTTTTCAGGGCTCGGTCGTTTTGACCAGCAAAGAGCAGGAGGGAACCCGCGTCAGTCTCAACTTCAAAGTGGCATCGGGAGGGGAATATGGAACACAGCATTCTGCTGGTCGAGGATGACGAACTGCTGGCCGAGAATATTCAGACCTACCTGGAGCGCAAGGACTTCGAGGTGACGGTCTGCCATTCGGCCGAAGACGCGCTGGGGCAACTGGAAACCTTCATGCCCGACATCGTACTGACCGACAACTCGCTGCCGGGCATGAGCGGCCACGACCTGATCCAGAAGCTGCGCATCAGCGCGCCGGATCTGAAAGTGATCATGATGACCGGCTACGGCAACGTCGAAGATGCCGTGGTGGCAATGAAGGAGGGCGCCTTTCATTACGTAACCAAACCGGTCGCGCTGACGGAGCTCAAACTGCTGCTCGACAAGGCCCTGGCCACCGAACGGATGGAGCGCACGCTGTCGTTCTATCAGGAGCGCGAGGCGCAGAAGTCTGGGGTGCAGGCGCTGATTGGCGACTCGGCGCCGATGCAGTATTTGAAGAACACCATCGGCCAGTTGCTCGATGCCGAGCGGCGCATGGCTAACACCGATCTGCCCCCGGTTTTGGTGGAGGGTGAGACCGGTACCGGCAAGGAATTGGTGGCGCGGGCGCTGCACTTCGACGGCCCGCGCAGCAAAGGTCCGTTTATTGAATTCAACTGTGCGTCGATCCCGTCGAATCTGGTCGAGTCGGAGTTGTTCGGCCATGAGAAGGGTGCGTTCACCGACGCCAAGGATCGCCGGGTCGGGTTAGTGGAAGCGGCGGATGGCGGCACGCTGTTTCTCGATGAGATTGGCGAGATGGACCTGCTGTTGCAGGCGAAGATTTTGAAGTTGCTGGAGGATCGCACCATTCGCCGCGTCGGCTCGGTGAAGGAGCGTAAGGTCAATCTGCGGGTGATCAGCGCGACCAACTGCAACCTGGAGCAGATGGTGCAGCAGGGGAAATTCCGTCGCGATCTGTTTTTCCGCTTGCGGATCATTTCGATCAAGGTGCCGCGCCTGTATGCGCGGGGTGAAGATATCTTGCTGCTGGCGCGGCACTTCCTCGCCAGTCACGGCAAACGCTATGGCAAGCCGAATCTGCATTTCAGCCAGCAGGCCGAAGAATTGCTGCTCAGTTACACCTGGCCGGGCAATGTGCGCGAGTTGCGCAACATGCTTGAGCAAACGGTGTTGCTGGCGCCGAGCGACACGATTGCCGCGCATCAATTGAACGTGTGCATGAGCCTGTGTGACGAGTTGCCGCCGCAGCATCAACACCACGAACCTGTGTCGCCCTACGAACCGCGTCCGGCGAGCAATATGGAGTCGATGAACCTGCCGGAAGTCGAACGCGACATGGTGCGCAAAATGCTCGACAAGACCGACTGGAACGTCACCAAATCCGCGCGCCTGCTGGGCCTGAGCCGCGACATGTTGCGCTACCGCATCGAAAAACTCGGCCTCGCCCGCCCTGACAAACGCCAGTGGTAGCCCCACCGCAAATCCCCTGTAGGAGTGAGCCTGCTCGCGATAGCGGTGTGTCAGTCGACCTTTTTATTACTGACACACCGCTATCGCGAGCAGGCTCACTCCTACACGGGATCGGTGGTGCCGCAGATGTTGTGAGCAACCCGGATCAATGCTGCTGCCGACTCAAACACTCCAGCACACAACCCGGATCCAACACCTCGTCATTCACATAAATCCCACGCTCGGCATCGTACGTGCGGATAAACACCCGCACCGTCGCATCCGCCACGGTCGGCAGTTGTGAATCGTAGAACACGTGGTCATCCGGAATGACCACGAAATCCTGCGGCGCCGTATCGTCGTAAGGCTTGGGCGGTGTGGAACTCAGTGAATACGGAGCAGGGTGGGCGAAGGGCTGGTTGGGCCCGTAATAATTGAAATTGCTGTCCAGCGCTTGCGCCTGAGTGGCAGCAAGCAGACAGCCGGTCAACAACAGCCGATCGAGCATTAGCATGGCGGCACCTGCGAGTGCGGTTTTCCCCAAGGCTATTAACTATAGCTGCCCACGCCCCCAACGCTCGATCCACATCGGATCCCAAGGAATTGGCTTACAAGTTTGCAACAACCGCAATTGCCGGGCTGATCTAGACTCGGATCCGCTCAATCACGAGTATTGTCCGGAGTGCGCCATGGAAGTGCCCAACAATAAAACCGCCATCGAGAGCAATCGACAGGCGTGGAACGATTCCGCCCGCCATCATCAGGATTCGCCTGATTGGCAGGCCTTGCTCGGCGAGGTTGCGCAGGCGGATTTCTCTTGCCTTGATGAGACGTTGAGCGGGTTGCTGGAGGTCGACGGCAAAGATGTGATTCAACTGGGTTGCAACAATGGCCGCGAGAGTCTGTCGTTGTTTGCCCTCGGTGCACGCAGCGTGGTCGGTGTCGATCAATCGGCGGCGTTTCTCGAACAGGCGCGTGAGCTGAACAAGCGTTCACCGCACAACGCCGAGTTCATCGAAAGCGATATCCATCATTTGCCAGCGTCGTTGCAGAACCGCTTCGATGTGGCGATGATCACCATCGGCGTCCTCAACTGGATGCCGGACATCGGCGAATTCTTCCGTCATGTCGCCTCAACGCTGAAACCGGGTGGAAAACTGGTGATCTACGAGACCCATCCGTTTCTGGAAATGGTCGATCCGGATGCAGAAGATCCTTACCGCCTCGCCAGTTCCTACTTCCGCGCCGAGCCGTTTGTGCAGGAAGAGCCGATTGTCTATGTCGGCAAGGTTGAGCAGCAGGCAGCGAAGTCGTATTGGTTTGTGCATAACCTTGGCGCCATCTTCAGCGCTGCCATTGCAGCGGGGCTGAACATTGCGCACTTCAAGGAGTATGCGCATTCGAACCGGGAAGAGGTGTATGACCAGTATTTGAATCGGGAGGCGCAGATGCCGATGTGTTTTACCCTGGTCGCCACCAAGGTCTGAAATCTTTCATTGCCTTCACTGGCCTCTTCGCGAGCAGGCTCGCTCCTACATTTGAAATGCATACCCCTGTAGGAGTGAGCCTGCTCGCGATGGCGGCATCAAAGCCGCCACAAATATCCAGATTGAATCAAGCCTGCGCCGCCGCCGTCACTACCGGTCTTTCCGGCTTGCGCAGCGCCTCCAGTCTTGAATCGCTGTAGTTTGATTCGCGGAAGAAACGCCAGTGCCCGAACAGGTCGTAAACATGCGTGATATGCCCTTGCTCCTGATAGCCCAGGCGAATATGCATCTTCAGGGCCTGTACATTGGCGTTGTCGCAGATATCCACGACTTTTTTAAAGCCTCGGGCAGCCATGACTTGCCATAGTGCGGTTTGTGCATCGACGGTCAAGCTACTGCCGAAATACTGCCGGGTAATTTCGGCACCGAACTGAAAGTATTCACCGGGCTTGACCGGGAACGTGCAGCGGTAGAAGTGGCGGTCGTAATAGTCACGAGTACTGGCCCAGACAAACCCGACGGTGTGACCGTCCTGGTCCAGGTGCATATGCCCCGTATGCCCTTCAGCGGCCAACTCGGCCATGGTCTCCACGCGGTCACCAAAGTACTTGCTGAATGCCTTGGCGTTGTCCTCGGTGATGTCGACTCTGCGCAAACCTTCACAGGGACGCAGTTTGTTCGGGGCAATCGGCGTGACCAGGTCGCGCTCCATCCACAGCAATTCACGGTGAGCGAACACGTAACGTTTCCACAGCGCGCCAAGGGTGCGGCGCAGGCCTTTTTGTTTGATGCGCAGAAGCAGATTTTCGATGACGCTCATGATGCCCTCCGAGGCGCTAGCCCAGGTGTGTTGGATGGTGTTGCCGGTTGAGTTTCGGATGTGTTCGCCGCCGTTGTGTTGCCGGCACGCTGGGCGCGCCATTTTTGCAGGGTCGGTTTGACGCGGTGCCAAAGGCGTAGCCCCAGGCCCAGCAGCAAACCGCTCGGGCGCCACGAGTAGAAACTCCAGCGCCAGTGTTCCAGTTGCCCGGTCATGCGTTCGTGCAGTTGATGGCTGGAGTTTTCCAGGCTGACCCGCGACGCATCGATCCAGCGCCAGTGCTCATCCAGCCCCCAGCGAATCCATTCCTCCAGCAACACCCGGCCGCTACCGAGGTCGGCGTATTGCGGCAAAAACGCCAGGTTGTAATCGTAGAGGCGGCCCTGTTCGAGCAGGCCGAGGCGATAGCTGATGCAGCGGCCGTTCAGCTCCAGCGTCACGACCCGCACCAGGCCTTGAGCAGCGAGGGCGGTGAAAGCGCTTTGCATCCACTGACGACTGCGTTCGGTGGCGAAAATCCCGACGCCCTCGTCACCTTTCCAACTGACCGACTCGACTTCCTGCAGCGCTTCCAGAATCGTAGGCATCGACAGCGCATCGGGGGTGATTCGCCGCACTTGTGCACCGCATGCGGCAATCCGTTTGCGTGCCCGACGCAGCTTGTAGCGCGGGTCACCGGAGATCTCCTGATGATCGGCGTCGCTGATCAGATGCACCGGCACCCGGCAACTCAGGCGTCGTTCAGCCGTGGAACTGCGCGCCATCCATTCGGTGAGCGCACTTTCTTCACCGGCAGGTTCCGACAGTTCATTGAGTTGCAGCAGCGCGTGGGGCAGATGCTTGCGGATCAGCACCAGCGCCTTGTGCATGTCTTCGCTGCCGAGCAACGACAGCAGGGCCAGGCGATCGGCCATTGGATAACCCAAGTGATGCAAAACGCGAAACGGCACGCCAGCGAAGCGTTCGCGGCTGGCCATCAGTGGCAGGCACAGCAGCAATTGCTCGGCTTCCCAGCCGAGCAGAATGTGCAGGCGCTGATCCTCGTCCAGGGCCTGCTCTGCCGCGCACAACCAGCCAAGGTTGTTGAACGGCGTGTGGTCGGCCACGCGCAGGCGCAGTGCCTCGAAGGCTGTTGCCGGGAAGTCGGCAGCGCATAGAGAGGTGCGCCATTCGAATCGCATCACCATGGGTTCAGGCCGCCGTTGCTTTGACAGGTGGACGGGAAGTTTTACCCAGCGCCGCCAGACGCGAGCCGCTGTAGCGGGTTTCGCGATAGAAGCGCCAGCGGCCGAACAGCGTGTAGATATTCATGATCCGCTGTTGTTCGGTATAGCCCATGCGCAGGTGCAGCTTGAGCGCCGGGACGTTGCTCGAGTCACAGACATCGACCACTGTGTGGCAGCCTTGGGCGGCCATGGCTTTCCACAGACGCAGTTGCAGATCTACCGACAATTCGGTGCCCCAGTAGGCACGGGTCAGTTCGCCGCCGAACTCGAAAAACTCGCCGGGTTTAACCGGGAACCGGCAACGGTAGTAATGCCGATCGAAATAGTCGCGCGGCGTGCCCCAGATAAACGCCACGGCATCGCCTTTGTCGTCGACATGCATATGCCCGGTGTGACCGTCACTGGCCAGTTCGGCCATGACGCCGACGCGGTTGCCGAAGTGGCGGGCAAAGGCGCTGACGTTGTTTGCGGTGATCTTCAGCATGCGCAGTGGCGGGTAGGGTTTGAGGCTGTGCGGCGGCACGGGGCTGACCAGATCGCGCTCCATCCACAGCAGTTCCTGATGGGCAAAAATGTACATTCTGCGGATCTTCGCCAAGGTCGCTCGCAGGCCTTTACGACGGATATGTCCGCTGAGTCTTCGCAAAACATCCATGGTCTCTTCTCCTGTTGAGGATCCCACGCACAGCAAGAGGCTCGCGGGACAGAACATCGAAGGGCAGTTCATGAAGCGCTCCAGTTCAGGGTAAACAGGGTTTGACCCGGCAATTCAAAACGCACGCGCCCGTTTTCACAGACAAACGGTGCGTCGTGGCTGCGATTGTCAGCGCGGAAGAAACGCAGGGCGCTTTGGTTCAGCGGGCACCGGGCGCCGCTCAGATCAACCTGTTGCAGGCGCGTGCCTTTGTTCACCCCGAGCAGTGCGCGCTGCTTGTCGCCGGCCATCCCCAGAACATCCACCTCAAAAGCGTCGTTATCCAGTTGCAGGACTTGCGGCAGCCAATGCCGGGCGATGAATTGCTGGGCAAGGCCCACCGGTTTCAACTCGAAGCGACCATCGTCATGGATGCGCACCATGCCTTTGCCGTAGGGTGGTTCGTCGGCGGCCTGAAACCAGTTGAGCATGCTCAGCAGGCCGTCCTGAGAGGCGTTGATGACCACCGACGCCCACCACAGCGCGGTGTAATGGGTTTCCTGATCGTAGGGGCTCAGGGCTGAGCCACTGGACAGATTGGTCTGATCCAGCAGCAACGCTTTGCGTGGCTGACCTTTAGCGTCCAGCCCCACCACCTCTGCTGCGCGACGCACGCTGTCGCGGTAGACCCGGGTCGCCAGCAAGTCGCGAACCATCCATTCATGCCAGGCCAATGCATCGACTTGATCGGCGGATTCACTGAGTAGACGCCGCGCCCAATCGATGCCGCGCTTGTCCGCTGCGTTGCGGGTGAACGGCCCGTTGATAAAACGTGAGCTGGCGGGCATGGCGATGCGCACGCCGGCCTTGGCATTCGCCGGATCGCTGCGCACCTGGCGGGCCATGCTGACAAAAATCGCTCGATAATCTTCGTAGCTCGAATAGTTCAGGTTCGGTTCGTCGGCGAAGCCGATGTAATGTGTACCTTGACCACCCAGCGCACGAGTGCCGGCGAGCCAGGCCTCAAGGCCGTTGTTGCTCTGCACGTCGGCACGCAGATCGGCCCGACGCCCGGTGCCAGCGAGCAGGGTGATGTCCTGGCGGATGCCGAAGCGAGTCTGATAGAGCTGACGAACCGGGTCTTCGAAACGGGCATTTTTCGCAGTAACGTCAACATAGCTGTAATAACTCGCTGCACTCGGTTTCAAGGCATCCAGTGCGGCATAACTGGCTGCGGGCGGCATGAGATTGGGCAGGGCAATGCCTAGATCCGGGGTGCGACCGAGGACCTTATCGTGCAGGGTCAGGCGTACCTGGCCCGGCTCTTCACGCAAGGGTTGAAGCTGCTGCGGATTTTGCGCAAACAGATTGGCCGTGCCATCGAGCCAGAATGCCGCTTTGCCGCTGCCCTGCAGGCGCAAGCGCCAGACCTGGGGTTGGTCGCTGACCGGCAAGGCCACTTGATCGAATTGCCAATAGGCGCGGTAAGGTTTGAGGGCCAACGACAGTTGTTGGCCATCGTCCATACGCTGGGCTTGCAGCGCGTTGACCCCGCCATGATATTTGCCGTTCAGCACCGCGTGTTCCCCCGGTGCTACTTTGAAAAACAGCTCATCGCCATTGCCGGTCTCGACACTGAAATGCACCTTGGCCGGACTGAACAGCGCCACTGTTTTATCGTCATGCTCGACGCGATAACTGCGGAAGCTGTAGCCGGGAATTTCCAGGCGATAACTGGCAGCCCCGGGCAGCAACGGCCAGCTCTGCGAACCGCGAGTTTCGCTGGCTTTGATCAGTCGTTCGCCCTGCAGCTTGCCCTGACCGTCGAGCAGATAAATATGCTCTTCATTGGCCTCGGCCTGCCACGCCGGAACCCAGCGCACGGTGACCGAGTCCGGTCGATCGGTTTGCAGGTACAAACTGCCGTCGCGCAGGTCACCCCACTGCATCGGCGCAGCGAAGGCATTCAGCGTCAGGCCGAGTCCGCACAGCAGGGCCAGGCGTTTCATGCGGTCTTCCGACGTTGCAGCATCAACCACATCGGGGTGATGTCGCTGGGCAGGATGATCAAGGTTTGCCAGAACGGCACGTTGCTCAAGCGGCAATAAAGCACCAGCATCGCCACCGTCACCGCCAGATAAGCGATTGATGAAGCCGCCGCTGCACCGACAATGCCGAAGGCAGGAATCAACAGCAGATTAAGTGCAAGGTTGAGCAGCGCGCCGATGCCCATCAGCAACGACACCGTGCCGGGGCGATCCTTGCCAATCAGATCCAGGCGCAGAATGCTTGCATAGCACAGGCCCAGCAGACCGGGCAGCAACGCGAGCAGCGCCGGATACGCCGGTTGATACGCCGCGCCGAACAGCGTGACGATCAACCATTCGCCGATCACTGCCATGGTCAGGCAGGCGCCGAGCATCACCGTGGCGGTCAGGCGCAGCGCCAGCGGCGTGACCTTGTCCATGCCTTTGTCCTGTTGCAGCAGTCGCTTCATCAGCGGTGTGGTGACCGCTTCCGGAACGATCAGCAGCAATTCGGCGGCGGCGCTGGCCATGGCGTAGTGGCCGAGCGCGGTGCTGCCCAGCAGGGCGCCGATAAACAAGTAATCGGAGCGCAGAATGATCTGTTGAAACAGCAGGTCCGGATGGCTGCGCGCACTGAATCGCAGCAGCTCGTTCTGGCTCGCACGGTCCCATTGCAGTTGCAGCGGCTGTGCGCGTTTGAGCCACATCCAGCCGACCAGCACCACCAGACTGATGCCGGCCAGCCAACTGATCAGCGCGGCTTCGAGTGCTGCCTCCTTCCACATCCAGAACAGCGCAACAAACAACAGCAGCGGCGCCAGGGATTCGATCAGCCGCAGAACATTGAATGCAACCACGCCGCCCGATGCGTTGTGCAAGGTCAGCAAGCCGCTTTTAAGGACGGTCAACGGCACAGCCAGCAGCAACAGCCACGCCAGCAGACCGAGCTGCATCGTCACATCGAGTTCGCTGCCGAACTCACGGGCCAGCGCGACCACCAGCAAGGTCAGCAGCCCGGCCAGAAGACAGCCGAACACCAACACCTGAGTGAGCAACAAGCCCATCGGCCGCTGATTGGCCGCTTGATAACCGACTGCCGAATTCAAGCCGCCACTGGTGGCCGCGCTGATCAGATCCGGCAGGGTGCTGAGCAGGGCGAACAAACCGCGTTCACTCGGGCCGAGAATCCGCGCCAGCAACACATTGCGCAGCAGGCGCAAGGCAATCATTGCCAGTTTGGTGCCCATGCTCAGCGCCAGATGCTTGAGGTAGCTACTGCGACTCATGGCCGTGCCCCGCGATAAATGCGCCACGACAACAACGCCGGATTGCACGCGATGCGCTGACTGACGCCGAAGCGCGGCAGGTTCAGCGGGTCGCCTTCGCCGCGATAAATGCCGGTGCCGGTGCCGAGGGCGAACGGATAGTCGTGATTGGCGATCTGCTCGCGCACGCGTTCATCGTTGTCGCCGTTGGGGTAGCAATACACCGGCAGTGGGCGGTTGCAGCCGTTGTACAAGGCATCACGGCTGCGCCTGATTTCTTCGTTCAGGCGCTGATCATCAAGGCCGGTGAGGATGGCGTGGCTGGCACCGTGCGGGCCAAAGCGCACCAGACCGGAAGCCTCCAGCGCGCGCACTTGATGCCAGTCCAGCGCTTGCGGCTGTGATTCGGCTGGGCACTCATCGGTGAGTTTTTCCAGTTCCTGCGGGTCAAGCGTCTTCAACCCTTGGAGGAAATGCAGCAGCGCCAGGCTGCGGCGGTCGATATCGATGTCATCGAGCATTACCGGCAATGGGTGATGCATGAACTGCAGGCACTCGATCAAGTGCATCCGCGCTTTTTCACCGTGGCTGCCCCACAGGGTTTCGCCAAGGCTTTCCCACCAGAAACGCTGACGGCTGCCGATGAAATCGGTGGAGAGGAAAATGCTCGCCGGTACCTGATGTTTCTGCAGCAGCGGGAAGGCGTTGACGGCGTTGTCGCGCCAGCCGTCATCAAAGGTCAGCGCCACCCGTGGGCGCTCGCTGCGCAGCGAATTGGGCTGGAGGATTTCCATCAGCGGCACGCAATCGAAATGCCGACGCAGCCACAGCAGTAAATACTCGAAGGCCTTGGGCCCGACGCACAGTTCATTGCGGTGCGGCAGGTTGGCGGCCCGGTCGTTGGCCAGTACCCGGTGCAGCATCAGAATGACCCCGGCACCGTGCAACTGGTTGCGGCCCACTGACGAGTTGAGATAAAGCCAGCCGCTGGTGCGTTTTAGCAGTTGTTTGATCGCCATGGCATGAGTCCTCTCAACGATTCTGGTCAGGATTCCACTGTGCGTAACGTTGCCCGCGCAGGAACTGCCACAGACCGACGCTCATGCCGGCCAGCGTCACCAGCAGGAACGCCGCGAGGCGGAACGGCTTCGGCAAACGGTGTTGCGAATCCAGCAGGCCGGCGATGGCCACCGCGTAACCGAGCAATTGCGCAACCAGGCTCAGGCGATAGAAACCGTGCTCGTTCCACAGCCAGAAATTGCTCAGCAGCAGCGGCAGCAAGAGAATCGGTGCGAGACGGCGGATCAGTTTGTGGCTGATCAAGGCAATGGAATAAAGACCGTACTTGAACGGGTTCAGCAGGGCGCTGCGTTGCGCCAGGCTTTGCAGGCCACCGACGGTAACGCGCTGGCGGCGGCGCCATTGCTTGCCCGCTTCGTCGACGCCCTGGTCGATCACTTGCGCCTGGGGTACGTAAACGATGCGTTTGTGCGCGACCGGCGCGCAGGTACTGATGAAGAAGTCGTCGTTGACCTCGGCCGGTACGTTCTGGAACAGCTCGCGGCGCAAGGCGAGCAGGGCGCCGTCGGCGGAGACCATGCAGCCGGTGCGATTCTCGACCCGGCGCAACCAGCCTTCGTAGTGCCGATAGAGGCTGTCGCCAATACTCAGGCCGCCACCGGTGACCGGGATCACCATGTGCCCGGCGCAGGCACCGACCTGCGGATCGCTCAACGGCGCGAGCAAATGGCCGAGGGTGTCGCGCGACCATTGGTTGTCGGCGTCGGTGAACACCAGAATGTCGCCACTGCTCACGGCGACGCCGGCATTCAGTGTGGCGGCTTTGCCCTGGCGCGGCAGGTCGAGGACGGTGATGCGCGGATCGATCACTTTGTGCGCGCAGGCCACGGTGTCATCGCTGGAACCGTCGCTGGCGAGAATGATCTGCAGCGTGGCGGGCTGATAATCCTGGGCCAGCAGCGTGCGCAACTTGTGCTCGATGTGCCGCGCCTCGTTGTGCGCGGCGATGACGATGCTGACGTTCAGCGGCGGTGCCGGCGCGTGCCGCCAGGCCGGGAACAGCGGCGCCAGCAAGGTCAGCAGCAACGGATAGCCGATGTAGGCGTACGCCGGGAGCACAAGGCACAGGCAAAAAATGAATTCAGCCACGGGCGGGCCTCCTGGCGTTCCAATGACACAGACCGAGAATCAATGCCGCGCTGGCCAGGTGCAGGCGCACCCAGTGCAGACCCCAGAGTTGCAAGGTCAGGTTGACGTTATGGTGGCGAATGCTTTGCCGCACGCTGAGCAACAGACTCGGCAGCAGGCCCAGCAACAACAGCATCAGTGCTGGCTGCGTGTAGCCAGTCAACAACGCCAGAATCGCCAGCGCATCGAGCAACCACACCAGCAATGACAGCAACGGAAAACGCAGCAGACGCAGGCTCATGCCGTGGGCGCGCAGTAATTGCAGGTGGCTGCCCTGACGCCACAGCTCCTTGCCGATCCATTCGCGCCAGGTCATTTCATAGCCCCAATGCAGGGCGACGCTGGTATTGACCGACAGCAAGCGAGCACCGTGCCTACCCAGACGCAGGGTGTATTCCTTGTCCTCACCGGTGCGCAGGGCTTCGTTGAAACCGCCGACGTTTTCGAACCACTGCCTGCGCATCAGCAGGTTCGCACTGGGCAGCCATTGCACGGTGCGAGCAGCGTGGCTCGACGGACGCAAAGAGCGACGCTGCCACGCGGCGGCATACCATGGCGCGGCGGCAGGGGTGTGCAGGTCCAGGCCGAAGACGTCGCCCTGGGCATCCGCAGCCAGGGCGAACATCTGCTTCAGCCAGTCTTCGGGCATTTCGATATCGGCATCAATGAACGCCAGCCATTCACCGTTGGCAACCGTTGCGCCACGATTGCGCAAGGCGCCGATCAGCAGGCCGGGCAGCACCAGCACCTGTGCACCGAATGCGCGGGCGATCTGTGGCCCGTCATCAGTGGAACCGTTGTCGACGACGATCAGTTCACAGTCGATGTCGGCGGCGTTCGCGGCTTTGCGAGCGGCCAGGAGGGTGCGGCCGATGTGCCGTGCCTCGTTGTACATCGGAATGACAATGCTGATTCGGCTCATGCTCTGGCCTCCGTCAGCGGCGCTTGCTCGGCTTTCAGGCGCAGCACCCAGGTCAGCGCAAGCATGATCCACAGGTATTTGAGGTTCGGCGCGCTGAGAAACATCAGAAACAATGTCAACGACAGAAAACTCATTCCCAGATGGGTCATCAGGTCGGCGTGCTGCCATTCGCGCCGTTGCAGCCATTCGCGTCGTGCGCGGATCAGGTTGTAGAAACCCTGCACGAGCATGCCGACAAACAGCAGGCCGGCGGGAATCCCCAATTCGCTGAAAATCTCCAGGTAAGTGTTATGCGCCCTGCGATACAGGTCGCCGATCTTGCGGTTGGCCGAGAATGCCTTGGCATAACCGGTGGTCGCATAGTGCAACGGGAAGGTCCCGGGGCCCGAGCCGAGCAGCGGATGCTCGCGGATGATCTGGCTGCCGACGACAATGTACGAGGCGCGACGGCCGAGGGATTCATCCTGAGCCTTGGCCCCGGCGCTCAAGATACTCAGCGACTGGATGCGCGCCAGGTAACCGGCAGGCATCGCATATATCGCCAATGGCAGCACGATGGCGGCGCCGAGCATGGCGAATCCGAAATGCCGCGGACGGATACGGTTGAGGTGCTGGCGGTAATGCCAGACCCCGATCGCCAGACTCAAGGCCAGTACCACCAGGCCTGAGCGCGACTCCGTTTTGGTCATGCCGCCGAGCAGCAAAAGGCAGCAGCCCGCCCAGAACAAGCGGTGTAGCAGGTTCGGGCCGCGAATCACCAGCAGTAGGCCCAGCGGCACGGCGAAGGCGATGAGCAGAGCAAAGGCATTCGGGTCATCGAGCAGGCCGGCGGCGCGGCCCTTGTCCTGGAATCGGCTGGAAAACATCGCCATCGCGCAGGTGGCGCTGACGCTGAGCGTGACCAGCCGGGCGAACAGATCGAGGTTCAGCTCGCGGCCGATCAACAAGGTGATCACGAACAGAATCAGGCCCACGCTCAGTTCACGCAGATGACTCTGTGACATGCCCATGTTGTCGGTGGCGAGCAGGCTCAGCAGGTACAGCGCCATGAAACCGATCAGGTAGCGCCACAGATTGCTGCGCAGGCGCTGCGATGGAATCTGGTGCAATACCAGTTGCAACGCCAGGATCAGCGCCAGCGAAGCACCGAGGAATTTGCTCCCGGAAAACGCGCTGTCCTTGAAGAATCCTTCAAACGGCACCAGCGCGGCAATGCCCAGCAGGCCCCACGACGGTTTGCGGTACAGCACCGTGAAACCCAGCAGCCCCAGCACTGCCCCCGGCGCCAGATACGGATAAGGACTGACCAGCAAAGCCATGCAGACCAGTGCCAGCAGGCTGACGATCGAGAGCGGGAAAATCATGCGCGTGCCTCCCGTGCCGTGTGGATGTACAGCTGCGACCAGCGTTCAGCCAAAGCCTTGAGGTCGTAGCGCTCCTGTTGTGTGCGTCTGGCGTTGTCGCGTAGTTGTGCGGCCAGCTTCGGTTCGGCCAGCAACGTGTCGAGCTGACGGGTGAGGGCGGCGGTATCGGTCGGTGCGGCGAGCAGGCCGTTGTGGCGGTCCTGCAAGACATCGGGAATGCCACCGACCGCGAACGCCACCACCGGCACACCGGCCTGCATCGCTTCGAGCAGAATCATCGGCGTACCCTCGGTGCGCGAGCTGATCACCAGCGCATCGAGTTGCTGCCACCAGCCTTGCATTGCCGTCTGATAGCCCGGCAAGCGAATCCGCTGTGGTAAACCGGCAGCGTCGATACGCGCCTGCAGAACCTCACGTTCCGGACCGTCACCGAGCATCACGGCGTCCAGTTGCGGATGCTGGTGACACAACGCAATCAGCGCATCGAGAAACAGATCGGGGCCTTTCTCGCTGCTCAACCGACCGACGTAACCGACCAGCCAGCGTTGTCGTTCCAGCGCCGGCGGCATCGCTGGCGCCGCTGGCAAACCGTTGGGAATCACCTGCAACTTCTCGGCACGAACGCCAGCCCGACGGTGCAGCACCGCGATGCTTTGCGCGACGCAGACCACCCGCCTCACCGAGGCAGTGCGGCACAGATGCAGGCTTAGCCAGGTGTAGAGCTTCTGCTTGCGACTGCGCGGGGTGAAACCGTGCTGAGTGATCACCAGCGGCAGGCGCAACACAGTGGCGCCGACCCAGCCGAACAGCAGCCCTTTGAAGTTGTGCGTGTTGAGCAATGGCTTGTCACCCCGGCGCTGATGCAAGAGCCGCAGCAGTCCGCCGAGCCCGGCACAGCCGCGAGCGTCCACCCCGGCCTGGCGAAAACGCTCGATCAGCTCTGGTGGCGCGTCGAGGAACAGCACTTGATGCTGTCCCGGCGTCGCCAGGCAATGATCCAGCAACATCCGCTCGGCTCCGTAGAAGCCGCCGCTGCTGAGCAAATGAATGATCGGCAGGGCGACGCACGGGGTGGACGCCGCGTTCAATTGCGCACCCAGTGAACCAGGCTCGGCACGGTCCAGTTCTTGTGCGGATTGCCCGGCTGCGACGTTTCTTCGTTGAGCACCAACAGCACCGGCAGGCCCAGTTCATGACTGATTTGCGCCGGATGCTTGAAGCGGTGATCGAAGAACTCACGTACATAGACGAAGGCAATGGCCAGCAGCAGACCGGTGAGCAGACCAAACGGAATGATCAACATCGGTTTGGGAAACGCCGCCTCGGTCGGTTCATACGGCGGGCTCAAGACACGGGCGTTGGACAAGTCGTTGTCCAGCGCGCGCGTCGTGCTGCTTTCGGCAAAGCGTTGCGCATAAGTTGAAAACGCTGCGTGCAATGCGCCGATCTCGGTGTCCATCTGGCGCAGCTTGCTTTGGGTTTGCTGCAATTGATGGATGCGATTCTTGAACTCGGCAATGCGCGCGGTTTTCTGCTCGATGACTTGGCTGACCACCGACAGATCGATCGTGCGTTCCTGGATGCGGTTGTTGACCACTTTGAGGAACTGCTGGCGTGTGCGGGCAATCTGCTCGCGGGCCAGCAACATCGGTTCGCTGCTGGGCTGAAATATCGCCAGGTCGTTCATATAGCGGCTGACCTGAGTGGTCAGCGCCTCGCCCATCTGCCGGATCTCGCGATCTTCGAACGCGATGTTGTCCACCGTCGTCGTGAAGGTGAACGGAAAGGTGTAGTCATTGAGTTTGTTGGTGTTGGCGGTGGCCAGGCTGGTTTTCAGGTAATCGAGCCAGCGCTGGCTTTGCAGCAAGCGATCGCGATACAGGTTAAGTGCCTGCTCTTCGGTGTTGATCGCGTTGAGGCGAAAGGTGATTTCCTCTTTCGGATCGGACGAACCGACGCTTTCCAGCAGGCTCAGCCGCTCGCCTTCCAGACCATCGAGGCGGACCTGATACTGATGCTTCTTGGTCTCGTAGAACGAGTGCGGCAGCTCGATCGATTGCAACGCCTGACGATCGACCAGATAGTTTCGCAACAGCGTGGCAACGAACGTCGTGCCTTGGGCGGGGTCAGGAAAGCTGTAGACGATCGAGATGACATTGGAACCCGGCAGGGTTTCGATCTTCAGATTGTCAATGGCTTCCTGGGTCAAGCCATCCAGTGCCGTGTCGCGCACCGGATCGGTTTCCATACCCAATGCATCACGCAGCGGATTGATCACGTATTCGCGCAGCGGCGTGCTGACGTAACGCTTGAACGGTTCGGCCAGTTTGCTGAGCATCCCCGGCGGCGGGTTGTACTGACCCTGATCGCGCAGTTCGCTGATGGTCTGACGAATCAGCGCCGGCGAACGGAGGATATTGCTTTCGGTCTCCATGTCCGCCAGCGATGGCGGAATGAAGGTGGCGCTGTCCTGGGTCAGCGAGGTGGTCGCATCGCCCTGAGACAGCTTTTTCGACTGCACGATCACCTGTGCGGTGATATCGAAGCTCTGTTTGAGCAACAGCGGCAGCAACAGCGCGATCACTGCAAAGATCAGGAAGATGCGCTTCACCAGTTGCTTGTTGGCGAAGAAAATCCTGAAGAACTCGTGCAGGTAATTTTCTTTTGGGTTCATGTCGTTCACCTGAGAGTCAGTTGTCACTGCCTTTGTTGTCGACGCGGTAGCCGAAGCTGAACCCCACGCCCTGGAACAGCACCACATCGGCCAGTTGGCGGGCGAGTTCGCCGGCGCTGGCCAGTTTGGTTTTTGGCACGTAGAGCATGTCGTCCGGTTGCAGGTAAGCGATCTGCGGGGCATCGCCCGACAGTGCTTTCTCGACGTCATAATTCATGGCCTGTACCTGATTGCCGTTGCGCCGCATGATCACCACCGAATCGAGACGCGCCTTGACGTTGGTACCGCGCGCCAGGGTCAGCGCCTCAAGCACCGACACCGGCCGGCGGATCGGGTACGAGCCCGGTTGAGCGACTTCGCCGAGCACGTAGATTTCGTTGCCAGCGGTGGATTTCAGCAGCACATCCACAGTCATCCGTCCCGGCAGTTGCGCGTACTTGCTGTTGAGGAAGGTTTCCAGTTGATTGACGGTCATGCCTTGCAGCGGCACGGCGCCGATTTCCGGAAAACTCGCATAGCCATCGGTGCCGACAGTGATTTCGCGGCTCATGCCGGTGGCCGGGTGGTTCAGCGCGCTTTTGAGGTTCTGCTCGTTGCTCAGCGGGCTCAGAATCTGCACCGAGAGCTGATTGCGGTTGGGCTGGAACAGCTGCTTGCGTTGATAGGCGCGCTGGATTTCCTGCCGCGCCTCGTCGCTGGTCAGCCCGGCGATTTTCACCGAGGTGTTGGCGCCCGGCAGTTCGATGGTGCCGTCAGGCAGCACCAGTTGCGTGCCGTTGAGCTGACTGGCAGCGGTGAAGTTCAGGCCGATCTGGTCACCCGACTGCACGCGGTAAGCGTCCGAGCCGCTGGTACTGATGTGGAAAATCACATCCAGCACGTCTTTCGGGCGCAGGGTCTGCTCGACCCTCGGCATGTCGGTGGCTTGCGCATTGGCCGGTGTGGCGGTGAGGATATTCACCGGCATGTTGCGGGTGTCGGAATTGCTGGAGCAGCCTGCAAGCGGCAGCAACAGCAGGACAAGCATTTTGGCGTTCATGGCGTCATCCTTTGCGTTCGCTTACAGGTTTTTGTAAAGCCATTTGGGCATGTAGTACTTGCGCCGGTTGAACACGCTACCGACCACTTTTGCTCCGGCCTGAGTCAGGCGTTGCACGGCGGCTTGCGCGACTTCCCAGCGGGTGTCTTCGGCGCGTACGACAAGCACCACGCCATCGACCTGAGTGCTGATGACCAGCGTGTCGGCGTCGGAGTACACCGCGTCGCCATCGATCACCACAAAGCGGTACTGGCTGCCCAATTGATCAAGCAACGGGCTCAGACGCTCGGCGGTCAAGTGCTCCAGGGTGCGGATCGGCCGGCCGTTGGGCAGCACGTGGAACGGCAGGCTCGAGACCTGCACCACGCAGTCCTGCAACAGCGGCGGTTTGTCGGGGTTGAACAGCAAGTCGCGCAGGCCGCGCTCCTTGCTCAGGTTCAACTGCTGGGTGAGATTGCTCGCCGACTGACTGGCATCGACCAGCAGCACTTGGCCGCTGCTCATTTGCGCCAGTTGGCTGGCCAGCGCCAGCGCACTGGTGGTGGTGCCTGAGCCGGGGTTGGCGGCGGTCAGGAACAGGATCCGCAGATCGAGATCCAGCACGGTCGAGGTCAGGTTCGATTCGCTGGGGGTGGCGATGCTCAGGCTTTTGTTGGTTGAACCGTCCATTAGCTTGCTCCGTGGCCGCTGAATACTTTGAAGGGGGTTTTCAACAGAATCTTCAGATCAAGCAGAAGGCTCTGCTCGGCGATGTAGCTGAGGTCCAACTCAACGCGCTGGTCGAAGTCGATATTGCTGCGTCCGGAGATCTGCCACAGGCCGGTCATGCCGGGGTAGATCGCCAGACGCGCGAGGTGATTGTCCTTGTAGCGGTAGGCGTTGAACGAGGTCGGACGCGGGCCGACCAGGCGCATGTCGCCGGTCACTACATTGATCAGGTTGGGCAATTCATCAAGGCTGGTGCGCCGCAGGAAACCGCCGATGCGGGTGATGCGCGGGTCGTGGTCGATCTTGAAATCGATCGCGTCGGCACCGTGTTTGTTGAGGTGGCGCAGCGATTCTTTCAAGTCTTCGGCGTTGGCGACCATGGTGCGGAATTTGTACATGCCGAATTTGCGCCCGCGATAACCGGTGCGTTTCTGCACGAACATCACCGGGCCTTCGCTGGTGAATTTGATGGTCAGCGCCAGACCGATCAACAACGGCGAAATCAGCAGCAGAATCAGCAAGGCGCCAAGGCAGGCGACCACGCGATTGGTGCGTGACAGTTGCCATGGGCGACCGCCGTCGCGGCCGGTGAACCAGCCGCGACCCTGGCGATGAATCGCCGCGTCGAGACGCATTCGGTGCTCGGGATCCACGCGCTTGTCGCGGCGCATTTCTAGGATCGGTACACTTTTCTCATGTCCAGTCATGGAGTCCTCCACATTAATTCAGCCGCGAACGGCGCGTGGGCGATAGGCAGTGGGGTAGTAGTCGCGGAACCAGGCGATAAAGCGCCCGAGTCCCTCATCCAGCTCTATCCGGGGCTGAAATCCTGTGGCCTGGGCCAGATCGCTGGCCTCGGCGCAAGTGTTGAGCACGTCGCCCGGTTGCAGTGGCAGCAGCTCGACAATGGCTTTCTGGCCAAGGTGTTTTTCCAGCAGCGCCAGGTAGGTTTTCAGCTCGACCGGGTGCTGTCCGCCGATGTTGAACAGGCGCCATGGCGCCATGCTGCTGGCCGGGTCGGGCTGCTCGCGATCCCACTGCGGGTTGACCTGCGGTGGCTGATCGATAAGGCGGGTGATGCTCTCGATGATGTCGTCGATGTAGGTGAAGTCGCGCTGGTGCTCGCCGTAGTTGAACAGCTTCAGCGGTGTGCCTTCGCTGATCGCCCGGGCGAACTGGATCGGCGACATGTCCGGCCGACCCCATGGCCCGTACACGGTGAAAAAGCGCAGGCCGGTGCAGGGAATGCCGAACAGGTGGCTGTAACTGTGCGCCATCAGCTCGTTGGCTTTCTTGGTTGCGGCGTACAGCGACAGCGGGTGATTGACGCCGTCTTTCACGGAGTAGGGCGTGTGCTGATTGGCGCCGTACACCGAGCTCGATGACGCGTAGATCAGGTGTTCGACCGGGTGATGCCGGCAGCTCTCGAGAATATTGAGGAAACCGTTGAGGTTGCTGTCCAGATACGCCTTGGGATTGTCCAGCGAGTAACGCACCCCGGCTTGCGCGGCGAGGTGAATCACCACTTGCGGACGTTCGCGGACAAACAGCGCTGCGATGGCCGAGGCATCGGCCAGGTCAACCGTAGCGAGCTGGAAATCGCCGGCCTGCTCGCGCACCCACTGCACGCGGTCGTGCTTGAATTGCGGGTTGTAGTAGGCGTTGAAGTTGTCCAGACCGACCACTGAATGCCCGTCGCGCAGCAGCCGCAGCACGCAATGGGCACCAATGAAACCGGCCGCACCGGTGACCAGCACCTTCATGGCCGTAGTCCTTCAGGCGCAATGTGGCGCAGGCCGATGCCGCTGTAATGCAAACCAGCGGCGGCGACTTGTTCCGGGTTGTACAGGTTGCGGCCGTCGATGATCACCCTCGAACGGAGCTTTTCGGCGAGCAACTCGAAATCGACCACGCGGAAGTTTTTCCACTCGGTGCAGATCACCAGTGCGTCGGCGTCTTCCAGGGTGTCGTCGCGGGTGGCGCACAGGTGCAGATCGTTGCGGTAGCCGTAGAGGCGCCGGCATTCGGACATCGCTTCCGGGTCGTAGGCCTGCACGCTGGCTCCCTCGGCCCACAGCGCATCCATCAGATAGCGGCTCGGGGCTTCGCGCATGTCATCGGTGTTGGGTTTGAACGCCAAGCCCCAGATCGCGATGGACTTACCGGCCAGGCCTTGCGGGAATTGCGCTTTCAGTTTGCTGAAGAGGATGTGCCGCTGCAGGTCGTTGACGTCGGTGACGCTGCGCAGCAGTTTCAGCGGCATGCCGTTGTGTTCGGCGGTGTGCAGCAGCGCGCGCAGGTCTTTGGGAAAGCACGAGCCACCGAAGCCGCAGCCAGGATAGATGAAGTGGTAACCGATGCGTGGATCCGAGCCTATGCCTTTGCGCACTGCTTCGATGTCGGCACCGAGCAGTTCGGTGAGATTGGCCAACTCGTTCATGAAGCTGATGCGCGTGGCGAGCATGGCGTTGGCGGCGTACTTGGTCAGCTCGGCGCTGCGGTTGTCCATGAACATCAGTTTTTCGTGGTTGCGGCAGAACGGCGCGTACAACTCGCTCATCTGCTCGCGGGCCGCGTCGTCGTGGGTGCCGACGATGATCCGGTCCGGGCGCATGCAGTCGGCGAGGGCGCTGCCTTCCTTGAGAAATTCCGGGTTGGACACCACCCGCACTTGCAGATCAGTCTTGCCGCGACGCAGCAATTCGCTGTTGGCGGTGGCCAGCACCTGATCGGCGGTGCCGACCGGCACCGTGGATTTGATGATCAGCGTGCGATCGGCCTCCATGTACGAGGCGATTTGCCTGGCGACGTTGAGCACGTGGCTGAGGTCGGCGGAGCCATCCTCATCGGCCGGGGTGCCGACGGCGATGAAAATCAGCTCGGCATGCTCGACGGCGTCGCTGGCCTGGGTGCTGAACAGCAGACGGCCGGCCTTGATGTTTTCCTCAAGCGTGCTCGATAAACCTGGCTCGCTAATGGGCGGCACTGCTTGTTGCAGTTGTTTAATTTTGTTTGGGTCAATGTCCACGCATAAAACGCGATGACCGACATCTGCAAGTGCGGCGGCTTGTATAAGTCCGACATAGCCAGTGCCAAATACGCTCACGTCCATCTGCGCACCTCAATAACACCAAAAGTTAACTGCGGAATGAGATAGTTAAAGGGGTATAGCGCAGCGTTTGAAAAGCGTGTCAGCAAAATGACATGTTGCATCTGTATAACACTTGAGTGTTTTTTGGCGATTGGCCATCAAGTCATTGCTGCGATTGAATTTGTTGCTTTTGTGCAGATTTGTTCAGATTTCAAATATGCGATAAACGGTCGAAAGCCGCTAATTTAAAGGCTTGCGGCGTCGTCGATGTGTCAGATTTGAGTCACCGGTTTTTTGACGCTATCCCTGATAAAACAGTCAATTCTTGCGCTTTGATGGCCGGGTGCTAGTGTCAGGTTCTGACTGACAAACCTTTGACTCCCTGCCGTTTTGCCCGATCGGTATCGCCATGTTCAGATATGCCAAAGAATTGTTCTTAATTGTTTATTTGTTGATGTATTCCGAATATTACATTGATCGGTTAAATGCTATCGGTCTCAGTTTTTCTGTACTTCTTTTTGGCGCGATGTTTTTGGCGCTGACTTTAGCGTTATATCTAACGGCGTATATAAAACAGGCTCTCATTCGCCACGTTTTCGCATTGGCAATGTTTGTCTCGGCAGTGTTTTTCGATGTCTATACCCGGGTCACGGCGGATTACCTGACCTACAGCGGTTTCGTTTCATTGGTTTACTCCGGCGGTTTCATCCAGGAAGCGGCGTACCAGTACCGGGACGCGATCCTGCGTGGCGTGCTTAGCGGTTTGCTGTTGCTGTTCGGCATCGGTCTGAAGCCCCGCCATGGTCTGGCGATTCCCAACGCGTTACGTGTGGCGGCGCCGGTGTGCGGCGTGTTGCTACTCAGTGCGGTGCTGTTCTTGCGTGCGGGAGAGGGCGCGCGTGGCTTGCCGATCATGTACACGCCGCTGGCCTATCTGAATCTGTTTGCCTACGAAGCGCTGCACAACACCGTCGGCCCTCGTGAGCCGGTGACGCTGGCGCGTAACTCGCAAGCCGTTGGGCATGACATCGTGCTGATCATCGATGAAAGCATTTCCGGCAACTATCTGGACATCAACGCGCCGTTTGGGGTGCACAGCAACCTCAAACAAGCGCGTCCCGGCGTCGACATCTTCAATTACGGCTACGCCGCGTCCATCGCCAATTGCAGCGCCGACACCAACGTGACCCTGCGTTACGGCGGCACCCGCGCCGATTACATGCGCATCAACACCACGTTGCCGTCGATCTGGCAGTACGCCAAGAAGGCCGGGCTGCGCACCGTCTACATCGACGCCCAGCGCACCGCCGGCAATCTGCAGAACCTGATGACCGATACCGAGAAGAAGGACATCGATCAGTTCGTGCAATTCGACCAGACCAGCGTGCGCGACCGCGACATGGCAGCAGCGGCGAAGCTGATCGAACTGCTCAACGACGACAAGCCGGAGCTGGTGATGATCAACAAGGTCGGCGCGCATTTTCCGGTGCACGACAAATACCCGGATGCGTTCATGGCTTACCGCCCGACCTTGCCGCGCGGGCAGTTCACCGAAGTGGCCGATACCGGCGAGCGCAACGGCTTCAATGGCCAGCCGGATGACTGGGTGCTGTATCGCAATGCCTACAAGAACACCCTGTTGTGGAACGTCGGCGAGTTTTTCGCGCGGGTGTTCGCCCAAGGCAATCTGAACAATGCGCTGCTGATCTACACCTCTGATCATGGCCAGGATTTGCATGAACGCGGTAATCCGGGGTTGAACACGCATTGCGGCGGCGACCCGGTGGAGGAGGAAGGGTTGGTGCCGCTGGTGGTGATTCAAGGCAGTGCTCTAAAGACGCTGGACTGGTCGGCACAACTGGCGGCGAACAAGGATCGTTCCAGCCACTACAACATTTTCCCGACGCTGTTGCAGTTGATGGGCTATGACCTGGCGGGAATCGAGGCTGTTTATGGCAAGCCACTGAGTGTCGCGACGGCGGATGAGTTCACCTTCAACTACCGCTTCAATGCGCGGTTGGGGGCCAAGCCTGAGTGGAAGCACATTGATCTGGGCAGCATTGTCACGCCGTCGCAGGCGCCGACGAGTGTGGCGGCTGGTCAGTAGACTTTGTGCTGGCAGGACTGGCCCCATCGCTGGCAAGCCAGCTCCCACAGTGTTTTAGGGTGAATTCAATACTTGTGAGCAACGTCATTCCCTGTGGGCGCTGGCTTGCCAGCGATGAGGCCATTGAGTTCACTGCAAGATTCAAGTCTGTCATCGCCATCCGCTATCCTTGCCCCACACTGACCGATCAGGTGGCGGCATGCTTCGTGTTGAAAACGTCTTCAAAAGCTATCTCACCCCGCAAGGCCCATTGCCGGTGCTGCAAGGCGTCGACCTGACGCTGGAATCCGGCAGCAGCCTGGCACTGATGGGCGAATCCGGCAGTGGCAAAAGCACCTTGCTGCACCTGGTGGCCGGCCTCGACAAAGTCGACAGCGGCAGCATTCGCAGCGGCGAGCATCGTCTTGAGGCGATGAACGAAGCGCAACTGGCGAACTGGCGGCGTAGCGAAATCGGCTTGGTGTTCCAGCAGTTCAACTTGATCGGCAGTTTGCGCGTCGAGGACAACCTGGCGTTTCAGGCACGCCTGGCCGGGCGCCACGAGCCGCGTTGGCAGGCGCATCTGGTGCAGCGTCTGGGCTTGGGCGATTTGCTTAAGCGTTATCCCGAGCAACTTTCCGGTGGTCAGCAGCAGCGGGTCGCGTTGGGCCGGGCGCTGGCCTCGCAGCCGAAATTGCTGTTGGCCGATGAGCCCACCGGCAGCCTCGACGAAGCCACCAGCGACGAAGTATTGCGGTTGTTGCTGGAATTGCTCGATGACACGCCAACCACTTTGTTGATGGTCACCCACAGCCCGCGAGTCGCGGCCCGATTGGCGCAGCGAGTGGTGTTGTCCAGCGGGCGGCTGACGTGATCGTTTTCCGACAAACCCTGCGTGCGCTGCTCAGCCATTGGCGGCGTCATCCAGTGCAGTTTTTCAGCGTGCTGACCGGCTTGTGGCTGGCGACCAGTCTGCTCACCGGCGTGGAGGCGCTGAACAGTCAGGCGCGCGACAGTTACGCGCGGGCCAGCCAATTGATCGGTGGCGAACCGCAGGCCAGTCTCAGTACGCCGAACGGGGCGACTTTTGCGCAGCAATGGTTCGTTGATCTGCGCCGAGCGGGCTGGCCGGTATCGCCGCTGTTGCAGGGGCGGTTGCTGCTCAAGGGCATTGAGAATCAGCGGCTGCAATTGATGGGTATCGAACCGGTGTCGTTGCCGGCCGATTCGGCGGTGGCCGGGCAGGCGTTGCCGATTGAGCGTGTTGTCGAGTTTTTCACGCCACCGGGCAGTACGTGGATTTCACCGGAAACCTTGCAGGCGCTGGATCTGCGTGAAGGCGACACGCCGCAAACGGCTAATGGTCTGCGATTGCCGCCGCTGCTCGCGCAAAAGGACATGGCGCCCGGCGTATTGCTGGTGGACATCGGCGTCGCGCAAACCCTGCTTGAACAACCCGGACAATTGTCGCGCCTGTTGCTGCCCAAGGATTTTCACGCCGAGTTGCCGGCCTCCTTCAAAGGTCTGTTGCAAATCAAAAGCAGCGGCGAGGAAAACAATCTGGCGCGGTTGACCGAGAGTTTTCACCTGAATCTCGATGCGTTAGGGTTTTTGTCATTCGTGGTGGGCTTGTTCATCGTCCACGCTGCGATTGGCCTGGCTCTTGAGCAACGACGCGGTCTGCTGCGTACGTTGCGCGCCTGCGGGGTCAGCGCGCGGATGTTGATCGTGTGCCTGATCGTCGAACTGGGTGTGCTGGCGCTGATCGGCGGATTGTTCGGTGTGATCAGCGGCTATTGGCTGGCGAGTGTCTTGCTGCCGGATGTCGCCGCCAGCCTGCGCGGTTTGTACGGCGCGGAAGTGGCGGGGCAGTTGCGCCTCAGTCCGTGGTGGTGGTTCAGCGGCATCGGTTTGAGCCTGCTCGGCGCCTTGCTCGCCGGGTCCAACAGTCTGCTGCGCGCCGCCCGTTTGCCGTTGTTGGCCGTAGCGGATCCGCAAGCCTGGCATCAGCAATATGCACGTTGGCTGCGTCGACAAGGCTGGCTGGCGGCAGTGCTCGGTTTGCTGGCCTTGGTGGCATTGATCTGGGGCGACAGTCTGGCCAGCGGTTTTGTCCTGATGGCCGGGTTGCTGATCGGCGCAGCGTTGGCTTTGCCAGTGTTGCTCAGCGCGCTGTTGAATCAGTTGCTCGGGCGCAGTCGCTCGGTGCTGGGGCAGTGGTTTCTTGCCGATTGCCGTCAGCAACTGCCGGCACTGAGCCTGGCGCTGATGGCGCTGCTTTTGGCACTCGCCGCCAACATCGGTGCCGGCAGCATGACCGCCGGTTTTCGCCAGACCTTCGATGACTGGCTCGAACAACGCCTGAGCGCCGAGCTGTATATCAACCCGAGCAATCCGGCACAGTCGCGGGAAATGTACAGCTGGCTAAAACAGCAGCCGAACATTGCGGCGATTCTGCCCAACTGGCAGGTCGCGGTGACGTTGCAGGGCTGGCCGGCGGAAGTGTTCGGCATCATCGATCACGCGTATTACCGCCAGCACTGGCCGTTGCTCGATGTCAGTGGCAGCGACCCGTGGGCGCATCTGGCCACGGATGATGCGGTGATGCTCAGTGAGCAAATCGCCCGGCGCCTGAAACTACACGTGGGTGAACACGTGGCGATTCCGACACCCAACGGCACTTGGTCGCCGCGCATCGTTGGCATCTACGCCGACTACGGCAATCCCAAGGGGCATTTGCTGGTCAGCATCCACCACCTGCTGCGCGGCTGGCCGCAACTGACGCCGAACCGCTTCAATTTGCGTATTGACCCGCAGAATATCCCGGGACTTTTAGCAGCATTGCAGACGCGTTTTCAACTCGATGACAGTCGCATCGTTGATCAGGCGCGGCTCAAGGGCTGGTCGGTGCAGGTCTTCGAACGGACCTTTGCGGCGACGGCGGCGTTGAACAGTTTGACCCTGGCGGTGGCGGGTGTGGCGCTGTTCATCAGCCTGCTGACGCAAAGCCAGAGTCGCCTAGGTCAACTCGCACCGCTGTGGGCGTTGGGCGTAACGCGGCGGCAATTGATGCTGCTCAATCTTGGTCAGACCTGGCTGTTGGCGGTGCTGACGCTGGTGTTAGCGTTGCCGTTGGGGATCGCGCTGGCATGGTGCCTGGATGCGGTGATTAACGTTCAGGCGTTTGGCTGGCGGTTGCCGTTGCGGGTGTTTCCGCTGCAATTGCTGCAATTGATGGGGCTGGCGTTGCTGGCGACGTTACTGGCCTCGGCGTGGCCACTGTACTCGCTGTACCGCACGCAACCGGCGGACCTGTTGAGGACGTTTGCCCATGAGGATTAACTTCGTTGTGCTGATGATTTTGTTGCTGCTCGGCGGTTGCGATCAATCGGCACCGGAGCAGAAGGGCTTCGCCGGGATGGGCAATCAGGCGATGGCGTTTACGCCGGTGGTGCCGGGGCGGGTGTTCAGTTTTCCGGCAGATCACGCTGCCCATGCGGGTTTTCGCATCGAGTGGTGGTACGTCACCGCCAATCTCAAGGATCAGCAGGGTAACGAATTCGGCGTGCAGTGGACGCTGTTTCGCAGTGCATTGAAACCAGTGGCGGAGCAGGCCGGGTGGGCTGATCAGACGATCTGGCTGGGGCATGCGGCGGTGACTTCGAGCACGGTGCATCACGCCGCCGAACGTTACGCCCGAGGCGGGGTGGGGCAGGCGGGTGTGCAACTGGCGCCGTTCGAGGCGTGGATCGATGATTGGCGGTTCGCCAGTCAGGCGCAGGATCCCCTGAGCGACCTGCAACTCAGCGCTCGCGACAAGGATTTCGCCTATCAACTGCACCTCACCTCAAGTCGCCCGTTGGTGTTGCAGGGCGACAAGGGTTTCAGCCAGAAATCCGAAGAAGGTCAGGCGTCGTATTACTACAGTCAGCCGTTTTTTCAGGCTAGCGGCACGTTGCAGATTGACGGCCAGAGCTACGCCGTCAGTGGCCCCGCGTGGCTCGATCGCGAATGGAGCAGCCAGCCGCTGACCGCCAATCAAACCGGTTGGGACTGGTTCTCTCTGCACCTGGACAGCGGTGAACACGTGATGCTGTACCGCATGCGCCAGAAGGACGGCGCGCCGTATCTCACCGGCACGTGGATCTCTGCCGATGGCCAGACGCAAACCCTGCGCAGTTCGCAGATCCAGCTCACCCCGCAAGAAACCTCTAAAGTTGCCGGCCGGGCGATGCCGGTGAAATGGTCGATCAGCATCCCCGACAAACACCTCGACATCAGCCTCGACGCGCTCAACCCCAATGCCTGGATGAACCTGCGCATCCCGTATTGGGAAGGCCCGGTGCACATCAGCGGCAGTCATCCCGGCCGGGGCTATCTGGAAATGACCGGGTACTGAAAGGTATCCGCAAATCCCTATAGGAGCTGCCGAAGGCTGCGATCTTTCGATATTGGTTTTAAAAGCAACCTCAACAGATCGCAGCCTTCGGCAGCTCCTACAAAGGATCGGTTTGAACTTGGGTTGGTGTGTTGTCCTCTACAGAAAAATCTGCCGAGGATTAGCCATGAGCGACGACCTGCACCCCCCAGACATGACCACCTGGCAGCGCCTTTTCGACGACCAGACCTACTGGCAGCAATCCCCCGACGCGCACTATTTTGACTTGCAACGCGTCGCCGACGACCTGCTCGGCCAAGGCGCCATCGACCTTGAGCAATGGCAGATCCTGCGCGCCAAAGCCGACGACCTGCACAAGGATTCACCCGCGATTAACGTCACCCGTGAACTCGACGACCCCGAAGCCTGAGGACAACCCCATGAAACCCATCACCCAAGGCGAACACCCCGACGAACCCCGTCCACCCGGCGAAACCGAACGCGACAACGACGCCCTGCGCCCCACCGACCCGAAACAGCGTGAAAACACTGGCAAAGGCACGCCCAGCGGCGAATCCACCGCGCAGGACACCGCAAAACAACAAACACCCGCCAAGCCCTGAACAGCGTCTATGCTCAGTGGCACGCCCGGCGTCGAAGCCGCTTCAACGCCGGGCGCTGCCATTCATCACAGGGAAAGTATTGATTATGAAGCTCGACGCACTGGCCAAGGCCATCACCCTCGCAACCGTACTGTCCGCCACCAGCTTCGGCGCTCTGGCTGCCGATATTCCGCTGTCTGCCACTGTTGAAGCCGATCAGGTCACCACCAAAGTGATCTCCGTCGATGCCGCCAACCATCAGGTTGTGCTCGAAGGGGCCGAAGGCAAGCCGGTTCACGTTCAGCTCAGTGACAAGGCGAAAAACCTCGCCAATCTGAAGGTGGGCGATCAGGTCAACATCCAGGTACAGCGTTCTGTCGCCGCTTACCTCGACACCGATGTGGATAAAGGTCTGCCTGGCACTACCGAACGTACCGGTGAGTTGCGTAAGGCTCCGGGCAGCGATAACCCCGGCGGCGAGGCGTATCGTCAGGTTCAGGTGCAGTTGAAAATCACCAAAATTGATTTGAAGACAAATCAGGTGACCCTGCAAAACCCGCAAGGTCAATCGAAAGTCCTCGACGTGAAACAGCCTGAAATTCAAGCCAAGCTGAAAGATCTGAAAGAAGGGCAGAGCGTTATTGTCACTTACACCGATATCTTAAAAGTGACCAGTCAACACGAAAGTTGAGTATTAGCTCTACAGAATGATTGTTCTTGTACAGGTTTATGTATGAGAACAATCATATAAAAGAATCTGTAAGAAGTTTCCCGGTAAATATCGGTGGGCAACACTTTTTAACTTTCCAGTACAAAAATTTCATGTTTAAGCATGAGGACATATCTGCCAACTTCAATTAAAATCCTCCCCGTTCGCCCAGTGTCAGGGCTCTTTACCGGTGCATGGATTGCCAGGCCATTACACTGGGCGAACACCTCTTCGGAGTAGTTGTATACAATTTCTGCAAACAAAAAGGGCGACTTTACAGTCGCCCTTTTTGTTTGCCGTGAATTAAGTCGAGGTCTGCCCCTCAGGCTTGTTGCCCTTGGAGGCGCTTCAACGTCGCTTGATACATTTTCGTCCTGCGGTGATTTTTGCCGTAGGTGCCTGCAGCGGCGACGGTTCCTGACTGGATGTGGTCCAGATAACTGAAAATCTTGCGCGGCGACAAAAACTTGATGCCATAGCCCAGGCTGCTCATGCGATCTTGCAGCGTATAACCCGGCACCTCTTCATCCATGCAGAAGTGCAGACCCTGGGACTTCATCAAACGCGCATTCCACAATGTGCAGAAACTTTTCAGATGAGTTTCTTTGTAGGGTCTTGGCATTTTCGAGCGCAGGCCCAGACGCACTTTTGCTTTGCGAACATAGTGCTTGCAAAAGCGCGAAGTTAGTCGCCACGTATCACGCAAAACTCCCCGATTGAGTTGTTCGACACAACCGACTGCGGCCATGTCCGGGGTTTTCGTGCACTCGCGCATCATCATGGCAAACACCTCTTTGTCGTAGACAAAGGTATCGGTGTGCAGCAGAAACAGATAATCGGTGTCGACTTTTTCCAGCGCCAGATCCAGTGCTTTACCGTGCGCAATATGGCCGGCTTCCTTGCCCGGCGAAGGCCGTTCAATCAAGTTGATCCAGTCGAGCGAACGCAAGTAATCGAGACTGGCATCCGCCGAATCGTTGTCCACCACCCACACCGGAATGTGTTGTTCCTGGACATGCTCACGCAAAAGCTCGAGGCACATTCGGGTGATGTCCGGGGTTTTGTAATTTACCAAGACAAGGCTGAAATTCGACGCTGGCTGGGCTGGTAAATCAAACGCTTTCATGTCGGAAGGACTCATCTGCGATTCAAGGACAACAGGGTTTCGTTGCCGCGATCGTAGCGAGGCAACCTTAGTCGAACCTTAATTTGCGGATGTGACGGTAGATGTATGCCGAAGAGAGGCTGCTGGTCTAATGAAATGCATGGGGTGCTGCCGGTCATTACCGGATAAAATGCGCGCCCCCCTCACGGCTCAAGGAAGAAACGGCGCGCGCCGTTGTGTCACGGATGAAACCACTCTCCCTCTACCACCCAGCCCTCTACTGGCTGCGCGTGTGGCAAAAAAGACTGTTCCGCCAGCTTGCCTGGCGCTGCTCTAGCAAACGCTACGCACGCCCCGTCGCCGCAGCCGAGCGCCTGCCATTTCGCTACCTCAAACACACCTCAAAACTCATCCGCAAACTCGGCGACTCCGACCTCGCCCTGCAACACAACAAAGTCATCAACCTCAAACTCGCCGTCGCCGCCATCGACAGCGTCATCATCGGCCCCGGCGAACACTTCTCCTTCTGCCGCCTCGTCGGCCGCCCGACGTTGAAGCGCGGCTACGTTGAAGGCATGGAACTGTCCTTCGGCGAGGCACGACGCGGGGTAGGCGGTGGCATTTGCCAACTGAGCAACCTGATTCACTGGATGGCCATTCATTCACCGCTGGTGGTGGTCGAACGCTCCAACCACAGCTTCGACCCGTTTCCGGATGAGGGGAGGGTGCTGCCGTTCGGGTCCGGGGCGGCGATTTTCTACAACTACGTTGATCTGGTGCTGCATAACCCGACGGATCGGCACTTTCAGCTGAAATTGAACGTCGGCGAGACACAACTCGAAGGGGAGTTGCTGTGTGATCGGGTGAGGGAATATCGCTACCACGTGTTCCAGGAGGCACACCGGTTTGTGCGAGAGGGCAGCAGGGTGTTTCGCGAGAACGAGATTTGGCGAGAGGTCAGGGAAAAGGGGCAGGTGGGGCAGTTGGTGGAAAGGGAGAGGCTTTATCGGAATCGGGTCGTGGTGAAGTATGAAGTGGCGGGCGAACTGGTTGAGTAGATGCATCGTGAATGCGGGGTTTCAGCTTCGATGATGTGACTTTTGCTCTTCAGTTTTTCGTGGATTTTTATGCGGGTTAGCCGTTGCCTTTCGGGCACTTTATAAGGGATTTTTAGTGATACGTCCGTATGCGTTAGCCCTGGCAAGCACGATGCTTTTGACCGGATGCGGTGCAGAGTCGGGTTCTTTACCCAGCAGTCAAAGTATGTCCCCTGAAAAGGTGGCCTCGATCGCGACGACAATCAAAACGAAATACCCTGACCTTCCCAGCGAACTTCGTGACAAGGTTCTCAACACGGTTGTGCAGTCGATCGACAATATGGTTTTTGTTGAGGGCGGGCAATTTGATATGGGGGATTTTGGCTGGATTTGTGAGTATGACGAGAAAGATGTTTGTACCTGGCCTTGCGGGCAGGAGCCGGAGCAGCTTTGTAATATTAGTAGCAAAGGCAATGATGATTTTGTTCATCCGGTGAAGTTGAGCAGTTACTATCTCTCAAAGTATCAGGCTACGTTGGTGGATTTCGACCTTTTTTTCGTGGCTAACGGTAAAAATCTTTATGATGAAGAAGATCGAAAACGTGAAGATCTAAAAGAGCTTTACTTGCCTAATCTTCCAGCGCCAACTCAAAGCTGGCAGGAGGCAAAAGATTATTGTAGGTGGATTGGGAGCTTAAGTGGTTACGAAGTCGACTTGCCTACAGAAGCGCAATGGGAGTTTGCTGCCCGGAATCGCGGACAACATATTTTGTTTCCTACTGATACCGGAAACCTTGATTACGGCAAGAACTTTCCGATAGAGAAGGAAGATGAAACGTTTGAAGTGGATCGTTTTGCGCCCAATCCGCTGGGCATATACGGTCTTTCAGGTAATTCCACTGATTGGGTAAATGATTGGTATGCCGAAGACTACTACAAGGTTTCTCCTCTGGAAAATCCACAAGGACCAAGCTCTGGTGAGTTAAGAGTCAGACGTGGTTCAAATATTTTAGAAGCGCCACTATCCGCTGCTCCACTTGTTCGTCGATGGCCTGCGAAATCGAAGCATAAATATCACTCCAGTACGATGAGTTTTAGATGCGTTATTCAAAAAAATGAGCTGCTTCAACATGATAAGAGGTAAAAGTAAATTCGGGAAAGGCGAAGTTTAGAGCGCATAAGAGTGCAGGTCTTCACGGGAGAGCTATATCTAAAATAAGGAAGGCGTTGCTATCCCCGCTCGCTTACTAAAACTCCAGGGTTGTGATCTGCGCGTAGTTGATTGTCAAAGATAGGCTGACTCACCCATACATATACAAAAGGTCATTGATCAGTTCAAGCTCTTGCTGGGTGCGTTGAACCATGTTGTAGCGTCGAATGCCCTCGAGTATTCCTCTGGTCGGGATTTGCCGCGATGGATCCTGAACGACTTCGACCATATGATCGTAATCTGGGGCGTTTCCCTTGAGATATTTTTCGATCAGCTCTTTGAGTAATACGCGAGCTTGTTCATCGGTTAGCACTTTTACTTCTCCGGCAAAGTGGCGGTGTCGGTTATTTTGGGTTTATTCGGAGGCACGCGAAGCTTAATTTCGAGAAAGCGTGGTCTTTTCACGGTGCTTGCGGAATGCTGTTGGGGCACTGGTGAGCTGGGTGAGCTTGCCATGCATGTGCAGGACAAAACGCAGTCATCGATAGAGCTTGCCACCTCAGCGGGCGATCAAAAGTCTCCGTTGCCGAAGCGGCGGGCTTCGTTATGCATACGCTGCTCGTTTCAACAGTTTGTTGTGATCGTAGGGAATGGTAAGGTTTACATTTTGACGCACCCTATAAGGATATTGCCTGTGTTACGTCAGTTTGTACTTGCCCTGCCAGCCATGCTGTTCCTGGTCGGCTGCGAGGCCGAATCCGGTCCCCTACCTAGCAGCAAGAGCCTCTCTCCTGAAAAGGTGGCGTCCATCGCGACGACGATCAAGACGAAATATCCTGCCTTATCCAGCGAAATGCGTGACAAGGTGCTCAAAACGGTTGTGCAGTCGATCGACAATATGGTGTTCGTCGAAGGTGGCCAATTTGACATGGGCGACTTCGGCTGGATTTGCGAATATGACGAAAAAGATGTTTGCGCTTGGCCCTGCGGGCAGGAGCCCGAGCAACTTTGTAATATAAGCCCAAATGGTAATGATGATTTTGTGCACCCCGTAAAACTGAGCGGATATTATATTTCCAGATTTCAAGCGACGTTGGGGGATTTTGATTTATTCTTTGTTGCGAACAATAAGCCGCTATACGATCAGAAGTATCGAGAGCGTGATGATTTAAAATTTCGTTATGAGCCTGATCTGCCAGCTCCAACTAAGGATTGGCAGGAAGCTACAGATTATTGTAAATGGATTGGCGATCTTAGTGGGTATGCGGTGGAGCTACCGACTGAAGCTCAGTGGGAATATGCTGCTCGCAGTCGTGGGCAGCATTTATTGTTTCCTACCGATAGTGGAAGTCTGGATTTTGGAAAAAACTTCCCTATCGAAGACGAAGAACATAACTTTCCAGTCGGCCGCTTTGCACCTAATAAATTAGGGATATATGGCCTTTCGGGTAATTCAACTGATTGGGTTAGTGACTGGTATGATAAGGATTATTACAAAAACTCTCCGCTTGAGAATCCGCAAGGTCCAGAGTCTGGAACTCAAAGAATTAGACGCGGCTCAACCGTTTTAGAAGCGCCTTTATCCGCTGCGCCAATGATCCGTCGTTGGGCTACCAATCCCGAGCAGAAATACCATACTAGTGATACTAGTTTTCGGTGTGCAATTCAAACAAGTGCACCATTGTAGCTTCGATTAAGGGCGCCCTTGAGGGCGCCTTTTTAAGCTAATCCGTCATATAAATTGCTTCTTTTTGCAGCCATAAGAGTTCTTTCTTTCCGCCATGGTAGGCCGGGATTCCACGCAAGCATCACTTCTGAGCTATTTGATGTGTTGCTATTGACTGCCAAAGACTTAATAAAGCGATTGAATTGCTGTTGCTCGGTTCCGTCGAGTAATGCGTTGATTCGATTTAGACTTTTCATTGGGTCAACTTTTTCTCCTCCTTTCGAACAGTGTTCAAGTACTTGGATGAAGTGTCGCCAAGTACGAAGGTGTGAAAGTAAAAGGATGACGGCTTTTTCCTGGTCTTGTGCCCAGCTCTCTACGAAGCTTTCAGTCAGCAGATAAATCATTGGTCCAATTGTTTCGGGAGGCAAAATATTAAGAGGGATTCTTTTTTGGTTGACTGTTACGGATTGGTTTGCGATTAGGTAGCTGGCCATTTTTTGTGCTTCTAATTTGGTGGCTTCGCGGTTTTCCCACCATACATTTATATCACGTGCGCTATCCGAGAACGCTTTACCCACAGCTTCTCCAGGGCTGGAGACTATTTGGAAAATACCTCTGGCTATGTAATTAAAAGCATCTTTCGTCACGGCTAGCTGATAGTGGAAGTCAGCTTTAGATAATGCGCTGCAAAGTACATAGGCTAAATCGCCAATCTTCTCTATATCAACCACCGTACCAAAACCACCACCTGCACCCGGCCCAAAAACCAAGCTTGCCTTACAGTTAATCGCTAATCGATCTTCCCGAATCTCAATACCAAAATCAAAACCCGCCCCAATACCCAGAGCCACATTTCCTTCAGCCTTGATTTCAACCAGGCTCGACCAATCAGTGCTGCCGCTATCGTTTGCCTGTCCTGCGACGATTTTTCCTACCCCTAGTTTGGTCGAATCAAGCCACTTCAAGGTACCTGTCAAAGTGCCGCCGCCTTGCACGCCGGCGAAAGCATTACCCTTCACCCCTAGGCTGCCGCCGCGTCGTTTGTCGACTGCAATATCGGGGGTGCTTAGAAAAGCGGTCGCACCGGAGGCTTCCGCTTCCTTTGGTTTGTATTGGGCTTTGACACCGGCCTGACCTTGCGCCGTTGCTCCAACGAAACACGACAACTCCACCTTGCCTTCGAGTCGGAAGACACCGATATCGCTGACGACTTCCTTACCCTCGGCATTGCGGTAAGGCATGCGCACCACATACCCACCCTGGTCGGGGAAAAAACCCTTGATCGCTGCAGAGCCTTCGGCCAATGAGATCGCCGCACTGCCTTTGACGCCGATTTCGACATTGCCCTTGCCTGGTTCCCAACTATTGATTCCGGCACTGGCGGTGGCGGCAAAGCGAAAGGCGTGAGCCTCAGCGGAGACTGCGTATATCGCCGAGTCAGCCTCATTGGAGGTCCAGGAGCACTCTTTGTGGAGTGCGTTGAGTAAATTGTCCTCTTTGCTCGTCCACGAGGTGAGTTTGGCTTCCAGGCTGCCGAGAGGGCTGGTTTTGCGGGCGTCGGAGACGGCCGCTCTGATGTCCTTTATCAGGTTCTTCGCGAGATTCTTATCGAAAGGCTTGCCTTGCATCACTGTGGTAGGGACCTTGACACTCCATGTGAACCGCTCCCGATCCCGAACCGGGATGTAGTGACGCCGGGTCGGATCACGGAAGGAAATGTATTCGACCGGAGTGATACCGGTTTTTATCTGTTTGCCCTTTTGAATATCAGTGCCTTGGCCCTTCCCATGTTTGATGTCAGGGGCCGCCCCGTTAGCACTGGTGGAGCTGTCGCCAGCTTCGGCTTTGCCTTGCGCGGCGATCCGGGTCCGCAGCGATTGTATTTCGGCGTTCAGTTCGGCGACCTTTTTGTCTCGCAAGCCTTCCCAATTGGTTTCCAGATAGTTGCCTTCAAAGGCCGGCTGGGGCGTGTAACGGTTATACCAATCGCGGGCCTTTTGCACGGTCGCGAGTTGGCCCTGCAGATCTTCCTTGCGCTCGATGACGGTTTTCGGTTTTGCCTCCACGGGAGGGGAGCGCTGTAACAGGCCGGCCTCTTCAGCCTTGGCGTTCCACTTGTCTTTAACGCAACTCGTGCAGGAGCAAGAAGCCTGAGGATCTTTGTGTTTGGCGCACTTGCTGGCTTCGGTCGCGCTGGCCAGATTTTGATGCAGCTCATCCATCAGTTTTTTGACGAGGTCGGACTGCTGTTTGAGTGCGTTCGATTCTTTCTCCGTCAGTATGTAGAAGTGCTCTTCGCCGGTGATATGGATGACTTCGACCAGTTCGTCCTTGCACTCGACGGCACCTTTGACGGCCGTTGTGCTCTGGTTATCGGCGTGCTTGGGCGGTGGCAGGCTCTTGGCCGCAGGCAACTTCAACGCCCAACCGGTCTTGATGTGGTTGGGGTCGGTAATGATCGGATTCAGGGCCCGCAGATCTGCCACGGAGCATTTGTTGGCGGCGGCAATGCTGCCAAGAGTGTCGCCGCTCTTAACGGTGTAAGTGTTGCTCATTGCTCGTCGTCCTTGTGATTACAGACTTTCCAGTTGGGTCAGCTTGTCGCCCAGTGCAATATCGTCTCGGGCCAGCAGTTCTGCGTCGGGCGAGCGTGCCCAGAAGGTGTCGCCACGCACAATGGCCAAACGTAGCCAGCGTTCCTGATCGACCATTTGCGCGTAGCCCATATCCTGACCTGCCAGCAGTTGTCGGTAGACGAATTCAACGGCGTCCTCCGGCGGCAGCGCGTCGCGGTAATCGTCGGCAAAACGGGTGGCGATGACTTTCAACCGCCCCTGCTCGATGAGCGTCTGACGTTGCGGGCTTAAATACAGCCATGCCGGTGGCTGGACAACTGTTTCCGGACTGTGCGGCGCTTTGGCGTAATATCGCCAGCCGATTTCGTTTCGCCAGGCCAAGCTGTTGAACGGGCCGAGAAATTGCGTTCTTTCGGCTTCGTCGAGGCTCAGCAGCAAGGGTTCCAGCCAGCGCGGATCAAAGAAACGCATCATCTGTTGCGGCTCATCATCGGTACGAACCGTCAATAGGCTGCGCCAGTGTTCGACGCCATGATCCAGAGACTCCGGGTTGCTCAGCCACGCGACACATCCAGCATCCGCGCGTTCCAGCAGAGCCCCGATGAAGTCCGCGGCTGCACCTTTGTCTGGGCACAGGACTGCATAGGGGCCAGCAGGCTGAAGATCTGCATAGGGCGTTCCTGTGAACAGTGGTATGCAACTGGGTCGAGATTGCTCTTCACCCTGATACAAGTGGCTCAGCAGATCCGGATCAAAGCTTCGATCCAAGATCAGGCACATCACACCCGTTGTTGCAGGTTGCTTGAAGGGTGATTCGATGGAAACGATCATGCAGACCCACCTGGTTGGTGAATTGGGCAGCAACCTGTTGCATCCAGATGACACGATGGCGTCGGCAGCAACACACCTGCTTTTGACTGTGCCTTGAATGAACCCAATGAAGGTTTTACAACCTGGCCAGCCTTGTCAGCATCAGCCTGTTTCACAACGCCGGGCAACAACGGCGCCGCGCCCGTGCCGCTCCCCGGGCTACCACCCGAGTTCATATTGATCACCGGCCCACTCATGGTCACGCCACCAGCATCAATCTTGATGAAGCTGCCGCCGCCGATCAGGGTCAGCTCACTACCGGCTTCCATCACCACTTTCATGCCGCTGCTGAGGTGGATTTCCTGGCCTGCGTCGATGAACTGGCCGGTGCCGATCTTGATGTGCTGGTTCACGCCGACAGTCAGGTGGTCGTTGGCTCGGGCTTCGACTTTGCGGTCGGCGTAGACGGTGTGGTGTTCTTCGGCCTTGAACTCGCTGTAGCTGTTCTTTTCGACGGTGTCGTGGCGTTCGTTGCCGACGCGGATTTTCTGGTCGTGCTCGATGTTTTCGTCCCAATCGCGCTGGGCGTGCAGGTAGATCTGTTCCTGACCTTTTTTGTCTTCGATGCGCAGTTCGTTGTAGCCGCCACCGCCCATCGAGCTGAGGGTCTTGAAGGTGCTGCGGGTCTTGTTTGCCGGCAGTGGATAGGGGACGGTGTTTTCCTTGTGGTACAGGCAGCCGCTGATCAGCGGTTGATCGGGGTCGCCTTCAAGGAAGGTGACCAGCACTTCCATGCCGATGCGCGGGATGGCGATGCCGCCGTATTGCGCGCCGGCCCAGGCGCTGGAGACGCGCAGCCAGCAACTGGTTTTGTCGTCGGCTTCGCCTTCGCGGTCCCAGTGGAACTGGACTTTGACGCGGCCGTATTCGTCGCAATGGATCTCTTCGCCTTTCGGGCCGGTGACCACGGCGCTCTGGCTGCCGAGGATGCGTGGTTTCGGGTGGCGCAGGGGCGGGCGGTTGGGCACGTCCCATGGGGTGGCCTGAAAGCGGTTGCGATAGCCCTGGTGGAAATCGTCTTTCAGCGCGGTGGTGTCGCTGGTTACCGACTCTTCGAGGACCTGCGGCTGCTTGCCTTCGTGGTGGACTTCGGTGAGCAGCCAGAGGTCATTCCACTTGGCTTTCGGGTGCGCGGTCAGGGCGAGGAAGTGGCCGCTGACCAGCAACGGCTGATCGCTCCTGCCTTCAGCCAGCTTGAAATCGCTGCGATGACGTTCGAGGGCGCGTTTGGCCAGGTGTTTGCCGCGCTCGCGGTCGATGAAACGACCTGGGTAATCGTAGTCTTCGAGGTCGGGCAGGGCGTCGCCACGGTTTTCGCTTTCGAGGGTAATACGCGGTTTTTCGAAATCGTAATCGCGGCGGGTGGTGCGGCTGGTGCGGGTTTCCAGGCGCAGGTCGAAGCGCTTGATCACCGGGTCACTGGCGACCATGCCGGAGTCTTGCTGATAGGCCACAGGCTTGAGTTTCGGGAACACCGTCTGGTCATCGCCGAACACCAGTTTGTGCGCCGTCGCCGTGTGCTCGAAGTGGTAGTGGATACCTTCTTCCTCGCACAGGCGCTGGATGAAATGCAGGTCCGATTCATCGTATTGCACGCAGTAGATGCGCTCGGGATAGATCGAACCGGTCTTGAATTCGTAGGCGTTGCTTTGAATGCCGTGCTCTTCGAGGACCATGCCGATGATTTTCGGCACCGTGAGGTTCTGGAAGATGCGCTGATTGACGCGGTGCGCCAGGTAGGACAATTGCGGGCGCAGGGTCACCGAGTAACGGGTCAGGCGTTTGCCGGAATCACCTTGCGCGGCGCGGTAGATCTGGCCGTGGATGCCGCTGCCGTCGGGCGACAGTTGCAGGAAGGCCGGTTTGTGCAGCAGGGTTTCGAGGTCCAGCGACGGCTGCTCACTGACCAGCTCCACCTCGAACACAAAAGGCTGGCTGATGGCTTCGCGGCCTTGCAGGGTGAATACCTGAAAGTCAGCAGAAAGACCTTCGATGGTCAGGGCAAAGTGGGTTTCATTGGCCGGCGCGAACATCCCTTGTTCCTCGTGCTGTACAGCGGCGTGAGTTGACGACCGCAAACGGCTCAACTTACGCGAAATTCTGGAGGGCGAAAACAACATCGACCAGCAGAGCTGGCCGATGCTTGTAACGATCAGCCGTAATTAAACGACTGGAGCACGCCAGTCATCGGAACCCGAAGTACCGGATACTTCGTGGGTCCAGGTGATTTTGCGGTAGGTGAACTGCACTTCTTCCAGGTGGGTGAAGTGCGAATTGCCTGGATCCTGGCAGTTGTGCATTTTGTTGTTGATGGCGACGATGATCGCGTCTTCCAGTTTGGTGGTGTAGTAGTGCTCTTGGGTGCCTTGAGCAGAAGTACGGAACCACTGGATAACGATTTCGCTCATGCGCTCGCCGGAGGTCAGAGCGGCTTGCAACAGAGGCGAAGCCTTGTCGTAGACCTTGGTGATCACAACTGGCTTGTGAACGCGCTGACCGGTTGGCTGACCGGATTGTGGGTCACGCGGGATGATCACGTCGTGGCTGAAAGCCTGAACCATAACCTGGTCTTCGTGGCCTTCCTGGTAGGTGTTGCCTACGGAGTCAGCGGTGAAAGCGCCTGCAGTGATCAGGCCTTGTTTTTCGCCGGTAACCGACATGTACGCTGGTGTTGCCATGGGGTGCTCTCCTTGCGGAATAATTTAAGGTGCCCGGGAGGCGAAATCGCCCGGTGGGTGCCTGACTGTTATCAAGGAGCGTGCCAACAATTGTTGCGACCATGCGGGCCGGGGTGTTTGTCTGATTTTTCAGGCGCTTGTGCGAAATAAAGCGCTCGCTCAAGGCAAAAGTGCGCAAGAAGTTGCGCAGTACTGCGCAACTTCTTGCGCACTTGGCTGCAGGCCTTGTGCGACGTGGCTCTCAGCGGTTTTATCAGGCTTTTTTGCAAAACAAGTGCGCAACTTCTTGCGCACAATGGCCAGGTGCCATCATTTGGTCGAAGCGGCTGCTTAAAACTTTTAGATCAAAAGATCGCAGCCTTCGGCCGTTACCGGGAAAGTGTGGACAGACAATTATCGATCGAACGCTGCTGCGTCGCGGCATACAACCCCAACTCATCAATAGTCGCGCGCCCCAGCGCCTGCTCGAAGGCCTGCCGATTGGAATGCTCGCCATAATGCGCCTGTGCCGCGTCGCCAAGGTTCGACTGAAAAATCCCCGCCGCACTCACCGGCAGGAAGTCTTCGTACACCAACGGTTCCGCTTTCACATAACCACCGCGCAACAAGTCCTCCAGAGACGACTGCCCAAGCCCTCCAGCAGCCTGCCCTTTTTCCGTGGCGAAATAACGAAAGTACGCCAACCCTTGTTCTCGCATACCCTCGACACTGTCAGGAAATTCGCCAAAGTGCTGAGCCATCAGCGCGTTGTAGCGTGCGGCATTGCCTTCGTTGGGGAAGTCACCGAGTTCATCGCGCGCGGCATTCAGCAAGCGGTCATACAGCTCCCGACCTTTGGGCGTGAGCGCCGCGCCGCGCTGTTCGATTTCGCCGAAACGCGCGCTGTGACTGCCACGGGTTTGGTTCTGATCGGTGAAGGCGATCGGCTCGTCCAGTGCCTTGAAACTGGTTTGGCGCAGCAGGATCGGGCACTGCCGGCGCGGTGGGCCTTCGATCACGGCTTTCGGGGTGATGCCATGGGCTGGCATCTGTTCTTGGACGCGGTCGATGTCCAGCGTGCGCGGCGTCAGGTGATTGATGTGCGGGCCTTTGAATGCGACCACATCGGCGATCAAGCGATGTTGGGCGCTCAAAGATTGATATTGCGCAGCGGTAACCGTGGCGCTGTGATGCCAGCGAAAGGTTTCCAATGCCTGTAGGACGAATGCCTCGGCCTCGCTTTCATTCAGTCCGCCCGCGTTTTCAGCTTGCGCGATCAGGCGCAACGCCTCCGAGGTAAAGATCGAACGCTTGGCCAGCACTGATTCGGCAAAGGCACGCAGTTGCGCATCCTCAATCAACTCGAGGCGCAACAGCGACGTAAACACGCGAAACGGGCTGACTTGCAGCGCCTCTTCATGCACCGCGCGAAACGCTGTGGAATGCACCGGCACGCCCGCCGGGGTCAGGTCGTAATAACCCACCGGTTGCATGCCCATCACCGCAAACAGGCGGGCGAGGGTGGCCAGTTCCGTCGCGGTGCCGACGCGAATGGCGCCATGACGCTCCATGTCCAGCCGTTGGATTTCGCCGGTGCTATCGAGCTGCCGGGCGATGTCCGGCTGACGTGCAAGCACCTCGCGGTTGGTCTGCTCCACCAATTGCATCAGCGCGCCGTACAGCGGCACTTCTTCGCGGTACATGTCGGACATCGCTTTGGAGAAGCGTTGGCGGATCAGGTCGGGGCTGACGAACGGCTGCACGGTCATGAAAAAAATTCCTGCCACGGTCACGGAATGGATGAGGGAAAAGATCGCAGCCTTCTCGCACGCGGGCAAACGAAGAATCCTACGAACTTCATTCTGCCAACGACTGATCCACCAGTTCGATCCAGTGCATCACCCGCGTGCGCCCGGCGCTGCCCAGATGGCTCTGACAGCCGACGTTGGAGGTGACGATCAGCTCGGGGCGACCGCTTTCCAGCGCGTTAAGGCGGTTATCGCGCAGTTGCCGGGCCAGCATCGGTTGCGTCAACGAATACGTACCCGCCGAGCCGCAGCACAAATGGCCGTCAGGCACGGCGGTGAGATTGAAACCGAGGCGGGTCAGCACAGCTTCAACCGCGCCGCCCAGTTTCAACGCGTGCTGCAAGGTGCACGGGCAATGCACGGCAATCCGCCGTTCAGTGGCGGCGCAGATCTGCTCCAGCGGTTCTTGCGCGAGTATCTGCACCAGATCCAGCGTGTGCTCGCTGATTTCCCTGGCCTTGGCCGCATACACCGGATCGTCTTCCAGCAAATGCCCGTAATCCTTGATGAATGCGCCGCAACCGCTGGCGGTCTGCACAAGTGCTTCGGCACCGTTTTGCAGGTGTGGCCACCAGGCATCGATATTCTGCCGGGCGCGATCGAGGCCTTTGGCTTGCGCGTCGAGGTGATAGTCCAGCGCGCCGCAACACCCGGCCTCGGCCACCGGGGTGACACTGATGCCCAAACGATCCAGCACCCGCGCCGTGGCGTCATTGGTATTTGGCGACAACCCCGGTTGTACGCAGCCTTCAAGCAACAACACCCGCCGGGCATGGCGAGGGGCAGGGCGCGAGCCGTTAACCGGCAAGTGCTGCGGCAATTTGCTTTCAAGCAAGCGCGGCAACAGCGGCCGAAACGTCGTGCCCACTCGCAACAAGCCTTTGAACAATCCCGGATTAGGCGCCAATGCGCGCAAGCCCTCACGTAACAGGCGCTGCGCCGCCGGACGCGGCACCGCGTGATCGACCACCGCGCGGCCAATGTCGAGCAGGTTGTGATAGTCGACGCCGGACGGGCAGGTGGTTTCGCAGTTACGGCACGACAGGCAGCGGTCCAGATGCAGTTGCGTCTGCGCCGTTGCCGGCGCGCCTTCGAGCACTTGCTTGATCAGGTAGATGCGCCCGCGCGGGCCATCGAGTTCATCACCGAGCAATTGATAGGTCGGGCAGGTCGCGTTGCAAAAGCCGCAATGCACGCAGGTGCGGAGGATTTTTTCCGCTTCGGCGGCACGGGGCAGTTGCAGTGACTGTTCGCTGAGGGTGGTTTGCATGGCTAGAACTCCGCGTACATGCGCCCGGGGTTGAACAGCCCTTGCGGGTCGAGTTGCGCCTTCAGTTGTCGGTGATAGCGCAGCAGTGTCCAGGCCAGCGGCTGGAACGGCGAAGAACTGGCGCCGTGGGTGAAACAGGTGGCATGGCCGCCGAGTTCCTGAGCGAGAATATGCATGTGCTCGACGTCGGATTTCAGCCAGCGTTGTGCACCGGCCCAGTCGATCAGTTGCTCGCCGGGCAGATCCAGGGGCCCGAGATTATTCGGCAACGACAAGCGCCACAGCGGCAAACCTTCGTTGAAAAACGCAAGACGCTGCTCATTCAGATCCCGCCAGAACCCTGAATCCAACGGCTCACCACCGAGGCGTTGATGCGCCGCCGTCACCGAGCCTTCGCCGCCCTCAAGACGCAGATACAGGCTCTGGCCATCGTGGCACGCGGCGCTGATCGGCAACGGTTGCTGACCCCATTCGGCAAGCTTGGCCAGTGCCCGCGCGCATTCAATGTCGAGGCGAATGCTCAGGCACTGGCGCGGTTTCGGCAGGACTTTCAGCGACACTTCGGTGAGCACGCCGAGGCAGCCGTAACTGCCGGCCATCAACCGCGACAGGTCATAACCGGCGACGTTCTTCATCACTTCGCCGCCGAAGCGCAGGTGCTGACCGAGGCCGGTGATGACCCGCGTGCCGAGGACGAAATCGCGCACCGAGCCCGACCACGGCCGCCGAGGCCCGGATAAACCCGTGGCGATCATGCCGCCGACGGTGGCGCCCTCGCCGAACGCTGGCGGTTCGCACGGCAGCATTTGCCCGGCAGCGTCCAGCGCCGCCAGCAGCTCGGACAACGGCGTGCCGGCGCGCGCCGTAACCACCAGTTCGGTCGGCTCGTAACGGACGATGCCGCAATGGGCGCGGGTGTCGAGCACTTCACCGGCGACCTCGCGGCCGAGGAACGCTTTGCTGTTGCCACCCTGAATTTTCAGCGGCGTGGCATTGGCCCGGGCCTCGTTGACCTGATCGAGCAGGGCGCTGGCGGCATCGACGTCGGCCATCAGAAACGCTCCAGTTCGGGAAAGGGCAATTGCCCGGCGTGAATATGCATGGCGCCGAATTCGGCGCAGCGGTGCAGGGTCGGAATGTTCTTGCCGGGATTCAGCAGGCCTTGTGGGTCGAACGCGGCTTTTACTGCATGAAACAGGCTCAGTTCGTCACTGTTGAACTGCGCGCACATCTGGTTGATTTTCTCGCGGCCGACGCCGTGTTCGCCGGTGATGCTGCCGCCGACCTGCACGCACAGTTCGAGGATCTTGCCGCCCAAGGCTTCGGCGCGGTGCAGCTCGCCGGGTTGATTGGCGTCGAACAGAATCAGCGGGTGCATGTTGCCGTCGCCGGCATGGAATACGTTGGCCACGCGCAATCCGTATTCTTCGCTGAGGCGGGCGATGCCTTGCAAAACCCCGGGCAATTCGCGGCGCGGGATGGTGCCGTCCATGCAGTAATAGTCCGGTGACAAACGACCGATGGCCGGAAAGGCATTTTTGCGCCCGGCCCAGAAACGCACGCGCTCGGCTTCGTCGCGGGCCTGACGCACTTCGGTGGCGCCGGCCGCGGTCATGACCTCGCGCACCCGTTGGCAATCATCGTGGACATCGGCTTCGACGCCATCGAGTTCGCACAGCAGAATCGCCTCGGCATCGACCGGGTAACCGGCGTGGATGAAATCTTCGGCGGCGCGAATGGCGAGGTTGTCCATCATCTCCAGGCCGCCGGGAATAATCCCCGCCGCGATGATTTCAGCGACCGCACGGCCGGCCTTTTCTACGGAATCGAAACTGGCCAGCAGGACTTTCGCGACCTGGGGTTTGGGCAGCAGTTTGACCGTGACTTCGGTGATGATCCCCAGCAAACCTTCGGAGCCGGTGAAGAGCGCGAGCAAATCGAAACCCGCTGAATCGAGGGCGTCCGAACCCAGGGTCAGGCGTTCGCCTTCGATGGTCAGCACTTCGATTTTCAGCAGGTTGTGCACGGTCAAACCGTACTTGAGACAATGCACGCCGCCGGCATTTTCGGCGACGTTGCCGCCGATCGAACAGGCGATCTGCGAGGATGGATCTGGCGCGTAATACAGGCCGAAAGGCGCCGCTGCCTGGGAGATCGCCAGATTGCGCACCCCCGGTTGAACCCGCGCGGTGCGCGCGGCCGGGTCGATGTGCAGGATATTATTGAAGCGCGCCATCACCAGCAGCAGGCCCTGTTCCAGCGGCAAGGCGCCGCCGGACAACCCGGTGCCGGCACCACGGGCAACCACCGGGACGTTTTTCTCATGGCAGAGTTTGAGCAGGGTTTGCACTTGCTCAATTCGTCGGGGCAGGGCGACCAGCATCGGCGTGGTGCGGTAGGCGGAGAGACCGTCGCATTCGTAGGGTTTGAGTTCTTCCTCGCGCCACAAAATGTCGAGATCTGGCAGCGTTTGCTGCAATGACTTGAGGAATCCGGCCTTGTTCACCTGCGGCAACGGGCCGTCGAGGCGTTCGTCATAAAGAATGTTCATCTCAAGCCCTTACCCTTGATCGTTCCCACGCTCTGCTGGGAATGCAGCCCGTGACGCTCCGCGTCACTGGACGCGGAGCGTCCCTTGAGGCATTACCACGCAGAGCGTGGGAACGATCAGGGGAAGAGTGCATTGTCATCTTTGGCTTCCCAGAAACTCGCGATACAGGCGCGCAGTATTCCCCGGCTGTTCAACCATCGGCATGTGCCCGACGTGATCCCAGACATCCACACGCAAATTGGCGATGCCCTTGCTCCACACCGGCACGCTGCTGACGTCGATCAGCCGATCCTTGCGCCCCCAGAGCAACAGCGCCGGGCACTTGATGTCGGCCAGTTTCGGCTCCATCGGCGGGCTGGCGCGAAAATCGCGGAAGATCTCTTCCAGTTCATCGCGTTGTTGTTCGTAGCGCTGGGCGATGGCGTCCAGCACCAATTTGGGTACCCATGGTGGCGTGGCCATGGTCATCGCGTAGAACTGCTGGAACTCTTCCCGCGAATTGATCAGAAACGGGTTATGCCCGCGCGCCAGATGCCGCTCCATGTCGCTGGCCTCAGGCGCGGTGACGCCCGCCGGGTCGATCAATGCCACCGACGCGATGCGGTCGGGATAAGTCGCCGCCAGCCACGCGGCGATGTAGCCGCCCATCGAGTTGCCGATTACGTGGACTTTCTCCACGCCGCAAACGTCGAGCAACTGGATCATGCGCTTGGCCTGCAACGGAATGTCGTAGCCGCCGCCCGCCTTGAAGCCGGTTTCACCATGGCCGGCGAGGTCCGGGATGATCACCCGATACTGGCGCACGAAGTGCCGGGAAAAGCGCAGCCACAGGTTCTTGTCGGCGCTGTAGCCATGCAGCATCAGAATCGCGCTGGCCGCTTCATACGGCCCGCCCTGCCAAGTCGAGACGGTCATCTCGGCGATCGGCACTTCGATCTTGTGCAATTTGTACAACTTGGCCTCGATGGCCATGTTCAGGTCGTACAGCCAATGACCAACCGCCGGATAACTCAACCAGCTCCAGGCCACGAAAACCGCGAGGGCGACAAACAGCAAAAGCATCGACGTCTTCCTTTTACGTGTTCAGGACAGAATGTGGTCGGCCGGTTTCAGCGCTCGGGTCAAGCGGTGGTAGCTGAAACTGAAGCCGGGAAACATCGCGATCACATGACCGCTCTTGCTTTGATACCAACTGTGGCAGCCGCCGGACTTCCAGACCGTGCGCTCCATTTCCCGATGAATCATCTCAGTGTAGGTACGTTCCGCTTCGGGGCGCACTTCGATGCTGCGCAGACCCTTCGCCTGCACGGTGCGAATACAGTCAAGGATGTAGTTCATCTGCGACTCGATGATGAACAGCGCCGAGGTGTGGCCGATGCCGGTGTTGGGGCCGGTGACGATAAACAGGTTGGGAAAGTCCGGCAGACTGGTGCCCAGATAGGCGCGCGGGTATTGCGCCCAGACATCTCTGAGTTGCACGGCGTTTTTTCCGCTGACCGGGTAGGAAATCACCCCGTCGGTTGCGTCGTACCCGGTCGACCAGATAATCAGATCAACATCGATGTGCTGGCCGTCCTCGGTGTTGATCCCGGTTTCGTCGATGGACGCAATGCCTTGCTCGCGCGTATGCAAGGCGACGTTGGAACGGTTCAGCGCCGGGTAATAGGTGCTGGACACCAGCACCCGTTTGCAGCCAATGGTGAAGTCCGGGGTGAGTTTTTCTCGCAGCACCGGGTCCGGCACTTGGCGTTTGAGAAAACGCAGGGCGTGCTGCTGGACCATGTGAATCGCCGCTTTCGAGTATTTGAACGCGATGACGCGGGTTTCGAATTGCCAGTAAATCAGCCAGCGCAACAGTTTGTAGGCGGGTTTGCGGCCAAGCAGCCAGCGTTGCAGCGGTCCGAACTGACGATCGGCGCGGGGCAGCACCCAGTGTGGCGTGCGCTGAAACACGTGCAGGTGATCGACTTGCGGCGCAATCGCCGGAATCACTTGTACCGCACTGGCACCGCTGCCGACGATGGCCACGCGTTTAGCGCGGTAGTCGTAGCTGTGATCCCAGTTGTTCGTATGAAACGTCTTGCCTTGAAAGCGCTCCTGGCCGGGAAAGTGTGGGATGACCGGTTGGCTCAATGGTCCGGTGGCATTGATCAGGAACTGCGCATAAAAGGTGCCTTTGCTGGCGGTATACACGGCCCAGCGTTTTTCCGTGTCGTCCCATTCGACGCGCTCGACATTGGCCTCCAGCTCCACGCGGTCACGCAAACCGAACTGCTCGATGACATGCTCGGTGTAGCGCTGCAACTCGGCTTGTCCGGCGAACATCTGCGACCAGCGGTACGGCGCGAACGACAGCGAATACAGCGGCGACGGCACGTCCACCGCCGCGCCGGGGTAGGTGTTCTGGCACCAGGTGCCGCCAAAGAAGTCCCGTCGCTCCAGCAGGCGAAAATCGTCGATCCCGGCCTTGAGCAGGTTGACCGCAGCACATTGACCGCCAAAACCGCTGCCGATGATCAACACGTGATAGGTGTGCATGGGTCTCCTTCTTATAGTTTTTTTTCCATTTTGCTCCTTTCATGTATAGCCAAATATTTGCACTGTGCGCGGCCCTGATGTCGCGCTATTCAGCCCGCTGGCCGGTGATGGCTATTTAACGTCGCCCTGTTAGACTTCCAGCACATCCGTCCTGCGGTGTGCGTGATCGAGGTCCTTATGGGAAATACCGGAGGAAAGGGACTTTCATTGGCCAGGAGGCTTTATACATCGCGCATCCTCGGGTTGATTCTGGGGCTTGTGTGCGTGAGCGTGGCGATGTATTCGCTCGATCCGCCGCTCTGGGTCTGGGCGTTGATGTTCTTCAATGGCTTGGTCTGGCCGCATCTGGCGTTTCAATGGGCGCGCCGCGCCCGGGTTCCTTACCACGCTGAACACCGCAATCTGTTGATCGACGCCTTTTTCGGCGGCTTTTGGCTTGCCGCCATGCATTTCAATCCGCTGCCCACTGCCACGACCATTTCGATGATGGCGATGAACAACGTCGCTATCGGCGGTTCACGCTTTCTATTGGCAGGCTCAGCGGCGCAGTTGCTCGGGGTCGGCGTCGGGCTGGTGGTGTTTGCTCCGGCATTCATTCCGCAAACCACACCTGCACAAATGTATGCCTGTTTCCCGCTTCTGCTGCTATACCCCTTGGCGCTGGGCTGGATCTGCTTTCGTCAGGCCTACACGCTTGGCTTGCATAAACGCGAATTGCTCGCCTTGAGCCGCACCGACAGCCTGACCGGGTTGCTCAATCATGGCGCCTGGAAGGATCAACTGGAGATCGCTTTTCAGCGCTGCAAGCGGCAGAAGCAGGGTGCGGCGATTGCGCTGATCGACATCGATCACTTCAAGGCGATCAACGACACCTACGGCCATGTCGCGGGCGACATCGTGTTGCGCCAGTTGAGCAAGTTGCTTAAACAAAACCTGCGGGCGACGGACGTTGCCGGGCGTTATGGCGGTGATGAGTTCTGCGTGATTTTGCCGGATCTGCCGCTGTTCAACGCCGCGCAGGCGATGGAAGCGTTGCGTGAGCGCTTCGCGATTCTGGGTTATGAGCAGAATCCGGCGTTGAAGGTCAGCTTGAGCATCGGCCTGGCGGCGTACGATCCGGCGCATGCCGACGCAACACGCTGGCTCAATGATGCCGATCAGGCGTTGTACGAGGCCAAGGCCAGCGGGCGTAACCGGGTGATCTGCAATTGCGATGACAAGTCCCGGCAGACGTTACTGGATTCGGTTTGACCGCTATACCCCACATCCCCTGTAGGAGCTGCCGAAGGCTGCGATCTTTTGACTTTGGTCTTTCTAAATCAAAAGCAAGATCAAAAGATCGCAGCCTTCGGCAGCTCCTACACGTGTTCGGTGGTGGTCAGGGAGAGGTCGCATTCGGTGTAGAGCCTCGCGCCGATGTCGGGTACGGTTAAATCCCCCCGACGCTAAACAAGGATCGCTTCATGACGTGCTCATTTTCTCGCTCCCTGCTGGCCGCTAGCCTCGGCCTGTCTCTCACTTTCTCCGCTGCCCACGCCTTTGCCGAACCGCACAAACAAGTGCTCGCTGATGCCGAGCAATACCAGCCAGAAGCGCTGAAATTGCTGGAACGGCTGGTCAATGTCGACTCCGGTTCTGGCTATGAACCGGGCCTCAAGCAAGTCAGCGACATCGCCATCGATGAGCTGAAAAAACTCGGCGCCACCATCGAACTGGTGCCGAACACACCGGAAAAATCCAACCATGTACTGGCGACGCTGAAAGGCACCGGCAAGGCGAAAATCCTCCTGATGGCGCACATGGACACGGTGTTCAAGGAGGGGGCGGCGGCCGAGCGGCCGTTCCACATCAAGGACGGCCGCGCTTACGGGCCAGGGGTGATGGATGACAAGGGCGGCATCGTCGCCGGGATCTTTGCGCTGAAAGTCCTGAAAAACCTCGACTTCAAGGACTACGCGCAAATCACTTTCCTGCTCGACGCCAGCGAAGAAACCGGTTCGGACGTCGCCACCGATCTGATCAAGAAAACCGCCAAACAGCACGACGTGACCCTCAACCTTGAGCCGGGACGCCCGGCTGATGGCCTGGTGGTGTGGCGCAAGGGCAGCGCGACGGCGCTGGTCGAGGTCAAGGGTAAAGCCGCACACGCCGGCGTCGCCCCGGAACTGGGGCGCAACGCCGCGATGGAAGCGGCGCACCAGATTCTGCAACTGGGCAAACTCGGCGATGAAGCGAAGAAGACCACCATCAACTTCACCGTGCTCAAGGCCGGCGACCGCACCAACGTGATTCCCGATCAAGCCACGGCCAAGGCCGACGTGCGCGCGGCGGTGCCGGAGGAGTTTGACCGGATCGAGAAGGATCTGGCACGGGTGTCGCAGGACAAATTGATTGCTGAGACGGAAGTGAAGACTTCATTACAACGCGGCTTGCCACCGATGCCGCAAACGCCTGAGTCGGATCGCCTGATGGCCATGGCCCAGGGGATTTATGGCGAGATTGGCCGCAAGCTGACCGAGGAGGGCAGTGGTGGCGCGGCGGATGCGAGTTTGTCGGCCGGGGTCGGCACGCCGACGCTGGATGGTTTCGGGATTGTCGGCGGCAATATTCACACGCCGGAGGAATACGCCGAAGTGGCGAGCGTGGCGCCGCGGATTTATCTGTTGTCGCGGATGATTATGGAGTTGGCAAAGAATAAATAATAAATGAGCGAGAGCTGAGCGGCCGTTATGGATTGTGGGCTGTTTAGCTTTCGGAAGTAACAAAGGTTTAATAGGTAGAGTTAATCAGGTCTTTGAGCTAAAAAAGACGCGATTTCTTTGCTGAGATTAGTTATATCCTCCATCGAGGAGTTGCAAAGGTATTCGAATATCTTAGGGTCGGTAGTTTCGTTGGTTTCAATGATTTTTTTATAGAAATGTTTATCGGTGACAATGGCTTCAGTGCATTGAAAATCTGGCAGAAATTTTGATAATTTGTGGTCTTGGAAGATTCTTTTTTCCACGCTGTCGAAAGGCAAGAAATAGGTGTTGGGACAATTTTTTATATGTTTGTATATTCTTTGATCGCCGTCAAGTATGGAGATTACATTTTCCGGATTGGAAAGGAAACGCTCTTTTGCATTGAGTGCTAATAGCTTTGTCACATTTGATCCGCCTCCAATAGGGACAATTTTGTATTGTGAAAAATTGGTTGGGCAATATTTTGCTATAATGAAGTCAAGTAGATTCTTTAACATGTCGTCTTCTGTAAGGATGTATTTGTCCCACCCTTTGAATCCGAACATTATGCTTTTTATATAATTATACGATGCGGGAATTATGTCGCCACTTCCTTCGCTGTTGGACATGTAGAAAAGCTCTTTGTCTTTAAGAGTTCTCATTAGTGCTAGGGAATGAGTTGTACAGAATATGTTTACTTTGTATGTGTCGCAAAAGGCGCGTAGCCGTCGGATTAGATGAGCTTGAGCTGCTGCATCTAATGAGATATCTATTTCGTCAATTACAATCAGTTTGCATCGATTGGTGATTTTTCGATAAAGGCTGATCAAGAAAAACTCGCCAGAGCTTAGATGGTCCTCTCTTACGTACCTGTCTTTTTCGAGAGGGATACAATAGTATTTGGTGTTCTTTACTTGTATTTCAATTAAGTTATTGAATTTGTCGCAGGAGTAAATATCGTTGAGGAATTCAATAAGTTCGTGAGGTGTTGTGAATTTGCCTAAGATAATTGCTGTTCTGATATCTTTGTCGGCAGTGCTGATGCTTTGGAAATGATTGAATCTCTGGCCATACGGCATTGGAAGTTCGACGTCAATAGTTTTCTTAATCTCATCCGGGATCGCTGACTTGCAGTTGAGGGTGTTAATCGTCGCATCGAAGCTGAATAGGTACTCGTCATTCCCAATTTTGTACGTGACTTCACTGCCATCCTTGAACACTCCAGGTGACGTGGTTTTTGAAAATGTATCTGCGGAGCGAAAATTAAGAATTGATTTAATAAGTGTCGTCTTTCCAATTCCATTCTTGCCTACAAGGCAAGTGAGCTTGTTCTGGCTCAAGTCTAAGCTAAAAATCATATTCTTAATATGTTGTATGTTTTTTAGTTCGACTGAGAGTAGCATTATAATCTGTCCGATTTGTGAAGAAACATATCAACAGTGGTTGCGCCGTATTTTTTTCTTAACTTGTCTAAATAGCTTGGGTCTACTGTGTTGTAATAGTTTAAGTGTCCAGACAGTTTTTCTATTGCGGTTTCTATATCTGAATCGACAATCTCAATGAATTTTTCTCTGTTTGTTAAATAGTAGTGTAGTTTTACTTCTGTATCTTTTTTGAACTTTATATCTATAGTTACTTTTCCATTGGGGAGTATCACCATTCCAAGTAATTTTATTTTGTTTCCTGTTTGGGTGTGTTTGCTTTTTTTGATGTTTATTGAGAGTTTATTTTTTGTGGTGTCTGATAATAGTTGTGCGATATATCTCTCGGCTTCAAGTATGGGTTCTTTTTTTTTGCCTGAGACAATTATGTCATCGGAATATCTCGATAGTGTTAGTGAGTTTTTGTCGCAGTAGTCTTTAAGGCTGTTGTCGAAAATGAATAAGCACGAGTTGCTAAGGAGAGGTGATGTTGAAAATCCGACCGGTACGGAGTTTTTTATTGTTAGGGTTTTAATGATGCTGTCGATGTGCAGATTTATATCTGAAATTGGACATTTTTCAATATCTCTTATTATTGTTGTTTTTACCAGTTCTTCGTCAATGCTGTTAAAGAAATCGTTTATATCTGTTTGGAAGAAATATTTGCTATTTGAGTGCTTTGATACTGCATCTACAGCGTTGACACCCTTTCGATATGAGAATACAACTTCTTCGTTTGTGCTTAGGTGTTCTAGAAGAAAAAGTTTTAGGAATGAGTGAAATGTTTTTAGTTTTTTGTTTGGGATGTGTATTTCTCTGTTGTTATAGATTTTTGTTTCGTATAAGTCGTTGATGTTTCCAGTGTCCAGTTCAGGGAAATCGAATTTTCCCTGATGCATCGCTGTTAATAGATCTATTAAAGGTCTTTTGTTCATTTGTTAACCCTAGGGTTTAACTGGGGCGATGGGTGGCTTTCGATAAAATATGCCGCAAAACATCGCATTGCACAATCATTTCAAAAAAAAGAGAAATTGCTCTGTTTTACGTAGGAAAAATACATTTCAGAGGGAGTGTATAGGGTAGGAAATTTCACAGGGTGAGGAGTAATTACGAGAGCAGTAGTAATCTAGACAGAAATCGATAGGTAGCTGAATCAGCTATGGCGAGAGTGGATGGATGCGGAATACGCCTGCTTGAAAGGCAAAGTTTACTATCTGTGTGCCTCCTAGCTGACTGCTAGAGAGACACACAAACGTAAAAGGAGACTAGACACCTGTAGAGGCCAGATTTGATGACTGGAGATGCTCCTAGTCACTGGCATGAGTCGGACTCTAATTCAGGGCAGAACGGAAAACAAGAGGCAGGATCATGCGTAGGCTAAGCGGTAATGAGAGCGTCTGGTGCGCTTCTAGGCGGATCCTACGAGCCCTCCTTATTGCGCACAACTTTTCAAGACGTTTCCTACAACGTACCCTGTTGCCGCGTTTCGGTATCGACCCCTATAGTTCGGGCTAGCGGAAAAACACCGCGAACGACCTTGGCCGGTCGGTAACCTGAAATGCAAACAGTGCCATTGTTCAGACCTTCAAGGACTGAGCAGCGTGTAATGGTAGCTGTGCGCGGGACACCTGCGGGTGTGCCGGATCTTTCAGGTATCTGGTCGGCCAACCCGCACACAGCTGCCACCTTATTCGTTTGGCCGCGAACGGTGGTTGCCTTACCTGGAGATACACCTATGACCGACCAAGTAATGCCCCGCTTCCTCCCCATCGACACCTACGACGCCGAATCCCCGGTGCTCTTCCTCAATACCCACTCAGAACTCAGCGACATGGCCGCCTGTGCGATGCACCGGTTTGTGGTCGTGCGCGATCTGGCCGACACCTTTGCCAGCCTCAACCTCAAAGGCATTTCCGATTGTGATCTGACGCGGGTGACCAGTGCGGTGCATCTGTTGATGCGCGAGGGCTGTGCGATTCTGAATGTGATTCAGGCGCGGGCGGTGCAGCGGGAGGAGGCTTACAAGACGCCGGTTTAGCGGTGTAGCGGCAGGCCTCATCGCTGGCAAGCCAGCTCCCACAGGGTTTGGTGCTGAACCATCAATTGATGTCGAACCGCATAACCTGTGGGAGCCTGGCTTGCCAGCGATGGCGTCAGCCCGGCCAACCCATCACTCCTTGACGCTCATGTATTCCTTGGCCCAGAGAATGTATTCCTCCGGCTGGGTATAGGTGTGCGTCAACTCGGTCGCGCTCAGGTCGGAGGCCTGGGTAAAGATCTGCCGCTGTTCACGCAAGCTGTCATACGTCGCTTTGATCGCCGCAAAGTAAGCACCATGGCCATCAATGGTCACGCGTACACCGAGTTCGGCCAGACGTTTGTCGTCGCGCAGCGCCGGGTTGCCGTAGGTCACCAGCATCAGCGGTACGGTCAGGTGTTCGGCGATTTGCTCAAGCTGATCGAAATCCTGAATGCCGACCATGCAGATGCCGTCAGCCCCGGCAGCCTGGTACTGGCGAGTGCGGCTGATGATTTCCTGGTTCGGCAAAATACCGGCGTTGGTACGGGCGATGATCGCCATTTCCGTATCAACCCGGGCTTCCAGCGCCGCGCGGATCTTGCCGACGCCTTCGGCAACGGTAATCAGGTCGGTGGATTTGCGGCCGAATTGTGCCGGCAGCAAGGTGTCTTCGATGGTCAGGGCGGCGACGCCGGCGCGTTCCAGTTCGACGATGGTGCGCATCACGTTGAGGGCGTTGCCGTAGCCGTGGTCGGCGTCGGCGATCACCGGTAATTGGGCGACGCGGCCGATGCGGGTGGCCTGTTCGGCGAACTCGCTGAGGGTGATCAGGGCAAAGTCCGGGGCACCGAGCACCTGCAACGAGGCCACGGAACCACCGAGGATGCCCACTTCAAAACCCAGGTCAGCAGCGATGCGCGCGGACATCGGATCGAACACCGACGCGGTGTGGTAGCAGGTGTCGGAGGCCAGCAGTTGACGGAAGTTACGGCGCAAATCTTGATGGGAAAGCCGGGTCATACGAGTTCCACCAATACAAAGGAATGGAAAGGCTTGAACAAAGGTGTCAACGCCGAAGAATGAAAAGGCTATCACGCGAATGGGTCAAGGATCATGACGAATTTGCAAGGGACAGGTTGTCGCTGACCCTTTTGCTGAAAGGATTTACCTTTTTGCGGTGGTGACCGTCAGGCCGCCACCGCCTGTTGCTGTTGATTGGGCAGCATCACCGCGCGTACCGAGTTGCCCGGTTGCAGTTGCAGGCGCTTGGCGGTGAGGCGGTCGATCACCAGGCTGCTGCCGACCCGGCGGGCGCGAGCGACGGTGATGCGGCAGTTCTCCAGACGCCGGTTGTGAATCAGCCACAGTGGCGCCTGTTCGTCCGGGCTGCCGAGGCTCAGGGCCAGCTCGACGCTCTCGCGCACGGTGCGGATATTGCGCACCGGCGCTTCGATCACCGGGCCGCCGTCGAAGATGTCGATGTAGCCTTTGTGGGTAAACCCTTCGGCCTGGAGGATCTTCAGCGCCGGTTCGGTATTCGGGTGTGCCTGGCCGATCGCTGCCTGGGCCTGTTCGGTGAGCAGGCAGGTGTACAGCGGCTGGCGCGGCATCAGTTCGGCGATGAACGATTTGTTGCCCAGCCCGGACAAGTGGTCGGCATGGCTGAAGTCCATTTGAAAGAAATGCCGACCCAGGCTGTCCCAGAACGGCGAACAACCGTGTTCATCGGCACTGCCGCGCAGTTCGGCAATCATCTTCTCGCCGAACAAGTGCGGGAACTCGGCAACGAACAGCAATCGCCCCAGTGACAACAAGCGGCCATTGCTGCCGTGGCGCTGGTCATGGCCGAGAAACAGCGAGCACAGCTCAGATTGGCCGGTGAGTTCGTTGTTGAGAAACAGTGTCGGGATCTGCCGTTGAATGCCCAGATCCGGCGCCGAACTCACCGTCAATCCGACCCGATAGTTGTACCACGGCTCACGCAGGCCGACCGCCCCGGCCAGAGCGCTGACGCCGACCACGCGCATGTCGTCGTCTTCGAGCACAAACAGATAGTCTGCGTCGGCTCGTTCCACTTGTTCGGCGAACGCCCGTTGCGCCCAACGGACCCGGTGGGACAGGCGATCTTCGTTGGCCGGCAGGGTGGTGAACCCCGGGCCGGCCTGTTGCACCAGCGCCATCAAGGCTGGCAGGTCGCTGACTTTGACCGGGCGGACAATCATGCTGTAACTCCTTCTGCGCGCCTGTTCGGGCACTGTCGTTGACTGCGCAACCGGGCGGGTTTCACAGGGCAATCAGCCGGATCGGGCTGCCATCGGTTACGTTCAGCGCCGCACACATTGCAGGGGTGAGGGACAGCGGTTGATCGGTCTGGTAATCGAGTTCGGCCATGATCGACCGGAAGCCGTGCAGCGCGTCGTTGCTCAGCAGATAACGACCGCGGGCATCGATTTGGGGTTTTTGCTGAACTGTTGCCGTCTGGCTGCGGGCGATCGAACGAATGTTGCTGGTGCGCGCATACAGGGTCGGGCCGGCGTCGAACAAGTCGATGTAGCTGTTGGTTTCGAAACCCTCACGCTCAAGGATGTCGAACGCTTCCTGACCGTCCGGGTGAATACGACCGATACAGTCCTGCGCCGCTTGCGGCAGCATCGGCACGTAGATCGGGTATTGCGGCATCAGTTCGGCGAGAAACGTGCGGCTCTGCAGCCCGCACAGGCGTTCAGCTTCCGCGTAGGGCAGGTCGAAGAAGTGTTTGCCCAGCGCATCCCAGAACGGCGAATGACCTTGCTCGTCGCTGTAGCCGACCAGTTCAGTAATCACCGCTTCGGCAAAGCGCCGCGTGTGAGCGGCGATGAACAACAGGCGCGCACGGGACAACAATTCGGAGAACGGCGTACGCACCAGTTCGGCATTGATGTGAAAACCACGCAGCAATGTGTGGCCGCTGAGGTCATGGCACAGCGATAGCGCCGGCACGCCATGTTCAATGTTCAGTTCGCGGGATGCACTGGTGAAATGGCGGTTGCGCAGGCTGTAGAACGGCTCGTCGAAGCCCGCCGTCGCGAGAATCTCCGAGCAGCCGACCAGCCGTTGGCGGTCCAGGTCTTCCAGCACGAAGAAGTAGTTCTCCGGGCCTTGGGATGCCGCTTCGCTGTCAAACGAGGCGCAGGAGCCGGCGATTTTCTCGCGCAGGCGTTCGCTGTCGTCCGGCAGGGAAGTTACGCCCACCAGACTGTCGCGGGCCAATTGTTGTAGCTGGGGCAGGTCAGTCTGTTCGACTGGGCGTAAGACCAGCATGGATGTACTCCTGTATCAAAAGGTTCGGCGATGTCGCCAAACCTGACTATCACTGTCGGTGTCCACGCGATAAATCGGCGGTCGCCTGATTTGTTGTCAGACGCCGCTCTTTTTCTTGTCAGCCGTTGCTCGGGTCAGGCAGCGCGGTACTGGCGCCGAGTTTATTCAGGAAGAACAGATACACCAGGCCCAGGGCAATCCAGATCAGGCCGAGCTTCTGCGCATCGACGCCCATGTTGTACATGATGGCCGCGACGATGATGAAGCCGATGACCGGGCAGATCAGGTGACGCACCACTTGGCCGGACTTCTGCCGACGCCAGTAGTAGTTGATCACTGTCAGGTGCAGCAGCATGAAGCCGCTGAGCGCGCCGAAGTTGACCAGCGAGGTCAGGGTGTCGACCGAGTTGATGAACAGGTAGCAGATCACCAGCGACAGCACCGCCACCAGATAAATGCTCAGGTACGGCGTGTTGTGTTTCGGATGCACCTTGGCCAGCACTTTCGGCAGCTTGCCGTCGCGGGCCATGCCGAACAGCAGACGCGAGACTGCGGCTTGCGAAGTGATCGCCACGGCCACGCCCCAAGCCAATGCCGTCGCGACAGCGGTCAGGGTCGCCAGCCAACTGCCGGCGGCGATTCCGGCGATTTCATAGAACGCGGTGTCGGCGGATTTGAAACCCATGCCGGCCGCCAGATCGGTGGCAATCCAGGTTTGCGCAACGAAAATCACGCCCATCACTACCAGGGTGATCAGCGCCGCTTTGCCGACGCTTTTGCCCGGATCGCCTTTGATTTCTTCAGCGAGTGTCGAGATCGCATCGAAGCCGAGGAACGACAGCACTGCAATCGACACCGCCTGCATCAGCAGGGCGAAGTTGAAGGTTTCCGCGTGATACAGCGGCGCCAGGGTCAGCTCGCCGTTACCGCCACCGTTGTGCAGGGCATTCCAGGCGTAGAACAGGAAAATCCCCAGCACCACCAGTTGCGCGAGCAGGAAGATGATGTTCATCCGTGCCGTGAAGGTGATGCCGCGCAGGTTGACGAAGGTCGCGCTGACCAGGAACGCCAGAATAAAGCCGACTTTCGGGATGTCCGGGTACAAGTGGTTGAGGGCCATCGCCGCGTAAACGTAAAGCAGCGGCGGGATCAGCAGGTAATCGAGCAGCATCAGCCAACCGGCGATGAAGCCGACGTGCTGATTGAGGCCGCGTTGCGCGTAGGAATAGACCGAACCGGCAATCGGAAAAGCCTTGGCCATGCTGCCGTAACTCAGCGCGGTGAACAGCATCGCCACCATGCCAATAATGTACGCCAACGGCACCATCCCCGGTGCCTCGGCGTTGACGTAGCCATACACACCGAACGGGGCGATGGGGATCATGAAGATCATCCCGTATACCACCAGATCGGTCAGCGTCAGGCTACGTTTCAACTCTTGCTTGTAGCCGAATTCTTCAATTTCCATGAAGCGCAACTCCTTGTCAGCCAGTCGGTCGTTTTAGTTGTTATCGATCCATCGTTTACAGCGTCAGCAGTCTTTCATTCATTACAGCAACGGCGCGAGGTATCCGGCCCAGCGCGATACGGCTTCGGGGCTGCGCAGCAAATCGTTGCGCACCTCGATCAGCACCGAGTCGAGGCCACGGGCATCGCCGTGCACCGGCACGGTCATGTCGCCCAGCGGATCGATCTTGTAGGGCTGATTACCGGCCACTTTCAGCGGATGCTCGCCGAGACCGTCGAGCAGGCGTTGCGCGTAGGCCTTGGCCTGACCGAACAGCACGCCGGCCTCCAGCGGTCGCGGCTGGCCGTAAAACACCGGGGTGAAACTGTGAATCCCCACCACACGCACCGCTTGGCCCTGTGCCACACGTTCGTCGATCAACGTTTGCAAGCGCGTGTGAAACGGTTTGAATAAGGTCTGGCGGCGGTACTCGCGGGTGGCTTCGTCCAGCTCGCGGTTACCCGGCACCTGATAGATTTCGCTCTGCGCCGGAATACTGTCCGGGGCGTGGCGTGGCCGGTTCAGATCGATCAGCAGGCGCGAATAATTGGCGCTCAGCAGGGTTGCACCGAGCCTTTCCGATAACTGTTCGGCGAGTTGCAGCGCACCAATGTCCCAGGCGATGTGTTCAGCGGCGGCGGCCTCGCCCAGGCCCAGATTGTTCAGGGCCTCGGGGATGTAGCGGTTGGCGTGTTCGCACACCAGAATCACAGGGTGCGTCGAGTCGGCGCGGCTCAGGTTGTAGGCCGGTCGGGTGTACAACCCCAGCTCGGCGGATTCAGTACAGGCGTGCATAGTGCTCACACAAGTCAGCGGGCGAGAGCTGTTCCGTCAGCGCCAGTTCCTCGGTTTTCAGGGCGTAGTAAGTGTCGAGCAGCGGCTTGGGCAGCCATGCAGTGAAGGTGCCACTGTTGCGCAGGCAATCCAGCGCCTGGGCCAGCGAGGCGGGCAGGGCGATGATGCCCCGGGCCTTGCGTTGCTCGTCATTGAGTGAATCGGGAATTTCGTTAGTGATGGCGTTCAGCGCCAGACGCTGTTCGATGCCCAGACGTCCGGCGATCAGCAGCGCGGCCATGGCCAGATGCGGCGAGGCGGTGGCGTCCATGGCGCGGAACTCAAGGTTGAACTGCTGGGCCACGGATTTGCCGCCGAGGCTCACGGTCGGGCAGATGCGCAGCGCCGCCTCGCGGTTCTGTTGACCCAGACAAGCGTAAGAGGCGCTCCAGTGATGCGGCTGCAAGCGCTCGTACGACACCGGCGTCGGCGCGGTGAAGGCACAGAGGGCCGGCAAGTAATGCAGGATCCCCGCCGCCCAATGCTGGCCAAGACTCGACAGACCGTTGCTGGTACCGGGGTCATAGAGCATTGGCTGGCCGGCCAGATCGAGCAGGCTGACGTGTAGATGCACGCCGTTGCACACCGCATCCGCCGCAGTTTTCGGCGCGAAGCTCAGGTCGAGGCCCATTTGCCGGGCGATCTCGCGGGTGATCTCGCGCACGTTGACGGCACGATCAGCCGCCGCTACGCCGAGCGTCGGGCGGCAGGTGATTTCGTATTGATGCTTGCCGTATTCCGGCAGAAACATTTCCGGCTCGACACCGCCGGCGCGCAGGGCGCTGAGCAGCCAGCCACCGAACTCGGCACCTTGGCGCTGGGCTTCGAGGGAGAACGCCAGATGCTCGGCAAAACCGGCGTGCAGGTTGAATTCATGTTCGAACGCGGCGTTGACCTGCAAGCCCAGTTCATCGCGATAACGCTCGATTTCATCACGCAACAACGTGCGCGGGCAGGCGCCCCACGGGCGGCCATCGGTTTCGCGGATATCGCCGTGGATGAAATCCAGCGCCGGTGCGTCGACGTCCGGGCCGTTGCCGACAGTGACGCGGCTGCTCAGGTCGGGAATCAGCCGCAAATCGCCATAGGCGCCCCACGGATTGGTCGAAGCAATGATGTCCTGCGGCGTCAATGCGCTGTTGGCCGGCACCCAGCCGCAGCCGGCGGCTTGATAATGCTCCAGCTCATCAGTGGGAAACGAGCGGCCGCGGGTGATGCCGATCAGGTCTGTGGTGACCAGCGTGGTCATCGGCAGCGGCGTCAGGCGCGTGCTCATGGCTGCATCTCCTGCAGGCGGGCGAGCACGGTGTCGGTGTCGGTGATCCAGCAGTAACCCTTGATCGCATTCAGGCAGGCGTGATGGCGTTCGGCGCTGTAGGTGGCGCAGGCATCTTCCACCAGGGTGACCAGATAGCCACGATCGGCGGCGTCGCGCACGGCCATGTCGACGCACTGATCGGTGACGATGCCAGCGATGATCAAGTGACGGGTTTGCAGGTTGCGCAGCACGTAATCGATGTTGGTCGAGTTGAACACTCCGGACGAGGTCTTTGGCAGGACGATTTCGTTTTCCACCGGGCTCAGGTCTTCAATGATCCGCGCCTGCACGCTGCCTTTGGGCAGGTGCATGTCCGAGAGTTTGTGGTCGAGCGAGCGGTCACGGCCATCAGCCGTAAGGCTTTCGATAATGGTGTGCAGCACGTTCTGCCGCGCCTCGCGAAAGGCACTGAGCAAACGACGTTGGTTGGGCACCACCTGCATGTGTGCACGGGTCAGGAAATACTCGGCGTCAGGCCCGTTGAGGTGCGCGTCGAACTGCGGTTCGAGCCAGGCACGCTGCATGTCCACCAGCAACAGTGCGGTGTGATCGGTGACAAACGGCAAGTCTCGCGGCGAGCGGTGGGGAAGGCTGAACATCCTTATTTATCCTCCAGCAGGTGGGTGTTGAAGTCATTGCGCAGGGCATCGATGCCTTCCAGGCGATCGGCGAGGTTTTCGGTGCGCAAGGTCAGGCAGGCGATCAGTGCTTCGACCTGAGCCAGCGCTGGCACCATGGTGTCGAACGGCGAAGCCGATTCCACCGGCGCGCTGATGATCAGGTCGGCCAGTTCGCGCAGCGGCGAGGCATAAATGTCGGTGAACAACACCACGCGGGCGTTGTTGTTTTTTGCCGCGCTGGCGACTCGCAAGGCCTGGGTCTGGTAGCGGCGATAGTCGAACAGCAACACCACATCCTGGCGTTGCAGATCAAACAAGCGATCAGGCAGTTGCGCGTTGTCTTCCAGGGCAAAGCAACCGGGGCGCAGCAAGCGCAGGTGATTGAGCAGGTAGGTGGCCATCAGGCTGCTGAAGCGCCCGCCGAAGCAATACACCTGATGCCGGGCATCGAGCAGCCAGTCGGTGAGAATGCGCACGTCTTCGGGTTGGGTCAGCGATTGGGTTTCGACCAGCAGGCGATGGCTGTCGCCCAGATAGTGGCTCCAGGCGTCGTCCCTGTGTTGATGGGCGCGCGGTTGCAACAGCGTGCGCGGCGAGCGCAGGCGGTGATCCATGTCACTGAGCAGGGCATCCTGGAATTCGGCGTAACCACCGAAACCGAGTTTTTTCACCAGCCGCACGATGGTCGGATCGCTGACGCCGGCATGTTCGGCCAGACGCGCCATCGGCCCCAGACCGTTGCGTGGGTACTGATCAAGCAAGGCGCGAACGACTTTGCGCTCCGACGGCGTAAGATCCAGGCCGGGATCGGTGATCAGGTCTCTGAGAGGGGGCATCCGGGCTCCTGCTGGATGGGGGGGGTGTCGAATTCGCTTCATAATCCGTTAAAACAGTATTTATGTAACTGGCGTTACATGTCTAGTGAATTTTTCCGCGTGTTGAAAAGGCCCCAAAATGGGGCGAGACGCCTGTGTAACAAGGGCCACACGGACTTCGACAGGGCTTGTAGTCCATCGCCCACGTTAGTGTCAGAGATTGCCGTATTTTTGCTTTTGTCCGCACATGCCGGGGCGATCCAACAACCCTGCAACCCTCGGTTTACGGCACAATTGCCGACACAACGGCTTTGCGCCGCTGATTTTCATGAAGGCCCACCGGAGCGATCCCTGTGCAGACCACTCGTTTGACATTGATTTGCCATGCGCGAACCGTCGCACAGAAATTGGCGTGTTTTCCTACGAATGAACCTGTTGAAAATAGCCCGCTGACACCGGGCGAATTGGCCGAGCGTTTCGACGCCGCGCGACGCTTGATTTGCGCGCCGGAGTTGCGCACGCGCCAGACAGCGGCATGGTTTGGCTCGGATGCGCAGATTGATGAGGCGCTGCGCGATTGTGACTGGGGACGCTGGCATGGCCAGTCGATCAAAGCCCTGCAAGCCTCGGAAGACGCCGCGCTGCACGCCTGGCTGGACGATCCCCACGCCACTCCGCATGACGGTGAGTCAGTGGCGCAGTTATGCCAGCGCGTGGCGATTTGGCTAGCTAACCTGCAAGGCACGTCGGGACATGTCGTGGCGGTGACGCATCCGTTTGTCATCCGCGCCGCGCTGATCCACGTGCTGCGCGGTTCGGCGTTGCATGACATCGATGTCGAACCGTTGTCGCTGCTCGAACTGCGCTTCACCGGGCGCTGGCGCCTGTGTCTTAAAGGAGCTTTGTGATGAAACAACTGCTGGTGATCGGCATCGGTGCCGGCAATCCCGACTACATCACGATGCAGGCGGTGAAGGCGTTGAATCGGGTCGACGTGTTCTTTCTGATGGACAAAGGCCAGAGCAAGGACAAGCTGATCGACCTGCGTCGCGAGATTTGTGAGCGCTATATCGACAATCCTGACTACCGCTTCGTCGAGGCCCACAGTCCGGAGCGCGAACGCGGCGATGTCGACTACGCCGCCAGTGTCGATGAGCTGAACCGCGCCAAGCAGCAGACCTTTGAGCGGCTGATCAATGACCAATTGTCTGACGGTCAGTGTGGCGGGTTCCTGGTGTGGGGTGACCCGGCGCTGTACGACAGCACCGTGCGTATCCTCCAGACGATTCTGGCCTCGGGCGCGTGTGCCTTCGAGTTTGAGGTGATCCCCGGGATCACCAGCGTTCAGGCGTTGGCGGCGCAGCACAAGGTGCCGTTGAACACCATCGGTCGTTCCATCGAAATCACCACCGGGCGGCGTTTGGCGGCAGGGCAGGTGAGTGATGCGGACAGTCTGGTGGTGATGCTCGATGCTGAAGATTCGTATCACCGGGTGGCCGATCAGGATACCGAGATTTACTGGGGCGCCTACTTGGGCACACCGGACGAGATTTTGATCAGCGGCAGGCTGGCGGATGTTGCGGATGAGATCGAGCGGGTGCGCAAGGCGGCGCGGGCCGAGCATGGGTGGATCATGGATACGTATTTGTTGCGCAAGCCTTAGATTTTCGCTGGCCGGGCGGGCCTCTTCGCGAGCAGGTCGAATCGTCGCACCGTCGCTCCCACATTTTGAAATGCATTCCCTGTGGGAGCGAGCCTGCTCGCGAAGGCGCCGGAACACTCAACGCACATTTCCAACAGGCAAAAAAACACCCGGTGCAACGCAAGTCGCACCGGGTTTTTGTTGCCAGCAAGCGGCGGATGTCGTGGATCCGCCATTCACTGTTGAACTCTGGTTATGCGCGTTCCAGCGCCAGCGCCACACCCTGACCGCCACCGATGCACAGGGTCGCCAGACCCTTTTTCGCATCACGCTTGATCATTTCATGCAGCAGGGTCACCAGCACGCGGCAACCCGATGCACCGATCGGATGGCCCAACGCGATGGCGCCGCCGTTGACGTTGACCTTGTCCAGATCCCATTGCAGATCCTTGGCCACCGCCAGCGATTGCGCAGCGAAGGCTTCGTTGGCCTCAATGAGATCGAGCTGGCCGATGTTCCAGCCGGCCTTGTCGAGGCAGCGGCGGGTGGCCGAAACCGGGCCGATGCCCATGATTGCAGGATCAACACCTGCGTTGGCGTAGGCAGCGATTTTCGCCAGAACCGGCAGACCGAGGGCTTTGGCTTTCTCGGCGCTCATCAGGATGACCGCAGCGGCGCCGTCATTCAGCGACGAAGCGTTGCCGGCCGTGACGCTGCCGTCCTTTTTAAATGCCGGGCGCAGTTTCGCCAGGGATTCGGCAGTGGTGTCGCCACGCGGCTGTTCATCAACCTTGAAGGCAACCGGATCGCCTTTGCGCTGCGGGATCAGGATCGGCGTGATCTCATCGACAAAACGACCGGCCTCAATCGCGGCGGCGGCTTTCTGCTGAGAAGCGGCGGCGAAAGCATCTTGCTGTTCGCGGCTGATCTCGTATTTGTCGACGAGGTTCTCGGCGGTGATGCCCATGTGGTAATCGTTGAACGCATCCCACAGGCCATCGCTGATCATGGTGTCGACGATTTGCGCGTGGCCCATACGCAGACCGGTGCGTGCGCCCGGCATGACGTAGTTGGACAGGCTCATGTTTTCCTGGCCGCCGGCGATGATCACGTCAGCGTCGCCGCAACGGATCGCTTGCGCACCCAGATGCAGGGCTTTGAGGCCCGAACCGCAAACCTTGTTCAGGGTCATTGCTGGCACGGCATGGGGCAAGCCGGCCTTGATCGCGGCCTGACGCGCCGGGTTCTGGCCGGCGCCGGCGGTCAGCACCTGGCCCATGATCACTTCATCGACCTGCGCACCGTCCAGACCGGTTTGTTCGAGCAACTGGCGGATCACCGCCGCGCCCAGATCAACCGCGGACACGCTGGCCAGGGAGCCCTGGAAACTGCCGATCGCGGTGCGCGTGGCGGCAACAATTACGACGTCTTGCATTTTCGAATTCCTCACTGGGCAGCGAACTGCATTTCCGGTACGTGATCCGGGACGATCAGTTTACCAGCGGTTTTGGCGACGATTTCCTCGACGCTGACGCCAGGTGCGCGTTCCTTGAGGACAAAAGCGCCATTTTCGATTTCCAGATAGGCGAGGTCGGTCAACACGCGCTTGATGCAACCGGCGCCGGTCAGCGGCAGGCTGCACTTGGATAGCAGTTTCGACTCACCATCCTTGGAGGCGTGGGTCATGATCACGATGATATTGTCGGCGCCGGCCACCAGATCCATCGCACCGCCCATGCCCTTGACCAGTTTGCCGGGGATCATCCACGAGGCGATGTTGCCTTCGACGTCCACTTCGAACGCGCCGAGCACGGTCAGGTCGACATGACCGCCACGGATCATCGCGAACGATTCGGCGGAGTTGAAGATCGACGCGCCGATACGCGCAGTCACCGTTTGTTTGCCGGCGTTTATCATGTCGGCATCGATAGTGTCTTCGGTCGGGAACGGACCCATGCCGAGCAGGCCGTTTTCCGATTGCAGCATGACTTCCATGCCTTCGGGAATGTAGTTGGCGACCAGGGTCGGAATGCCGATGCCGAGGTTCACATAAAAGCCGTCCTGCATTTCGCGGGCGACGCGCTGAGCCATTTGTTCGCGGGTAAGTGCCATGGTTTTATTCTCCGTCAGCCTGAATTATTTGCGGATGGTGCGCTGTTCGATGCGTTTTTCGAACGTGCCGCAAATGACCCGATCGACGTAGATGCCCGGGGTGTGGATCTGCGAGGGGTCGAGTTCGCCGGGTTCGACGATTTCTTCGACTTCAACCACGGTGATCTTGCCGGCGGTAGCCGCCAGCGGGTTGAAGTTCTGCGCGGTGTGACGGTAGATGACGTTACCGAAATGGTCGGCTTTCCAGCCTTTGACAATGGCGAAGTCGCCGGTGATGGATTCTTCCATCAGGTACTTACGACCTTTGAATTCGCGTACTTCCTTGCCTTCGGCGACCGGGGTGCCGACGCCGGTGGCGGTGAAGAAGGCCGGAATGCCGGCGCCGCCTGCGCGCATCTTCTCGGCGAGGGTGCCTTGCGGGGTCAGGATGACTTCGATGTCGCCTTTGAGCAGTTGTTCTTCGAACAGCTTGTTTTCGCCGACGTAGGAGGCGATGACTTTGCTGATCTGACGATCGGTGAGCAGCACACCGAGGCCAAAACCGTCGACGCCGCAGTTGTTGGAAACGACGGTGAGGTCGCGGGTGCCTTTGCGTTTGATCTCGGCGATCAGGTTTTCCGGAATGCCACACAGACCGAAGCCGCCGGCGATAACGGTCATGCCGTCCTCAAGCCCGGCCAGGGCTTCCTCGTAGGAACTCACGCGCTTGTCGAAACCTGCCATATGCACCTCTTTTATTATTTGCGGGCGGCTGGCTAGCCGAATGGTTGGAGTGTCTCGCTGGAGGATATATTTGTTAAGTTGATTTTTAAGGTTGATTAATAGATAAAACTCAATAATCGCGTTATGGCGTGCTGCTTTGATCGTTCCCACGCTCCGCGTGGTAATGCCTCTAGGGACGCTCCGCGTCCAGTGACGCGGAGCGTCACGGGCTGCGTTCCCACGCAGGAGCGTGGGAACGATCATCATGGCTCGCCGCTTAACGCTTGTAGCTTACAACTGGAGCGAAGCGAGTATGACCATCAAACAGATCCGCGCCTTCCTCGCTGTGGCACAGAGCCTGAGCTTCGCCGTGGCCTGCGAGCGTCTGCACCTGTCGCAATCAGCCTTGAGCCTGACCATCAAAGCGCTGGAAGAGGGCCTGGGCGGTCGCCTGTTCAGCCGTAACACACGCAATGTCGCGCTGACTGCGGAAGGTGAATCCTTGCTGCCGCTGGCGCGGCGGCTGATCGCCGACTGGGATAACGCCGAAGACGAAATGCGCCAACGCTTCAGCTTGCAGCGCGGGCGGGTGACGCTGGCGGCGATGCCGTCGTTTGCCGGCAACCTGCTGCCGCCGATCCTCAAGACGTTTCGTGCGCGCTACCCGAACGTCAACGTCACGGTCAATGACGTGATCAATGAGCAAGTGCTGGAAATGGTCCGTGACCGTCAGGTGGAACTGGGCGTGGCGTTCGAGCCGATGCAAAACACTTCGATGACGTTTACGCCGTTGTACGTGGATCGCTTCGTCGCGGTGGTGTCGAAGGATTCGCCACTGGCGCAGCGCGGCGAGATCGATTGGCAGACGTTATTGCAGGAGCCGTTCATCACCTTGCAGCGGCCTTCGACGGTGCGAGTGATGCTCGAAGAGCACCTGCAGGCGCGAGGCATGAAGTTGCCGGTGGAATTTGAAAGCCATCAACTGGCCACGGTCGGGCGGATGGTCGCCAGTGGTCTGGGCGTCAGTGCCGTGCCGGCGTTGTGCGCCGAGCAGATGCAGGAACTCGGCGCCCACTGCCTGACCCTGGATGACTCGGTGCAGCGGGCTATCGGCGTGCTGACTGAGCCGGGCAATGAACTGTCGGCGGCGGCGCAGGCGTTGTTCGATATTCTCAAGGCTGAAGATCTGGGGCGACTGTGAGATCTACCCCCTCACCCCAACCCTCTCCCCCAGAGGGGGCGAGGGGGAAGGGAGCTGATCGGGGGCATTTCAAAAGATGGGTTCGGCTCGAAATTTTCAGGTCGCAGTATTAAGTCCTGACAACTCGGTCAGTTCCCTCTCGCTTGGGAGAGGGCTAGGGCTAGGCGAGGGAGAAGGGAGCTGATCGGGGGCATTTCAAAAAATGGTTTCGGCTCGAAATTTTCAGGTCGCAGTATTAAGTCCTGACAACTCGGTCAGTTCCCTCTCCCCTGGGAGAGGGCTAGGGTGAGGGGCTTGGGTCCGGAGTCGAGCACAAAGTGCAGCAACTCACCGATCCAGCACTTCAACCAACAACGGCAAAAGCTGTTCACACGACGCTTCAATCTTCAAATCCAGCAAGTCATCCGCGCGGGTCTTGCCCAGATTGATCGCAATCAACGGCTTGCCACGATCGGCAATCACCCGGCACAGGCGAAACGCCGAGTACGCCATCAACGAAGACCCCACCACCAACATCCCCGCTGCATTCTCTGCCGCCGCCATCGCCCTTGCCGCCGTGGGCTGCGCGACGTTCTCGCCGAAAAACACCACGTCCGGTTTCATCCGCTCGCCAGCGCAATGCGGGCAGCGCGGCACCTGAAAGCGCGCTTCGAAGGCCGGGTCGAGCAGGGTGTCGCCATCCGGCGCCTGGACTGCATCGACCCCGGCCAGATACGGGTTGTGCATTTCCATTAATTGTTGAATCGAATCGCGCTCACTGCGCTGGCCGCAGTCCAGGCAGAGGACGCGATGCAGGCTGCCGTGCAGTTCGATCACATCGTGACTGCCGGCTTGATCGTGCAGGGTATCGACGTTCTGGGTGATCAAGGCGTGGATCAGCCCATGGCGCTGCAATCCGGCCAACGCTTGGTGCGCTGCATTCGGCTGCGCCTGACGCACCCTCGGCCAACCCAGCATGGCCCGCGCCCAGTAGCGGCGGCGCGACTCGGGGGCGGCGAGGAACTCCTGGTACATCATCGGCTGCCGGCCACGGCGCACACCGTCGCTGTTGCGGTAATCCGGAATACCCGACGGCGTGCTGATGCCGGCTCCGGTCAGCACGATGAAATCGCCATCAGCCATCACCTCTTGCAGCGTATCGAGGTGTTCGCGGGTCGGGTTGTCGAGCATGGTCAGCGCTCCGAAGTGGGCAGTGCGCGCAGGTTAGCACCAACCTTGGTGGCGAGGGCGCAAGCTCCCACGCCACAGTTTTAAAAGCGGATTATTTACGTGCCTCCAGAATCAGGTTGAACGGCGTTTGCGTGGCCCGGCGGAACTGCTTGAAACCGGCCTCGGCGAATACTTTGCGCAGACGCACTTCCCCGGCCTGCGCCCCCAGGCCCAGGCCGACTTCCTGCGACAGCGAGTTGGGGGTGCAGATAAACGTCGAGGCTGCGTAGAACAGCCGTCCAACCGGGGTGATGTTGTCGTCCAGTGTGTCGTTGGCGAACGGCTCGACCAGCAACACCGTGCCATCGTCTTTCAGCGAGTTATAGGCGTGACGGGCGGCACCGACCGGATCGCCCATGTCGTGCAGGCAGTCGAAATAGCAGATCAGGTCGTAGTCGTCGCCGGGGTAGCTTTTCGCCGAACCCTGAAAGAACTTCGCCCGGCTGCTGACGCCACCTTCCTCGGCGCGCTGGGTGGCGACGGTGATCGAGGGCGCGTGATAGTCATAGCCGACGAAACGCGAGTTGGGAAACGCCTGGGCCATGATCACGGTCGAGGCGCCGTGACCGCAGCCGATATCGGCGACGTTCGCGCCTTGCTCAAGCTTGGCCACCACGCCGTCCAGTGCCGGCAGCCATTCGGCAATCAGGTGACCTTTGTAGCCGGGCCGGAAGAACCGCTCGGTACCGGTGAACATACACGGGTGGTGATCGCCCCAGGACAAAGCGCCGTTGCCGCGCATGGCTTTGACCAGCTTGTCCTTGTCGTGAAAAAACGACGCCACCACCCCGAGGCCGCCAGCGACGTAGACCGGCGAGTCTTCGACGGCCAGGGCCAGCGCTTGCTCTTCGGGTAAACGGAACTGGCCGTCGTGGTGTTCCATGTAGCCGGACGCCACGTGGGCGCTGAGCCATTCACGAACCAGACGCGGGTTGCAGGTAGTTTTGGCGGCGAGGGCATCGGCACTGATCGCCTGACTGTCGGCCATTGCCCGGTACAGCCCGAGCTCTTCGCCGACGATGACATTGGCCAGCATCGCCGCGCCGCCCATGTCGTTGACCAGTTTGCCCATGAATTCGTTGAGCTTCGCCTCATCCATCATGTGTGCTCCTGAAACAGGATCACGGTCCGGCGGCGTCGAGGGTCGAGGCGTGCGCCACCGGGCGGTGGTCACGGAGTTGGGCAGGGCACGGCTGACGTCCTGCGTCCCCCTCGACTGGGTAATAAAGGAGTCTAGCCCCGGTCCGGGAGCGGCGCTGTATTTGTGAGCAACGAAAACCTGTGGGAGCGAGCCTGCTCGCGAAGGCGGCATTTCAGGCAATTCTGGTATTGGCAGTGCTGACGCTTTCGCGAGCAGGCTCGCTCCCACAATATTGATCGGCAGAGAATCTGTATCACTGTGTATCGCCGTGATGGTGGGACACACAGGGCTGCAAATGCCCGGTCATCTGCACACAACCGCAATACATCCGGCGGCTCAAATGTGGCAAACCCACTGCTGAGGTACATCCCATGCATACGCCGCCCTCATCAATGCCACCCAGTGTTGGCCTCGGCCTGCGCCGTGGTCTGCTGAAAGACCTGCAGGCTGCCCGTGGCGGCGCCTTCGACTTTCTCGAAGTCGCCCCGGAAAACTGGATCGGAGTAGGCGGCGCGCACGGTGCGGCGTTACGTGAACTGGCCGAGCGCTATCCGTTGTCCTGTCACGGCTTGTCGCTGTCGCTGGGCGGGTCGGCGCCGCTGGATGTCGGATTCTTGCAGGAGGTCCGGGTGTTTCTCGACCATTACAACGTGCCGCTGTACAGCGAGCACCTGAGTTACTGCAGCGATGACGGGCATCTGTATGACTTGCTGCCGTTGCCGTTCACCGAAGAAGCGGTGCAGCACGTTGCCGCGCGGATCAGTCAGGCTCAGGACATTCTCGGCCGGCGCCTGGCCGTGGAAAACGTCTCCTACTATGCCGCCCCGCGCCAGGACATGGACGAGGTGAGCTTCACCAATGCCGTACTGCGCGAGGCCGATTGCGACCTGCTGCTGGACGTCAACAATGTCTATGTCAACGCGATCAACCACGGCTTCGATCCGCAAACCTTCCTCGCCGGTATCGAGCCGGACCGGGTGGTCGGGATGCATGTGGCGGGTCATTTCGATGAGTCCGATACGCTGAAAATCGACACCCATGGTGCCTCAGTCAAACCGGTCGTGTGGTCTCTGCTGGCGGAGGCTTACAGGCGGTTTGGCGCGCAGCCAACGCTGCTTGAGCGGGATTTCAATTTCCCGGCATTTTCCGAACTGGTCGCTGAGTTGCATACCATTCGCCAACTGCAAGCCGGAGGTCGCCCTCATGGATAACCTGATACTGCAACAACAGGTGCTGACCCGGTATTTGCGCGATCCTGAACATCAATCGCCACCGGCCGACATGAACGTGGCGCGGGTCAACGTTTATCGCGATCTGGTGTTCAACAACGTTTCGCAATTGTTGAGCGGCACGTTTCCGGTGTTGATCCGGATCATCGGGGAACAACGCTGGGGCCTGCTGGTACGAGGCTTTTTGCGCGAGTGGCGGGCGCAGACCCCAAAGTTTGGAGAGATTGCCGAAACGTTTCTCGACTATCTCGCGTCGCCACCGCAGGTGTTGCGCGATGGCGAGTGGCCGGCGTTTCTGCTGGAGCTGGCGCATTACGAATGGGTCGAGATGATCTTGCAGCAGTCCGATGCTCAGGCGCTGCCGCGAAGCGATCCGGCGCTGTTGCTGGAGCGTCCGCTGCAGATCTCGGCACTGGCCTGGCCATTGGCGTATGTGTGGCCGGTGCATGCACTTGATCCGAACCATCAGCCCGCCACACCGCCGGCGCATCCGACCCTGTTGCTGGTGCGGCGCACGGCAGACTGGAATGTGCAGTTTTCCGAGCTGAGCCCGCTGGCCTGGCGCCTGTTACAGCGCATTGAAGCGTTTCCTGACCTTGATGGCCGCCAGCAATTGCAAGATCTGGCAGTAGAAGCAGGGGTGGCCGACACCGAAACGTTCATGGACAGCGGATCGGCGTTGTTGCGGCAGTTTCACCAAGAGGGCGTGCTCGCCAGCGTCCTGTAAGTCATGCCGCAGGCAGCCACGACGGCGGGCAGGGATGCAGACGATAGAAGTCACGCAGGTGCGCCACATCGCGTGCAAATCCTGCGTTCAGCCATTGGCGATATTGCGCCTGCGCCGCTGTTTGCAAGGCCGGTTGGAGCAAACAATCCGCTACGGCTTGCGCGGCTTGCATACCGCTCATCAACGCTTTGAGCACGCCGTGGGAGGACGCCGGGTCGAGCCGGTTGGCGGCATCGCCCACCAGAAAATAGCCAGCACCGGTGACGGCCGGGATGATGCGCCAGGTTACATCGGCGCCGCGTATCCGCCCTACGGCTGGCAAAGCTTGCAGGGCCTCGGGAAGCCTCGTCGAGCGCCTGTTGTTCTCGAACGTCAGGTGCGTCCAGTGCAGCAACTGCGGCTCGACCTGGGCGATCCAGGTCCATCCGTCAGGATCGGCCAGCAAGTGCGCGGTTGTTGCATAGGTTGCGCTGTGACCTTGCAAATAGCCGTAACGCGCCACCAGCGGCGGTGAACAGTGGCGAACCGGCAGACCGAGTTGGCGAGCGAGCCAGTCGCAAGCGCCACTGGCATCGATCAGGCAGGTCGCGTAAAGGCGTGCGCTGTCGGTCTCCACGCCGATCACCCGACTGGCCTGAGTCAGCACTCGCCGTGCCCGGCAGGGCTGACTGATCTCCACCCCCAACGTCGCCGCTTGCGCCAGTAACGTCGCGTCCAGTTGCGCCCGCTCCAAATGAAAGCCCTGCCAGGCGCCGCGATCATCGGCGCCAAAGGCATTGAAGCGCGGCACACCGTTCCAGTGCACCCAGTGGCCGTCAAAGCGCCGTGCCGCGCGGCCACATAGCTGCTCGGCGACCCCCAGTTGTCGTAGCAGCGGTTCGATGCCCGGATGCAGGCTTTCGCCGGGGCGAAACCGGGGGAACGCTTGCCGTTCGATCAAGGCCACGCGCAGCCCGTGACGGGCGCAACTGATTGCCGTTGCGCAGCCCGCAGGGCCGGCGCCGACGACCACAACATCAAAATGTTTCATGGGCGACCCGCCATGGCAGGGTGTCGCGTTTGATCAGGATTGCATCGGCGCTGAGCAGCAAGATCACCAGCTCTTCGACTTCGACGTGGCGCAACCTGAAATCACTTGCAGGGATCTGCACGGCGCCGCGCTTGTACAGCAAAAAGCGCTGCACCCAGCCGTCGAGGAGTTGCCCGGCTTGCGCCTGCGCGCTGTCCAGTTCCGCGTTCGGCCGCTGCACGTCAACGAACGACAACAGTGGCCAGGCATTGCGCAGGGGTTTATCGCTGGCGGCGCCGAGCGCACGGTACACGCGATACATCGAGCGCACGCGCTGCTGATACACGGTTTGCGCAGTGTGGCCGGTCGTGCTCAGGGAGAACTGGCCATCGAGGGCCACCTGTGTGTAATCGGCATGGGCGTACGCGTGGTACTGGACGATCAGCCGATCGTCTTGAGTGATGAGTTGAGGGCCGCGCTGATTATCCCAGGCCAGGCCGCCCATGCCGATTTCTTCATCGGTCAGGGGAATGATGCTGTGCAGCGTCGAGCGCGGCTCAAATACCCGTGCCGAATCCGGTGCCACGCCGGGCCAGAAAGAACCTAGCGCTGCGCAGATCTTCGCATCCTCGGGAAACGGGCTGGCCATCTGATAGCCGGCGAGGACGTTGATCCACTCGTCGTCTGCCGTGCGCTGGCGAACCCAGCCGACCTCCCAGCCAGGCCCGAACACCCCGGCGGCGCCGTCGGGCAGTGAGGTCGGCCGCGATGACGGTGGTAGCGGGGCAGTGGATTGCACCGTGTCGGTTTGATCGGCGAGGGCAACTATGGCGCTCACCCCTCGGTCAGTCGGGGAGAACAGTTGATCCTGCAGATCGAGGTTGGCGCAGTAGCGTACGTTGGAGAGCGCTTCAAGTCGGGCGTGCCAGAGACCGGCACTTGGTAACGCTGGTTCGTCGCTGACCCAGTGCAACAGCTTGCGTTGACTGCATAACGGATAGAAGTCCGGGGGGCCGATCAGCGAATAGGCCGCGACGGCCGGCAAATGGTTTTCCAGCATCGGGCAGCGTGGCAACACCCAGCCATCGGCAGTGCCGTCCTGATAATGCAAGGCGCGATAACCGCCCTGACGCACCAACGCCTCGACACCTTCATGCTCGTTCAGGTCTTCGATGCTGCCATCCGCTTCGACCCGATGACGTCCGTGCACCATGCCGCCGGTATTGGCCGGCAGCATAAAGGACAAGGGCTGCCCCTGATATTCGACGGGCGCCACCAGCCGGGCTCTGGCTTCAGGCACCAGCAGACCGGGGCCGAGATCTACACTCGAGGCCCAATGCGCAAGATTTTCCGTGACGACGAAGGGTGGCTGGCTGATCTGCGGTTCCTGCCAACCGGTGCCGCTGTGGCGCAAATGGACATGCCGCAGTTTTTCGTTGATCTGGTGGTTGCCCAGCGTCACCGTCAGGTTCAGACCCTCCAGGCACTGCGAACCATTGAACAGCTTGTGCACGGGCACCCAGAAATCCAGTCCGGGGTCGAGGTCCATCTGAAAATCCATCGGCCCGAAGCGCTCGGCATCGCCCTTGAGTTGCACGGCAATGTAGGCGCTGTAGCGCACTGGCATCACCCGGATGCCGTGCGGATCATCGTCGACGAAGGGCAGGAAACTGCGCAGCGTTGCGTCATAGCACGGGGGGGCGGTGCCGACGCGGGCGATTCCGGTACGCGAGAAGCACAGGTCGGCATGCCGGCCATGCACGGTGTCGGCGGCGCAGCGATATTCACTGGCAAACGCGACCACCGCCAACGGCGCGCCCCGGGCTTTGTGGCGCAGGCTGTCGAGCGTGGGCGGACTGACGCTGTAGACATAGTCGAGCACGGTCTCGATCTCGGCGGCAGTGGGGAACAGCTGTAATGTCTGGCCGTTTTCATCGCTGAGCACGTTTGGCGAGGCCAGCGCGTGATACAGCAGGCTGTGCGCCGGTGCGCCTGCCTCGATCGCCCGCCTGCCGGTCGTTGCGAAATCAGTAAATCCGGGTATTGACCGGTCGATTTTCAGGGGCTTGTGCAGTTCCGCCGCCAGCGGTTCAGCCAGCAAGTCCAGGCCGTGGGCGAGCATCAGTGAATGCCAGCCGCCAGGCGCCAGGCGCGTACACACGTGGGTAACGGATTCGAGCAGAGTCATGTTGCGCCTCGACAGGTTGGGCCAATTGTCATGGAACCGTAGCCCGGCGCTGACTTGCTACTGTCAGATCTGACAGTGGCGACCAATGGTGAACAGTGCGAAACGGGCAACACAACCATAAGCGCATCAGCCAAGGCGCACAGTCAGTGGATTCTGATGAAGTTGTAGGCATTGGCGCGGCGGTGTGCAGGCTACCGACCGGTATTGGTGCGTAGCGTTTAAACAGGCGCCGTTAAAGCGTTTATGGATGCAGCGGCAGCTTCAGTTCAGCGCACAGCCCGCCACCCTCGCGATTGCTCAACGTCAGCGAACCACCGAGCGCCATGGCCAGTTGCTGGGCGATCGCCAGTCCCAGCCCGGTGCCGCCGGTATCGCGATTGCGCGAGTTTTCCACGCGGTAGAACGGTTGCAGCACCTGCGCCAGTTCGGCGTCGGCGATGCCCGGGCCGCGGTCCATGACGGTGATCGCCAGGTTGCCTTTGTTGGCTTCGACCCAGACTTCGGCGGCGCCGGCGAATTTCAGTGCGTTGTCGGTCAGGTTCACCAGCACCCGGCGCAACGCATGAGGACGGGTGTCGATGACCGCCGCACTCTTGCCGACCAGTTGCACCTGCTTGCCCATGTCCTGATAGTCGAACACCAGGCTTTCGAGGAAGGAATCCATGTTGGTGCGGCGGCTTTCTTCGGTCGAACCATGGATGCTGCGCGCATACGCCACGCCTTCGCGCACCAGGTGTTCCATCTCGCTGAGGTCATTCCACAGTTTGTCCTTCTCGGTGCAATCGTCCATGAGTTCGGCGCGCAGTTTCATCCGCGTGATCGGGGTTTGCAGGTCATGGGAAATCGCCGCCAGCAGTTGCATGCGTTCCTTGAGATAAGCGGCAATGCGCGCCTGCATCGTGTTGAACGCCCGTGCTGCGTAGACCACTTCGTTCGGGCCGCTTTCGTCGAGGTTGATCGGGTGGGCGTTGGGGTCGAGTGTTTCCACCGCGTTAGCCAGCCGGGTCAGGGGGCGAACCGCAATGCGCACCGCCAGCCAGGTGCAGACGAGCATCAGCGCCAATTGGCCGAGCAGTACTACCGGCAACCAGGGTGACAACGGGACCATGGCGGGGCGCACGTCGATGGTCACCGGGCTGCCGTCGCTCAGGCGCAGATGACCCTGAAAGTGTTTCTTCGGCCCGGGAATATCGGTGAAGGTCAGCGGATAGCGTTCACCAATGGCTTCGGTGATCGAGGTGACCGCCACCGGCACATCACTGGCCTCGATCGGTGTGCCCGGTTCGCCTTCGCTCAACAGGTAGCCATAATTTTTTCGCGCCAGACGCTCGAGCCAGGCAGGGCGCTCTTCGGCAGGCAAGCGATCAAGGATCGCAATCGAGGTCGAGACGTCGGTTTCCAGATTGCCGAGCATGGTGTTCTTGGCGCTTTGGTAACGCTCGTAATACTGCGCACCGAACGACAGCGCCTGAGCGAGCAACAGGCCGATCAGGAAAATCAGCGACAGGCGCGAGGCGAGGGTGCGCGGCCAGTGCAGATTGACGCTCATGCCGGGGCCCCGAGAATCTCGACCGGCAGTGAGAACACGTAACCTTCGCTGCGCACGGTCTTTATGTAGGCCGGCTCGCGCGCATCATCCAGCAGGCGCTGACGCAAACGGCTAACCAGCAAGTCGATCGAGCGGTCAAACAGATCGGCATCACGACCCTGGGTCAGATTGAGCAGTTGGTCGCGGCTGAGCACCCGTTGTGGGTGATCGAGAAACACCCGCAGCAATCGATATTCGGCGCCGCTGAGGGCGACCATGGTGCCGTCCTTGTCGAGCAGGTGACGGGCCGAGGTGTCCAGTTGCCAACGACCGAAGGCCAGCAAGCGACCGGCCTCGGTGACCACCAGATTCGGCGGCAGCATGCGCGTGCGGCGCAGCACGGCGTTGATCCGCGCGAGCAATTCGCGGGCGGCGAATGGTTTGGTCAGGTAGTCGTCGGCGCCCATTTCGAGGCCGATGATGCGGTCGGTTTCATCGTTGCGCGCGGTCAGCATCAATACTGGCGTGGCCTTGTGTTTGCCCACCCGCAATTCGCGGCACAGCTGCAGGCCATCGTCGCCGGGCATCATGATGTCGAGCACGATCAGGTCGACGGTGTTGGCCTCGAGAAAGCTGCGCATCTGCCGGCCATCGGCGACCACCGTGGTGCGCAGGCCGTTTTTCTTCAGGTAGTTGCCCACCAGTTCACGGATCTCGCGGTCGTCGTCGACGATGAGAATGTGATCGACATGATCCATCGGTGCAAACCTCTATCAAAAGGGACTGCCGTGCAGTGTATCGAGCCTGCGGTGGCCCGCCTGCCTGCCTTTGTATTGCAGTGTATCTGCCGTGACTACGGATACACGGGGACGCAAAAACGCGATTTTTTCAGGGGTTTGTATCGCTGTGTATCCCCCGATGGCAAGGATACACAGCGATTGAAACGCGCCAGTTCCTGACACAGAGGCGATACCTCGCGAGCCTCAAATAGGCTCCATCGAGGCCCACACAGATCGCCTCGGCTCAAACCCCATTGAAGCCTTGAGGAAACGCCATGAACAACAACTCCGTAATCGCCGCCTGCCTGTTTGCCGCGCTGAACATCTGCACGCTCTCGGCCCGGGCCGAAGCCGCTGTTACCGCGCAAACCTACACCTACGGCACCCACCTGGATATCCAGAAAGTGATCTCGCTGAAACAGGACAACTCGGTGTCCTGCGGCATCGTCGAGGCGCGCATGACCTACCTCGATTCTGCAGGCAAAACCCGCGTACTCGATTACAGCAAATTTGCCGACGGCTGCAACAACGACAACTGAGTCATCAACGGCAACCAAGCCAACTCTTTATAGAAGGAACAACACCATGAACAACGTCGCGCGCTTTTTCACCGCCATCGCTTTCTCCCTGGCCGGCGTCGCCGCCCATGCCAACGCTGCGGTTGAACAGCATAGCTGCCACAGCAGCACCTGCTTCCAACTGACGCCGGGGGCCCAGCAGGGCAGCGACGGCCTGATTGCAGCGGACGGCTCCAGCCGCACGCCACAAGGGCAGATGTTCGCCGAGAACGGCGCCAGCCGTACGCCGCAGAGCCAATGGCTGGAAAGCCAGAGCGTCTGAACGGCTCGCCACAATCATTGATCAAGGGTGACTCACTATGTACCTCATCGCATTTCTCGGCGGTCTGCTGACCGTGCTCAGCCCCTGCATCCTGCCGGTGGTGCCGTTTCTGTTTGCCGGCGCCCAACGCAGTCGCGCTTCGATACTGTTGACCCTCGGCGGCATGGCCCTGACCTTCGCGCTGATCTCCAGCCTTGCCGTGGTCAGCAGCGAATGGGTGATCCAGGCCAGCAACAGTGGCCGTTACGTCGCGCTGATCGTGATGAGCGTGTTCGCCCTGTCGCTGATCTCGGCGCGCATCGGCGGCTGGCTGACACGCCCCTTCGTGATGCTCGGCAATCGTCTGGACCCGGACACCCGGAAAAAGGCCGGGCCGATGGGTTCGTTCATGCTCGGCGTGGCCACCGGACTGCTTTGGGCACCGTGTGCGGGACCGATTCTCGGGGTGATTCTCACCGGTGCCATGCTGCAAGGCGCCAACGCGCAGACCAGCCTGTTGCTGCTGGCCTACGGCGCCGGCAGTGCATTGTCGCTGGGCACGTTGATCTTCACCGGGCGCGGGTTGGTCAACCGTTTGAAACCGTCGATCCCGTTCACCGGTTGGTTGCGTCGTGGTGCCGGGGTTGCGGTACTGGCGACGACAGCGGTGATTGCCACCGGCTTCGATAAAACCTTGTTGGCCAACACCTCCTCCGAAGGCGTCGCCAGTGTCGAAAAACGCGTGTTGGAAAACGTGCCGAAAGTGGTCGACTACTTTGTCAGCAAAGTCCGCGCGGACTCGCCGATGGAGGAGGGCAAAGGCGCGATGCCGTCACTCGCTGGCGCCGTGCAATGGTTGAATTCGCCCGAGCTGAGCGCTGAAGCCCTGCGCGGCAAAGTGGTGCTTGTGGACTTTTGGACCTACGACTGCATCAACTGCCAGCACACCCTGCCGTACGTCAAGGACTGGGCGAAGAAGTACGAGAAGGACGGCCTCGTGGTGATCGGCGTGCACACCCCGGAATACGGCTACGAGCGGATCATCGAGAACGTCAAGGATCAGGTGAAAAAGCTCGGCATCACCTACCCGGTGGCCATCGACAACAACTACGCGATCTGGCGCAACTTCGACAACCAGTACTGGCCGGCGCATTACCTGATCGACGCCAAGGGGCAGGTGCGTTACAGCCACTTCGGCGAAGGTCGCTACGAGGCGCAGGAGCAGATGATCCAGCAGTTGCTGGAGGAGGCTAAGGCGCCTGCGGCGTGATCAGCAAACCACTGGCTCAGAGGTCGCGGACCATGAGCCATTGTTCATTGCCCCAGGCGCGAAAACGCTCCAGGACTTGCCAGCCGCGTTTGGCGTAGTAGTCCTGCTTGGTCTGCGTATGCAGATACAAACGCGCAAACCCGCACTCTTTCGCTTCCTGACAAATCCCTTCAACCAAGCGCTCCGCCAGCCCTTGCCCGCGCGCTTCAGGACTGACGAACACGCAGGCCAGCCAAGGTCCGAGATTGGGGCGCAAGGCGAGGTCATCGCGTGCTAGCGCCGCGCCGCCGACCAGATGTTCACCGTCCATGGCGATCAGGCAAGACCAGTCGCCATTGCCTTGGCCCTCGGCAAATTCACGCTGCCATTCAGCCAACGGTTGGTCGATGTATTCGTAGGGGAATTGCTGGTGGATCCATTGAGCATAACGGTCGCTGTGGTGCATGTGATGCGCGAGCCAATCGAGTTTCAGTGACATCGGTAGAGTCCGTTCCAGAAGCGAGCGGGCATCAGAAACCAATCCTCGAACGTTGGCAATCTTCAAGGTGTTCCAGACGCTTTACAGATTTCCACCGCTCATCGGCAAACCCCCGGTTTTACGGGGTTGCCAGACGATTGGCAGGGACGCCGAGCGGTCTCGGCGCGATAGTGCTTGAGCAGGGTCACTGCCGGCCTTGCCCCATAACAAGAGCGCGAGGTTGCCATGCCGAAATTCGTGATTGAACGCGAGATTCCAGGGGCCGGGAAGCTGTCGGAAGCAGAACTCAAAGCTGTGTCGAAAACGTCCTGTGATGTCTTGCGCGAACTCGGTCCGCAAGTGCAGTGGCTGCAGAGTTATGTCACCGCTGACAAGATCTATTGCGTGTACATCGCGCCTGACGAAGAGCAGGTACGCGAACACGCCAGGCTTGGAGGATTTCCTGCCAACAGTGTGGCGCGAGTGATGACGGTCATCGATCCGACGACGGCCGAATGATCACCGACCCCATCCGCAGCGGAGTTCACTCTTATGAGTACCCCGATTGATCTGACTGCCTTGAAAGAACGCCAGAAAGTCGCCTGGGCCAGTGGCGACTACGCCGTGATTGGTACGACGTTACAAATCGTCGGCGAAAACCTTGCCGAAGCCTGTGACCTGCGTTGCGATGAAGAGGTGCTGGATGTCGCTGCCGGCAACGGTAATGCGACGCTGGCGGCGGCGCGCCGTGGCTGCCAGGTCACCTCGACCGACTACGTTGCAGCTTTGTTGGAGCGCGGCCAGGATCGGGCCCGAGCAGAGCATCTGGACGTGACGTTTCAGGTTGCCGATGCTGAGGCACTGCCGTTCGCCGATGAGAGTTACGACGCGGTGCTGTCGACCTTTGGTGTGATGTTCGCGCCGGATCAGGACACGGCTGCGGCCGAGCTGGGGCGGGTTTGTCGCCGTGGTGGGCGGATAGGTCTGGCCAACTGGACGCCGGAAGGTTTTGTTGGGCAGATGTTCAAGACGCTCAGCCGTCATCTGCCGCCGCCTGCCGGCGCCCAGCCGCCCTCGAATTGGGGCTCCGATGCCTGGCTGCACAAACATTTCGATGACCGTGATTTTCTGCTGCGTGTGACACGGCGCGATTTCAATTTTCGCTATCGCTCGGCCGCGCATTTTATTGATATTTTCCGCCATTGGTATGGGCCGGTGCATAAGGCCTTTGCGGCATTACCGCCGGAGAGCGGGCAGGCGCTGGAGAGTGATCTGGCGGATTTGCTAAATCGGTTGAATCGGGCGGGAGAGGGTTCGCTGGTGGTGCCGAGCGAGTATCTGGAGGTGGTGATCACCAAGCGCTGATTCACCCCCGACTTTCGAATCTATTGCGACCCCTGTAGGAGTGAGCCTGCTCGCGAAAGCGCTGTGTCATTCAACAAAAATGTTGTCTGACACTCCGTCTTCGCGAGCAGGCTCGCTCCCACAGGGGTAGGTATTTTGGTAGTTGAGCCTATTTCACCTGCGGCCGATCAAACCACTCCAGCGCCGTACGCCAGATGCAGATCCCCAGAAAGTACGCCGACATCAGCAACCACAAGCCCATCACCAATGGGTTGATCACCGGGTGGTTGAGCACCAGCGACAGGCTGCATAGCAGCCAGATTGCCGTCACCGCAATGTTGATCGGCATGAACCGGCGCACGCGGAACGGATGCAAAAACTTCATCCGCGTCACGGTCAACAGCGCCAGACCAATCACCGTCAGAAAAGTGATCCACGGCCCCGGTCCGATGATGTACAGGCACAGGGCGACCACATTCCATGCAGCCGGAAACCCGACAAAGTAGTTGTCCTTGCTCTTCATGTTGACGTTGCAGAAGCAGAACAACGAGGACACCAGAATCAGCGACACGGTCAGCAGCAGGGTGTAATCCGGCAGCGGAATGTAGCGATAGATGAACAGCGCCGGGATGAACACGTATGTCAGGTAATCGATCACCAGATCGAGGATCGAACCGTCGAAGCTCGGCAGCACCGATTGCACGTTGACCTTGCGCGCCAGTGCGCCGTCGAGGCCGTCGACAATCAGCGCCACGCCCAGCCACATCAGGCAATGGGTCGGCTGGTTTTCCAGCAGGGCGAGGGTGGCCAGGAAGGCTGTGACCACGCCAGTCGCGGTAAAACCATGGGCGCCCCATGCTTTGAGCCTGGCGATGTGTACGGTCGATATCACGGGGGCGTTCTCCAGAAAGTGAAGCAAGCCGGGTATCACCCTTGAGTAGCAGGGCGCCGGCAAACCGGGTCGGGGTTGCAGCTATCGACCGGTCTGGCCGGGATAAGGTTCACCACTGATCAATCTTAGCTGGCCGGCGAAAAAATACGCGGGCGAAATCCGTCAGGGCTTCGAGCGTCAGCCAAACGGTGCTGGCGCTATGGCTTAAGGGGTCTATCGTTGCCAGACGCAGTCACTGCCAATGCCTGAGGATAACGTCATGAACACCAGCGATTTGCTCGAAAAACTGCTGCGAGGCCAGGCCTCGACCGGCCAACAATCTTCAGCGTCTGCCGGCGATGGTTTGGGTGGTTTGGGTGGGTTGCTGGGTGGACTGCTCGGTGGCGGCTCGGGCGCGGCCAGCGGCGGCGGATCTGCCGGTGGACTTGGCGGCTTGGGCGGCTTGCTCGGTGGTTTGCTCGGCGGCGGTGCCGGTGGTGGTCTTGGCGGCGCTTTGGGTGGGGCGCTGGGCGGCGCGGGCAGTACGCAAAGTCGTTCCGGCGGGACCAATTATGCGGCGCTGGCGTCGCTGGGCATGATGGCGTTCCAGGCGTATCAGGCGTGGCAACGCAGCCAGGCGAGTTCGGCACCGCAACAAATCCCGCAGACGGCCAATCTGCTTGCCGGCCCGGAAGTCGAGGAGCACAGCCACGCTGTGTTGCGCGCTTTGATTGCGGCGGCCAAGGCTGACGGTGAGATCGACGCCCGGGAACAACAGATGATCAGTGGGGAAATCAGCAAACACACCGACGACTCACAATTGCAGCAATGGTTTGAGGACGAAGTCTCGAAACCGCTGGACGCCAACGAAGTCGCGCAGGCGGCCAAAGGCGATCCGGCCATGGCCGCTGAAATGTATCTGGTCAGCGTGATCCTCGTGGATGACCAGCAGGACGCCGAGCGCAGCTATCTGGATGAACTGGCAGCAGCCTTGCGGATCGACCCGGATTTGCAGGTGCATCTGGAGCAGCAGGCCAAAGGCCAGGCCTGATTTAACGGCAAAAAATCATAACCACCCGCAGCTCCGTCAAGGAGCTGCTTCGCCGTCCGTCCGGGCAATTTTCACGTCGATTGAATTTTTCGCAGGCGCCGCCTCTCTGCTGCTGTAGAGGCGTGTGGAACAGCGCCCTGCCAACCGACCGAGAATTTTGCCATGACTGTCCTGACACCTCTGCAAGCCGCGCCTGCCCAACCGCACCTGATGAACGCCGCTGGGAACATGCGGCAGGTCTATGAAGCGTTGTTGCGCAATGACGATTCCCAGGACCTTGCGCAGGCGTTTTTGCAGGAGCAACTGCAACACGCCGCGCAACTTACCGATTCGTTGCCTGAAGACCCGGCAACGTGGCACGCCTGGGTGGCCGAACATTGCGCCGATGTCGCCCGGCAATACGCCGACTATCTCCAGCAGCGCAAGGCCGGCGGGCCTCGGCAATTCTTCCGTGGCAAGGCGCAGGCGCTGTATTTCCTGCAAGCGGTGGCACCGACCAAACTGGTCGACGGCGCTTGGCTCTATGGTCTATTGCCGCGCTGGCAAGACCCGCGTTTCCAAGGGCTGCTGCGAACCTTTCTGGAAGAGCTGGGCGAAGGCAATCCGGCGCAGAACCACGTGGTGATTTACCAGAAATTGCTCGCCGAGCACGATCTGCAGGACAGCAGCGCCATCGACGATGAACGCTACCTGCAAGGCGCGATACAACTGGCCCTCGGTGTCTGTGGTGCTGACTATCTGCCCGAGGTGATCGGCTACAACCTCGGCTATGAACAACTGCCCTTGCACCTGTTGATCAGCAGTTACGAACTCAGTGAACTGGGGATCGATCCGTACTATTTCACCCTCCATGTGACCATCGACAACGCCAGCACCGGCCATGCGCAAAAAGCCGTGCAGGCGGCGCTTGACCTGCTGCCGCTTGAGGCCGATCGCGCTGAGTTTCTGCGCCGGGTAGCGCTGGGCTATCGGCTCAACGATCTGGGGCAGGGCAGCCGCGCAATCATTGAAGGCTTCGACCTTGAGCAGCAATTGCTGGCGATGCTCGAGCGCAAGTGCCCATTCGCCCAACACATGCATTCTGATTACTGCCGTTTCGAAGGGCAGACCGTCAATCAGTGGCTGGCTGCACCCGAGCAATTACCCGGTTTCCTCCAAGCGTTGCAGAACAAGGGCTGGATCAAGCGCCACGAAGACCCGCAGGCCAGCCGTTTTTGGCAACTGATCGCGGGCGACGGTGCGGCGATGTTTGGTGTGTTCAATGCCTACGAAAAACAACTGGTGCACGACTGGATCGCCGGCGATTGGACGCCGTCGGATAAAGCGAAACCCGTTCGGCGGCACAGTCAGACCGCAGCGCCCATCGAAGGGCTTGAACAGGACCCCGACGTACAGGCGCTCAACACCGCGCTGCAAGGTCAGGATGCCTCGGCGCAAATGGCGATTTTGCTCCCCTGGCTCGCCCCGGCCCGCCATGCACATCCGGCCGGGCTGCTCGCCACCCGGCGTTTTATCGAACTCAAATCCCGCTTGCCTTAAGGACACCGCCGATGACTCAGGAAGAACAACTCTGCCCCAACGACCTCGTGCTGCTGCAATTGGGCCGGCGCTTGTTGGCAGACGGATATCGGTTCACCACGCCGACGCCGTTGACCCATCAACGGGTCAACCAGCGTGACGAAGGCCAGATGGCCGACTCTTTGCGTGATGTGTTCGGCTGGTCGCGTCCGTTCGCGCCGGGATTGTTGTCCGCCGATGAACAGCGACAACTGCAAGACGCACAGATCATTGATACCTACGAAGGTGAGCTGAAGAGTCGGGTGCGCTGGTCGAGCCTGGATGATTTGCTGTTCGTCCATTCGGCATTTCCCACCGAGGCCGCTGACGCGGTGTTTTTCGGCCCCGACACCTACCGCTTTGCGCAACTGATCCACGCCCACCTGCAGCAGAACTTCGCGCCGATTCATCGCGCGGTGGACATCGGCTGTGGCGCTGGCGTCGGTGCGATTCTGATCGGCCGCGCCCGTCGCGAGGCAGAGGTGCTGGCGCTGGACATCAACCCTGCGGCGTTGCGTCTGACTGCGATCAATGCGGCACTGGCGGAAGTCGCCAACGTTGAAGTGCGCGCCAGTGATCTGTTGCAGGGCGTCGACGGCGAGTTCGACCTGATCGTCGCCAACCCGCCGTACATGGCCGACCCGGCGGAGCGCGCCTATCGCCACGGTGGCGGGACGCTGGGGGCAGGACTGTCACTGCGCATCGTCGAACAGGCCTTGAATCGATTGGCGCCTGGTGGCTCGCTGCTGCTCTACACCGGTGTGGCGATGGTCGATGGTCGTGATCCGTTTCTCGACACCGTGCTGCCGCGCCTCGATGAAAAACGCTTCGGCTGGACGTACCGCGAACTCGACCCGGATGTTTTTGGCGAAGAACTGCTCAACCCCGGCTATCAACGGGTCGACCGCATCGCAGTGGTGGCGCTGACCGTGACCCGAATGGGCTGAAACAAGGCAGGTGCACGATGAACAGGAACCTCGACGACTACAACCGCATGCGCGATTTTTCGGCGACCTCGGAACCGGCTGCCGTCAAGCGCTCGGGACGTAAAACCGCTGCCGAACATGCTTTGCAGTTCTGCATCCAGAAGCACGACGCTTCACACCTGCATTACGACTTTCGCCTGGAACTCGATGGCGCCTTGAAAAGCTGGGCAGTGCCGAAAGGGCCGTCACTCGACCCCAAGGTCAAGCGGCTGGCGGTGCATGTCGAGGATCATCCGCTGGATTACGCAACGTTCGAGGGCAACATTCCGCAAGGGCACTACGGCGCCGGTGATGTGATCGTCTGGGATCGTGGCGTGTGGATTCCGCTGGAAGATCCGCACAAGGCCTACGCCAAGGGCAAGCTCAAGTTCGAACTGCAAGGCGAAAAGCTCGGCGGTGTCTGGAATCTGGTGCGCACGCACATGCCGGGCAAGAAGGAACAATGGTTTCTGATCAAGCATCAGGACGATGCCGCGCGGCCGCAGGATGATTACGACGTGCTGCTGGCCGAGCCGGACAGTGTCCTGAGCGAACGCACGATAGTGGGCAAACCCAAACTGGCCGCCGAGCAAAGCAAACCGCTGAAGAAACCTGCGGCGAAAACCCGCAAGCCCGCGAGCGGCAAGCTCACCGGCGCGCACAAGGCCAAATTGCCGACGCAACTCAAGCCGGAACTGGCCACGCTGGTCGACAGCGCGCCGGAAGGGCAGTGGAGCTACGAGATCAAGTTCGACGGCTACCGGATCATGGCGCGCATCGATCATGATCAGGTGCAACTGTTCACCCGCAACGGACATGACTGGACGCACAAGTTGCCGCAACAAGCCAAAGCAGTGGCCGCGCTGGGGCTGGAATCCGCATGGCTGGACGGTGAAATGGTCGTCGCCAACGAACAGGGTGTGCCGGACTTTCAGGCCCTGCAAAATGCTTTCGAAGCCGGACGCAGCGGCAACATTCTCTACTACTTGTTCGACCTGCCTTATCTCAACGGTGTCGACCTGCGTGAAGTGCCAGTTGAAGAGCGGCGCGCCGCGCTGGCCACGGTGCTCGGCAGTCATGAGCAACCCTTGTTGCGTTTCTCCGAAGCCTTCGACGAAACCCCGGATGCACTGCTCAACAGCGCCTGCCAGATGCAGATGGAAGGCCTGATCGGCAAACGCCTCGGCTCGCCGTATGTGTCGCGGCGCAGCAGTGACTGGATCAAGCTCAAGTGCAAACACCGCCAGGAATTCGTGGTCGTCGGTTACACCGATCCGAAAGGTTCGCGCAGTGCCTTCGGCGCGTTGTTGCTGGGGCTGCATGACCGCGACAGCGGTGAATTGCGCTATGCCGGCAAGGTCGGCACCGGTTTCAACGAATCGACGTTGAAAAGCATTCTGGCCCAACTCAAGCCCTTGCAGGTGAAGAAGGCGGCGGTGGTCAATCCACCCAGCGGCTTCGAGGTCAAAGGCGTGCACTGGCTCAAGCCGAAACTGCTGGCGGAAGTCGCATTCGCCGAAATGACCAAGGACGGTTCGGTACGCCACGCCGTGTTCCATGGCTTGCGCGACGACAAACCGGCCAAGGGCATCACAGAGGAGCGAGCGAAACCGGTGAAGACTGCAGAGAAGAAACCAGCCACGAAAAAACCGCCGAAAAAAGCCCCGGCGAGCAATCCAGATACCGCGCCGTCACAGCTCGGACTGGCCAACGGCAAGGTGCGCATCACGCACCCGGATCGGGTGATCGACGCGGTCAGCGGCACCACCAAGATGCAACTGGCCGAGTATTACGCCAGCGTCGCCGAATGGATCCTGCCGCAGCTCAAGGATCGCCCGGTGGCTCTGGTGCGCGCTCCAGACGGTATTGCCGGCGAGTTGTTCTTCCAGAAAAACGCCGAGCGCCTGGCAATACCCGGCATCACCACGCTGGACAAAGATCTCACCGGGCAACCGGTGATGCTGATCAATAACGCCGAAGCGCTGATCGGCGCGGTGCAGATGAGCACGGTCGAACTGCACACCTGGAACGCCACCACGGTCGATCTGGACAAGCCCGATCGCTTCGTCCTCGACCTTGACCCGGATCCGGCGCTGCCGTGGAAAAGCATGGTCGAAGCGACGGCGCTGACATTGACCGTGCTTGATGAATTGGGGTTGAAAGCATTCCTGAAAACCAGTGGCGGCAAGGGGATTCATCTGGTGGTGCCGCTGACCCGCAAACTTGGCTGGGACGAGGTCAAGGACTTTAGCCACGCCATCGTCAGTCATATCGCCAAGCTGTTGCCGGAGCGCTTTTCTGCGGTGTCCGGGCCGAAAAACCGCGTCGGGCGGATCTTTATCGATTACCTGCGCAACGGTCTGGGCGCCACCACTATCTGCGCTTACGCCGCGCGCACCCGCGAAGGCTTGCCGGTGTCGGTGCCGCTGTTTCGCGAAGAGGTCGCCGAGCTCAAGGGCGGCAATCAGTGGAACGTGCACAACGTTCATGAGCGGTTGGCTGAGGTCGGTGACGAGCCGTGGGCTGACATGAAGAAAACCCGCCAGAGCATCACCGCCGAAATGCGCAAACGCCTGGGGCTGAAAAAGTGATCAGGTGTCGCGCAGCAAGTCGTGAGCGTTGAGCAATTCGAAGGCGATTTCCGGGTGGTTTTCCAGTCCGCGGCGAATGGCGGCCGGGATCGCTGCACGTGTCTTGCGGCACAGGCCCGGTAACTCGTCGATTTGAATAGCGATCCCGCGCATGGTGCGCACTTCGTTGAAACCGGGAGCGACGTCGACGCGAATCCCCAATTGCTCGAACATGCGCTGTTGCAGATGTTTGAGGTCATTCAGGTCTTTGAGCATTTCGAGGCGAGCGAGCAGGCGTTTTTCTTCCTCTCGGGTCAGGCGCAGGATGCGCAAATCCGCGCCGGGCGTCTCCAGCAACGGATCGCGCCCGCAAATGCAGGCGCCGGGCGGGCAGGGTGAGCGCAAGGGCACAGAAGTCGTCATGGCCTCCATCATAGAGGCCGTCGGACAGTTTTGCCTATGCGCCGTCAGCGGCCATCCATCGGCTGCTTTATCCGTGACGGCTACTGATTCAAGCCTTCGTAATGCACCAGAATCGCGTTGGCCAGATCTTCATCACTGGCATTGAGGCCAGGATTTTCCTGGCGAGCCTGTTGCAGCACCGATTCAAGATAAACCCCACGAATGGCCCCGCCACTGGCGACAAATGCAGACAAGTCGTCACGGGCCGGAATCACCATTTTGTGATCCTTGAAGGTCGAGTACAGCGACGCGGAGACACCGGCCGAGGTGGCGACATCTCCGGCATCGACTTTGGCCAGAGCGGAACCAACGGGCAGGCATAGGAGTAAAGAAGAAACGAGCACTAACTTGCGCATGACGGTGTTCCTCCACAAGCGCGAAGCAAAAAGGGAAGGATTACATAATGTGAGAGGGGCGCGCGCGGCGGGAGTTCCGTGGCGCAGCAAAGTCTGCGTTATTGCAAAACAGACGCGGGCAACGCCATGGCGGGTTGCCCGTCTTTCACGCTGGAATGAGTCAGATCACCCCGCAGGCCATACGATCACCGCCACCGCCCAGTGGTTTGGGCATATCGGCGTGGTTGTCGCCGCCGGCGTGGATCATCAGGGCGTGGCCCTTGATCTCGGAGATCTTTTTCAGGCGCGGCGCCAATACCGGGTAGTTGGCGATGCCGTCCGCCGTCACGTAAACCGCCGGAAGATCACCCAAATGGCCGTCGGCGTAAGCGCCGAGGTGCTTGGCGGTTTTTTGCGGATCGAAATGCCCGCCCGCCGCCAGTGCGGCGCCTTTCACGCCATCCTTCATGCCGGCCTCGCAGCTGCCGTTTTCATGCACGTGGAAACCGTGCACGCCGGCCGGCAGAGATTTCAAGTCAGGCGTGAACAACAGGCCATACGCCGTTTCACTGATGGTGACCGAGCCGATCGCCTGCGGCGCGCCGTCAGCGCTGACCAGATTGATCGCGACTTTTTCCGTCGCCGCGTGTGCGGTACCGATGGCGAACGTGCCGAGCAGACCCAACCACAATGCGCGTTTCATAGCGTTTCCTTTTGCTGCATGAGAATTCAGAACGACGGACTCAATAGCCTGCCGGCATTAACCGGTGATGAAGGCGTTGGCCGTGCGCGTTGAAAAGTGAGACTTGCCGCGCAATCCGAAAGTTTTGCTGCCTTTGGCCAGCACGCCGACACCTGCTGACACGCTCTGGCGCGGCAGACCTGCGCAAATAGGCTTAACTGAAGGCTGACAAGCGTTTACGGGCGTAACGAGAGAGGAAAATCCGGTGTCGATCAAACTGCGTTTAGTGTTGCTGATTGTGACAAGTCTGCTGACAGCCTTGATCGTGAGTCTGGTCAGTTACGTCGGCAATCAGCGGATGGCCTCGGCGGTCAGCGATAACGCGGTCAGCATGAGCGCGCTGCGCAACCACATGGAAGCCGACATGATGCACGACGCCCTGCGCGCCGATGTCTACTCGGCGATGCTGGTCGGGCTGGGCAAAAGCACCAGCACGGCAAGCGAGGTACGCGAATCGATCAACGAGCATGCCGGGCATTTTCATGAAGTGCTCGAGGAAAACCTCAAATTGCCGATCAATCCGGCATTGCGCACGGCCCTGGAGCAGATCAAACCGAGCCTCGATACCTACATCAGCGCGGGCGAACGGATTGTCGGGCTGGCGCTGGACAACCCTGATGCGGCTCAACAGGAACTGGGCACCTTCAACACGGCGTTTGGTCAGCTTGAAGAGCAAATGGCCGCGTTAAGCGAGTTGATCGAGTCCAATACGCTGCAGACCAGCGCAGGCACCGAGTCAGCCATCCGCAGCGCCAACATCGCGCTCGGCGTGGTGTTGATCGCCAGTCTTGTGCTGCTCTTGATCCAGGGGCGCTGGGTCATTCTGAGCATCATGGCGCCGTTGAAGACCGCCAGTCGCATCGCCGAAAGCATCGCCCACGGCAACCTCAGCGAGCCGATCGCCGAGCCATCCGGCAAGGACGAAGCCAGTACTCTGATACGCACACTGGCAACCATGCAGCGCGACTTGCGCAACATGATCGATGTGGTGCGGCGCAATGCTCACGGCGTCAGTGGCATGAGCGAACAACTCAGCCACGGCTGCCATCAGGTCGCCGACAGCAGTCAGCAACAAAGCGTCGCTGCCGGCACCATGGCCGCTGCCGCCAGCCAGATGACCGCGAGCATCGAGGAAATCACCCGCCACGCCGAACGAGCCCTGAGCATGGCCAGTCAGGCCGAAACCCTGGCCAAGGAGGGCGGCGGTGTCATTCATCAAGTGGTCAGCGACATGGACGATATCGCCCGATCAGCACAACAGTCGGCGCAGGTGATCCGCACGCTGGATCAGGAATCCGAAGCCATTTTCAACATCATTCAGGTGATCAAGAGCATTGCCGACCAGACCAATCTGCTGGCGCTCAACGCCGCCATTGAAGCGGCTCGGGCCGGCGAGCAGGGAAGGGGGTTTGCGGTGGTGGCGGATGAAGTGCGTAGTCTGGCGGCACGCACCAGCGCTTCTACCCAGGAAATCGCCGCGATGGTCGCGCGCATTCAGCACAGCACCCGCGAGGCGGTCAGCAGCATGGAGGCGGGTGTCGCGCAGGTCGACAAGGGCATGGCGGTGACGGCGGATGTCGAGCGGGCCATCCGCGAAATTCTCGAGGCGACGTTGAGCACGACGCAACTGGTCAACGACATCACTCGCACGATTGGCGAGCAAAGCCAGGCCAGTAACGAGATCGCCCATCAGGTGGAAATGATTGCCGGGATGTCCGAAGGCAACAGCCGGGTGATCGGGCAAACGGCGAATACCACCGATGAGTTGTCGAGCCTGGCGGGGCAGTTGGCGCAGTCGGTGGATCGGTTTCGGTTGTGAAAGCGGGGGAATGACCCGAACCTGAGTTGAATGTCAGGCAAATAGGTAACAGGAATGCTTTCAGACGATAAGTACCGTCGTTTGTATGTCCAGTTTGAATTTATATGTTCTGAAGAAATGTTGTTTTTTATCTGTTTCAATGGTGACAAAGGGCTTTTTCTTGCGATTGCAAACGAACGCTTTTTTAGGACTGAAGTTATCCAGATACTCCTCACCATGCGTTGTCTGCAGAAATTGAATTGTCGACTCGAGCTGCTCAATCGCATGATTTTTCCATGCGCTACCGCCTCTTTCTTTCAACTCGACCAAGTAAAGCTGCTTATTTGTGGTCAGCATGCAGTCACATCGACCTCGCCCCGGTTCTTCAGTGTCACCAATCACGCATTTGTCGATGGCTGTGAAAAGGACCGCTTTACTATCCGGGTTTTTGACTGTGGCGATCCAGGTCTCTTCTGACTCTGGATCGGCGTAGGCGACAGGACGCGATGTGTTGTCGCACAGGCCAAACCGTTCTTGGTGGTAAGGGCCACTTTGACATTGAGCATTGAGGAAATTCACGCCTCCAATGCCTCCTCGATATCGAGAAGTTGATCGAACAAATCATTACCTTCACGAAGTGATTCGTTGAGGTAGTTATGGTCCGACGGAATGCCTCCCGACATGGGCAATTTTTCGATGCTTCCAGTTGTTTCATCGGCTTGATAAATCGCCAGTTCATTAGCGTCTACCAACGCGTGCAGGGGAATTACTTTGGCGAGGCTGGTTAGCAGGGCCTCTGCGCGCTTCTCCAATATACTGTCGTGCAGATGTTTGCCCTGCACAGCGATCGTCAGATAACTCACCACATAAGGGCTATGAGTTGTCAGTACCAGACGGTTGTTTTGCCCTTGGTTATTGAACTGAAGAAGGCTTTGCAGAACGCTCCATTGTGATCGTGGGTAAAGGTTCTGTTCGGGTTCTTCAACAATGTTTATAAAAGCAGTTTTGTTAAACCTGGCTGACAATGCAGAGAGAGCAATACGGCGTTGTTCCTCTGTCAGTGAGTCGATGGAAAAAATCTCCACAACCTCCTTTCTGAAACGCTCCAGCTCTTCGGTACTCATGGTTTCCTGCCGCTCTTCACTTCGCTCTTGAACGGTGTTGGCTAAGTAGTGGCTCACGAGATGTAGCGGTACAGCTGATTGAAAACCACTGGACGCATCAGCCAATCTCAGTTTGTAGTCTGATTCGCGGATGTTGAGTATGTCATTCAGTTTGTCGTATTCGAGTTCCGCCTGATTGATCGGTAGGCGTAGTGCCCCCTTCATATTGGCTTTCGCCGCGTCGAACTCAGTCAAAAACTCTTTCAGCGAATCAGAAGAAAGCTTCAATTCCCGGGGGTGCCGGACGTAGGCGATGAAATTGCGTTCTGCAGGCACATACATGATTTGAGGCAGGTGATATTTTCTGCCTTTCAATTCACTGACATGCAGCTGTCCGCGCAAATAATGGATTACGTAGGCTTCACCTTCGTATTCGATCTCAGTATCCGCAGAAAGATAATTTTCGAGCCTGTGATACATGAGGTAGGGCTTGATGAATTTATTTTTTCGTTCAAACCATTTTGCGTCGTAGTCGCCGCGCACCAGTGCCTTCTCAATCCACGAGAAGGTTGAATACAGTTTGGCCAATGTGCTCTTCCCCGAGCCCTGATTGCCCACAAATACGGTCACACGTTTGAACTCTATCCAGCCATTGTTCTTCACACCGTTACGGATAGGGCCAAAATGCTTGACGCGTAGTCGGGTCATTGATTACTCCATAGAGACGAGCTGATGCGGTATAGCGGTGCAGCATATCAGGGCGGGATGGAAACAGGAGTGGGAAATGCGACGACTCAGGTATAGCGCCAGTTTTTTGTGGGAAAGGACTCTGCCTCTACTCATTTCAGGCGGAGTCCTTTTTATCAATCAGAACTTGAACGCCTGCCGCCCCACCAACAACCACTTGCCGTCCTGCTTCTGCCAGATCTGAAAGTTTTCGATCTCGGTCGGCACCACCTCGGTTCCCTTCAACGCCTGCGCGGAAAAGTGGTGGCGGACCAGCGCGGTGTCGCCGGACAGGGTGATGGTCTGGTTCTGCATTTCCAGGGTCTTGAACGCGCTCTTGCCGGTTTCGATGTCGGCGATGAACTCCTTCTTGTCCTGGATCTTGCCGCTGGAATGGCCATAAGTCAGGTTGGGCGCGGTGAGCGCGTTCAGTTCGGCGATGTCCTTGTGCAGCATCGCCTGGGTCAGATGGTCCACCGCTTGGGCAACGTCTTTTTCCGCCGGGGCAGAGGCGGCCATCGCGTAACCGTTGAAGGCACAGAGAAAGCCGATCAGGAGTCGGGTCTTGGTCATTGAGGTTGTTTCCTTGTTGTTATGGGGTTGACGACTAATTTGTCAGTCGTCGTACAACGTAGCAGATAATGCTTGAGCAAGGCACTGCCCAAAAGTGCTCAATCTCTGGGCAACTACACTTGAATGCAGGATGGTTTGCGTCGACGCACTCATCAGAGGGTCATGTTCAGCGACTGGCGGCCGATAAGTCCCTGAATGGAAAAAGACTCTCAAGTCGGGAACAGACGCGCGGGTTTGCCCTGACGTGATATTCTTCGCGCCAACTTGGTTTGACCTTATTCGGTTTGCCTGCCTTCGGGCGGGCCGACGGAATCCCTGTCGCTCAAGTAGCTGAGCCAATAATGATAAGAAGTCAGTTCAGAAGGGACATTAACTGAGGTCGATGCAGCATGTCGGCCTTGTGTGCCCACCCGTCAAAATTGAAGTGTGCCGGAATCTGCGACGCTAGCCTGAGCGTCATCAAAGCGGATCGCATACAGATAACAGCGGCGGGCGGAAGGCGTTTTATCATAGGTGCAACAGATGTTTAAGAAAGTGAACACAGCCCTGCTGGGTCTGGCTTTGGCGATGGGGATGACATCCGCCAATGCTGACGAAGCAAAGAAAGTCGACGTCCTGCTGATCGGCGGCGGCATCATGAGCACCACCCTCGGTGTGTGGATCAATGAGCTGGAGCCAAGCTGGTCGATGGAAATGGTCGAGCGCCTCGACGGCGTCGCCCTGGAAAGCTCCAACGGCTGGAACAACGCCGGTACCGGTCACTCGGCGCTCGCTGAGCTGAACTACACCCCGGAAGACGACAAAGGCAACGTAACGATCCCGAAAGCCGTCGAGATCAACGAAGCGTTCCAGGTCTCCCGTCAGTTCTGGGCCTGGCAGGTTCAGCAAGGCGTTCTGAAGAACCCTCGCTCGTTCATCAACACCACGCCGCACATGAGCTTCGTGTGGGGCGATGACAACATCAAGTTCCTGAAAAAGCGCTACGAAGCCCTGCAAGCGAGCCCGCTGTTCGCCGGCATGCAGTACTCCGAAGATCCGGCTGTGATCAAGAAGTGGGTCCCGCTGATGATGGAAGGGCGTGACCCGAACCAGAAAATCGCGGCCACCTGGAGCCCGCTGGGTACCGACATGAACTTCGGCGAAATCACCCGCCAGTTCGCGACGTACCTGCAGACCAAGCCTAACTTCGATCTGAAACTGTCGAGCGAAGTCCAGGACATCACCAAGAATGCCGACGGCACTTGGCGCGTCAGCTACAAAAACCTGAAAGACGGCACCAAAACCGAAACCGACGCCAAGTTCGTCTTCATCGGCGCGGGCGGCGGTGCACTGCACCTGCTGCAGAAGTCGGGTATTCCTGAAGCCAAGGAATACGCTGGCTTCCCGGTTGGTGGTTCGTTCCTGGTGACCGATAACCCGGCCATCGCTGAACAGCACCTGGCCAAGGCCTACGGTAAAGCATCGGTTGGCGCACCACCGATGTCCGTTCCGCACCTGGACACCCGTGTCCTGGACGGCAAGCGCGTCATCCTGTTTGGCCCGTTCGCGACCTTCAGCACCAAGTTCCTGAAGGAAGGCTCGTACCTGGACCTGCTGACCAGCACCACCACCCACAACATCTGGCCTATGACCAAGGTCGGCATCAAGGAATACCCGCTGGTCGAGTACCTGGCTGGCCAACTGATGCTGTCGGATGAAGACCGTCTGAACGCGCTGAAGGAATACTTCCCGAACGCCAAAGCCGAAGACTGGCGCCTGTGGCAAGCCGGCCAACGCGTGCAAATCATCAAGCGTGATGAAGCCGCTGGTGGCGTGCTGAAACTGGGCACCGAAATCGTTGCTGCACAAGACGGCTCCATCGCCGGCCTGTTGGGCGCATCGCCAGGCGCGTCGACCGCTGCACCGATCATGCTGAGCGTGCTGCAGAAAGTCTTCAAAGACAAAGTCGCGACCCCAGAGTGGCAAACCAAGCTGCACCAGATCGTTCCAAGCTACGGCACTCAGCTGAACAACGATCCAGCCAAAGTGGCTGCAGAGTGGGCTTACACCGCCAAGATCCTCGAACTGCCGACACCTCCAGTGATCGGTCAGGCTGCTGCCCCGGCCGCACCTGCAGCTGAAAAAGCTGAAGCTCCGAAGGAAAACGCTGCACGTGACATGGCGCTGTAACTAGACGCCAGACGCACAAAGCCCACTGAACCGGCGACGGTCAGTGGGCTTTTTTGTGGCAAAGCGTTTTGTAGGAGCTGTCGAGTGAAACGAGGCTGCGATCTTTTGATCTTGCTTTTGAAAGATCAAGATCAACAGATCGCAGCCTGCGGCAGCTCCTACATGGCTTTGGCGGACGCCAGATAAGCGCCGAGTCGCCGCCCCATCTCTTCGCCCAAGGCCTGCAATCCACTAAGTGGCCGCACCATCACTTCAAACTCGACAATCTTCCCTCTTTCATCAAAGCGAATCATGTCGATACCTTTCAGCTCCTTCGAACCCACCTTGGCGCTGAACTCCAGAATCACATTCAGGCCATCGGCAGTCGCCAGTTCACGGTGATAGCGGAAATCCTCAAACACCTCGAATACGGTGTTGAGAATCATCGACACCACCGGTGCGCCCGGATAAGGCGTGTGGGCCATCGGCGAGCGGAACACGGCTTGCGGATCAAGCAGACCGGGCAGGGCGCTGAGGTTGCCGGTGCGGATCATTTCGTGCCACTGCTTCAGGGATTCGGCGACGCTGGGTTGCAGGTTCAGGTCAGTCATGTTCACTCCGGGATTTTTGTTGTTGTACTCGCGACGGCAATGACTCTAGTTCAATCGCTCGGAAAGTGAACCCTTGTGCGGCGATCTGAATGTCGGCCAATGGCTCAAGCGGATCAGATGCGCATCTGATCCGTATTTTTTCGCTGGATCTGCCTCTGTTACCGGTTCAGTCATCCGCTCAAAATAGCCCCACAGTTCGGTCACTCGCGACAAGCCTTCATCCCGAAGCATCCGGTGCACCGCAAGCTGAGCATTGAGGAGAGCAACATGAACAAGATGGCGATTTTCCTGGGTGGTTTTCTGGCTCTCACTATTTTGATCGGCTTGCTGGCAACGATTTCTCCAGTCTGAAGAACCGCAGACTCAGCCCAGCGCTTGTGCCGAGGGCCAGCCACTGACCCGCGCCGCCGGGCCGCCCGCAGGATCTGCCGGGTAAACAATCAATGACTGGCCAGTGCTGGTTTCGGCGATCAGCTTGCTCGCCGGGCCGAATATTGCAGCGCGCTCCGGGGGCGTGCAGGTCGGCAGGTAAACGCGCAGGACTCTGGGGTCGTAGAAGCGGAACACCAGCAGGTTGCCATCCGGGTCACTTACACGCAGCAACGTGCGAAAGTGGCCGCGTAATTCGTCCAGGGAAACCTGCGCAGGGGCGATGACGAAAATGCCCCAACTCTGTCCCCAACTGTCTTCCAATAATCGCCAGGTGTAGGCCTGCTGCGGATCCAGGTGCAGCAGATAAGGTGCGGCCGCCGACAGGCTAGGGGCGAGTTCGCCTGCGTACAGGCAGGAGAATTCAGCGCCGCTGGTCCGGACCAGCGGTTCGATGCGTGGGTCGCGGGCGCCGTCGAGCAAGGCGTAGACCTTGGCGGCGCCCGGGCGCGAACCCAGAGGCCAGAGTTCGGCGGTCAACCATTCGTTGAGGCTGGGACGAAACTGGCTCATTGGTTGCAGATCTGGCAGAAGGCCTTGCCGGTTTCTGAGGCGGTCACCAATGTTTGCGCCTGCATGTTTTGCTGTACGAGCCGGAAGTCTGCAGTGGTCGCCGATGTTGGTGCTGCAAGCGGTGCCGCTGTTGGTGGTGCATTGATGGGGGCTGCACTGAGGGTTTTGCCGGCCGTGTCGGCATCTGCTGGTGTCAATGCGATCGGCAGTTTGATTGCGATGCCGGTTCCTGATCCCGGAGATCCGCCGGAGTTGGTTTTCACTTGCGCACCGCTGATGGTCACGCCACCGACATCGACTTTGACAAAACTGCCGCCAGCCTTGGCGGTAAGTTCCATGCCTCCCTCGACTACCACTTTGTCACCGGCGTAATAGTGGATTTCGGACCCGGCTTCAACAAACAGTGCAGTGCCGACCTTCAAGTGCCGGGTGGCACCGACGGTCAAATGGTCATCGGCCCGCGCTTCGGTCTTGCGATCGAGAATGGTGATACGGTGTTCTTCAACTTTGAACTCGCTGAGGGCGTTGGCTTCAACGGTGTCGTGCCGTTCATTGCCGACGCGAATCTTCTGATCGTGTTCGATGTTCTCGTCCCAGTCGCGTTGGGCGTGGATGTAGATCTGCTCGACGCCTTTTTTGTCTTCGATACGGAATTCGTTGTAGCCCTTGCCGCCCGGTGAACTCAGGGTTTTGAAGGTGCTGCGGGTTTTGTTCGCCGGCAGGTCGTAGGGGACGACGTTTTCCTTGTGGTACAGGCAGCCGGTGACCAGTGGCTGATCGGGATCGCCTTCAAGGAAGGTGACGAGGACTTCCATGCCGATGCGCGGGATGGCGATGCCGCCGTACGCGGCGCCGGCCCAGCCGCTGGCGACGCGCATCCAGCAGGTGGTTTTGTCGTTGGACTGACCGTCGCGATCCCAGTGGAATTGCACTTTGATGCGGCCGTATTGGTCGCAGTGGATTTCTTCGCCTGCGGGGCCGGTGACGACGGCGGTCTGGCTGCCGAGGACTTTCGGTTTCGGGTGTTCAAGGGCAGGGCGGTAGTGCGCGTCCCACGGGGTGGCGAGGAAGCTGTTGCGGTAGCCCTGGTGGAAATCGCTTTTGTTGTCGGTGACGTCGCTGGTGACGTTTTCGCCGAGCACTTGCGGTTGTTTGCCTTCGTGGAAAACTTCCAGCAGCAGCCACAGGTCATTCCATTCTGCGCGCGGGTGTTCGGCGAGCGTGAGGAAATGGCCGCTGGTGAGGGTTGGTTCGTCACCTTTGCCTTCGGCGAGTTTGTAGTCGCTGCGATGGCGTTCCAGCGCGCGGGTGGAAAGGAACTTGCCGCGCTCGCGGGTGGTGAAGCGGCCGGGGTAGTCGTAGTCTTCGAGGTCCGGGGCAAAGGTGCTTTTCGCGGTGCCTTCGGGGAGGATCTGCGGTTTTTCGAAGTCGTAGTCGCGGCGGCTGACGCGAGTGGTGCGGGTTTCCAGGCGCAGGTTGAAGCGTTTGATCACCGGTTTGTCGGCGGCCATGCCGGAGTCTTGCTGGTAGCTCACGGCTTTGAGTTTGCGGAACACGGTCTGGTCGTCGCCGAACACCAGTTTGTGGCCGCTGCTGCTGTGCTGGAAGTGGAAGTGAATGCCTTCTTCCTCGCACAGGCGCTGGATGAAATGCAGGTCGGATTCGTCGTACTGCACGCAGTACTCACGCTCCGGGTATTCGGCGTTGAGCTGGAAACTGTAGGCGTCGGCGAGGATGCCGCGATCTTCCAGCACCTGAGCGATGATCTTCGGTACGGTCAGTTGCTGGAAGATCTGCTGATCATGGTTGTGCCGCAGGTAGGCCAGTTGTGGTACCAGGCTGAGGCTGTAACGGGTCAGGGTCTTGCCGGAATCGCCTTGCTCGATGCGATAGACCAGGCCGTGGATCTTGCCTGCACCGGTGGGGCCGAAGGTCAGGACGCCGGGCTTGTGCAGCAGCTCTTCGAGTTTGAGGTCGGGGCGCGCGCTGATCATTTCGAGGTCGAAACGGAAGGGCTGGTTGATGGCTTCACGACCAACAAAGCTCAGCACCTGCAGGTCGCTGGAACTGCCTTCAAGGGAAAAGGTAATGTGGGTAGCGTTTGCGTCCAGCATGCCTGACTCCTTCCGTGGAAAAGCTTGGCTGATGGTGCAGCAATACCAAAGTGCTATCAAGGGATTTTAAACACGCTTGAACCCCTGCATTAAACTCGATCTCAAAGCACTGTACCGAGGTGTCTGCCGGGATGAATTCACCATGGACTCGTTGATTACTGCCGCTGGTCGGGCGCTGAGCGCTGGTGATCCGCTGGGTGCGTTGAACTACGTTGCTTTGCGTGAAGACCCGCCTGCGCTGGCGTTACGTGGCATTGCCATGGCCCAGCTCGGTGATCTGCCCCGCGCCAAAGCGTTGTTGCAGCGCGCGGTGAAAGCCTTTGGCAGCAACGAACCGCTGTCGCGGGCGCGTTGCGTGGTGGCCGAGGCGGAAGTGGCGCTGGCGACGCGGAACCTGGGCTGGCCGGTGAAGGCGCTGGAGACCGCCCGGCAATTACTGCTCAGCCACGGTGACCGGTTGAACGCAGCGCACGCGCGATACTTGCAGATTCGCCGCCTGCTGCTGATTGGTGAACTGGATGCGGCCGAAGCGCTGCTTGCCGAAGTGGACCGCGCACCATTGCCGCCGGCGCTGCATGCCGCCCATGAACTGACGGCCGCCGGGATTGCCCTGCGCCGGGTACAGGCGCACAAGGCCAGCGCCGCACTTGCCCGGGCGCAGCTAGCGGCACAACAAGCGGGCATCGCGAGCCTGATGGCAGAGGTCGATCATGCCATACGAGTCCTCAATGCGCCGGCCGCGCGGTTGACCAGCGCGGGGCACGCGCAAGCGGTGAATCTGGCGCAGGTTGAAGCGTTGTTCGCGTCGTCAAGCCTGGTGATCGATGCCACGCGCTACAGCGTGCGCGGAGCCGGGATGACCGTGGCACTGGCAACCCGGCCGGTGCTGTTCAACCTTGCCCGATTGCTTGCGCAAGCCTGGCCGGGCGATGTGTCTCGGGAGCAACTGATTGCGACGGCATTCCGCCTGCAGCTCAGTGATGAAAGCCACCGCGCGCGGTTGCGTGTCGAAATCGGTCGGCTGCGATCAGCGTTGCAACCGTTGGCGAATATCACCGCCACTTCGCGCGGCTTTGCACTGGTAGCGGCCGATGTGGCGTTGCTCACGCTGCCGATTGAAGACAGACAGGCACAGTTGTTGGCCTTGCTGGCTGACGGTGAGGCCTGGTCGAGTTCAGCCTTGGCGCTGGCGTTGGGGCGCAGCCAGCGACAGGTGCAGCGGGCACTGGAGGCCCTGGCAGTGGAGGACAAGGTGCAGGCTTTTGGCGTGGGCCGGGCGCGGCGCTGGATGACGCCACCGCTAACGGGTTTCGCGACGATCTTGTTACTCCCGGTGTCGTTGGGCAATGGTTAGGCTGGACCCACACATCCATGAGGAAGCCGACATGAAACAGGCAAACGCAGAAATCCTTCGCGAGTACGGTCCTTTTGACGACATCAAAGGCGTTCACGGCGTGACCTTCGATGGCCAGCAGGTCTGGTTCGCCAGCGACGGCCAGCTCAATGCACTCGACCCGGTCAGCGGCGAAACCGTGCGCACGATCAAGGTTGGCGCTGATGGTGGCACCGCGTTCGATGGCCAACATCTGTATCAGATCGCCGATCGCCACATCCACAAGATCGATCCAGCCACCGGCCGCGTGCTCCATACCATCCCGGCACCGGGCAATGGCGGTGATTCAGGCATGGCCTGGGCGGACGGCTCGTTATGGGTGGGGCAGTATCGCGAGCGCAAGATTCATCAGATCAATCCGCAGACCGGCAAGATCCTGCGCACGCTGGAGTCGAACCGTTTTGTCACCGGGGTGACCTGGGTGGATGGCGGGTTGTGGCATGGCACTTGGGAAGGGGATGAGAGTGAACTGCGGCATATCGATGCGCAGAACGGTGAAGTCATCGCGGCGTTGAAGATGCCCGAGGGCTCGGGTGTTTCGGGGCTGGAAGCCGACGGGGCCGATCGATTCTATTGCGGTGGTGGCGACAGTGGCCGGGTGAGGGCGGTGCGTCGGCCCAAATGATGGAGGCGTCTACACGGCCTCTTCGCGAGCAGGCTCGCTCCCACAGTGATTGCGGGTGAACACAAGCTTTGTGAGTTACCCAAAACCCTGTAGGAGCGAGCCTGCTCGCGAAAGCGCAGTATCAGCCACCGCTGTTGCGACGACGTTCAATACCCTCCGGGCCGCCGATGTCCAGCAACCTTCTTTCCACCAGAACATTCTCAAGTGCCTGGCGCTCGACCGGCGCCATTTGGTGCTCACGCTTTTTCAGCTCCAGCAGAATCGGGCTGGACCAAGTACGGTAGGTCTGTTCGATGTTGCGACGCGACGTCATCAGTCTCTCCTTGAAAAAGAGCCGGGTGTTGCGGGCAGGGACTCTATCCGATGAGGTAATAACGTTAGTCGAGAAAGCCAAGACGCGCGAATCCACACGCCGGATGTAGGAGCTGCCGCAGGCTGCGATCTTTTGACTTTGTTTTTTAAAAGACAAGATCAAAAGATCGCAGCCTGCGGCAGCTCCTACAGGGGGGGCGAGGTTAGTCGTCGACGTCCATCAGTTGCTGCACACCTTCCCACGCTTCGGCGCGCATGCGTTCAATGTCCAGGCCCGGAATCACGCCGTTCTCCACGACCACGCGGCCGCCGACCAGACTGTATTTGACGCTAATCGGCTCACCCGCCACCACGGGCGCGACGGCGCTGTCGTGGAAGCCATAGAACCGCGGGTGGTCGAGGCTGTAGATCACCAGATCTGCCGCCTGACCGACTTCAAGTGTGCCAACTGCGTCGAGTCCGAGGACTTGCGCGCCGCCTGCCGTGCCCCAGTGGATGACATCTTCCGCCGTGGTCGCCGAGGCGCCTTGTTCAGCGCGGTGGATCAGCCATGCGGTGTTGGCTTCGCCGACCATGCTTCCGGACTCGTTCGAGGCTACGCCATCCACCCCCAGGGAAACCGGCACGCCGGCCTCATACATCTGGGGCACAGGCGCCACGCCGCTGCCCAGCCGAGCGTTGCTCACCGGGCAGTGGGAGACGCCAGTGCCGGTCTGCGCGAGCATGCGGATTTCGCCGGGTTGCAGGTGTACGGCGTGGGCGAACCAGACGTCCGGGCCGAGCCACTCGTGTTCAGCGACGAATTCCACCGGCAGGCAGTTGTACTTGTCGCGGCAGAAATTCACGTAGTTCTGTGTCTCCGACAAGTGCGTGTGCAGGCGCAAGCCGAGGCCGCGCGCGGTGTGCGCCAGTTCGCGCAGCAGCGTCGGTGGCAGCGAGAACGTCGGTGTAGTCGGGGCGACCACCACGCGGCGCATCGCGTCCGGGGTGTCCTGGTGGTACAGCGATTTCAACCGTTCTATATCGCCGACCATTTGCTCAAGGCTTTCCGGTTGCAGCGCGGTTTTCGAGAAGCCCGGATGGGCGCTGGCCGATTCCAGCGCGCCGCCACGGCACAGGACAAAGCGCAGGCCAAACTCATCCGCCAGATCGAACAGCAGATCACCGGTCTCGGTGCTGCCGTGGGCGTGGTAGAGATAATGGTGATCAGCGCACGTCGTCACGCCAGACAGCAACAATTCGACCATGCCCAGCCGTGCAGCGATTCGCGCCAGTTGCGGGGTAAACCGGTTCAGACGCGGGTAGGGCACGCTGGCCAGCCAGCCTTGCAGATCCTGATTCAAGCCTGCGGGTACGGCTTTGAGCAGGTTCTGGAACAGATGGTGGTGAGTGTTGATCCAGCCCGGATAGACCACGCAGTTTCGCGCGTCGATCACCCGTTCACCGGGTTGTGCTTGCAGGTCGGCGGCCATCGCGGCGATGCGCCCGTTGACCACGCGGATGTCCACGGCGCCGGCCCGCGCGCGGGGGCCGCGCAGGCCGGTCATCACCGCAACCGGGTTCTTGATCAGGATGTTCTGAAGTTGAGTCATGGGCAGCTCCAAACTAAAGGATGTGCGAGGCGGATTTGTTGGCGGTGGTTTCCGGCACGCTGACGCCATTCAGCGCGGCGTTGAGCAGCACCGACACCAGGCAGGCGATGACCACGCTGCTGTGCAGGAACGGCTGCGACCACTCGGGAAGTTGTTTGAACAGGGTTGGCGCGAGCACCGGTACCAGCGCGGCGGCGATGGTGAAACCGACGATCAGCACGTTGTAGCGATTGCGCTCGTAGTCGACTTTGGCGAGGGTCTGAATGCCTGCCGCTGCGACCACGCCGAACATGGCGATGCCAGCGCCACCGAGGGCAGCGGTCGGCATCGAGGCGATGATCGCGCCGGCCTTTGGCACCAAGGCAATCGAGCACATCAGCAAACCGCTGACCGCGACCACCCAACGGCTGCGCACGCCGGTGAGGATCACCAGGCCGACGTTTTCCATGAAGGCGATAAACGGAAACGCGGCGAACATCCCGGCGATGGTGCTGGCCAGGCCGTTGGCGCGCAGGCCATTGATGACCTGTTTGTCTTCCACCGGTTTTTCGACGATGTCGCCGATGGCCACGAACAGCCCCATCGACTCGACCATCTGCACGATCATCACCACCACCATGGTCGCGATGGGGATCAGGCTGAAAGTCGGCAGACCGAAATAGAACGGATAGGGAACGGTTAGCCACGGCGCCTCTTCGACGCTGTGAAAGCTGCCCATGCCGAGGCCATACGCGAGGCCTGCACCGATCAGCATGCCGATCAACACCGCCATGTTGCGCAGTAGCGGGCTGCCGTAGCGGTTGACCAGCAGAATCGTCAGCAACACCACCACCGCCACACCGAGAAACGCCGGGGCGCCGAAGTTGCTCGCGTTGCGCCCACCTCCGACCCATTCATAGGCAATCGGGAACAGCTGCAAGCCGATCACGGTGACGATGCAACCGGTCACCACCGGCGGAAAAAATCGCCGCAATCGACCCACGAACGGCGCTATCAGCATGGTGAAAATCCCCGCGCCGATCACCGCCCCGCAGACCCCGGCAAAGCCCACCTCCGGGTTGCTGCCGATGGCGATCACGGGGCCGACGCTACTGAACGCCACGCCTTGCAGAATTGGCAGGCGCACGCCGAATTTCCAGAAACCGACGGTTTGCAACAGGGTGGCGATGCCTGAACAGAACAGCGTGGTGCTGATCAGCACCACCGTGTCGGCATGGGACATTTTCAAGGCACTGGCGACAATCAACGGCACGGCAATGGCGCCGATGTACGACACGGCCATGTGTTGCAGGCCGAGGGTGAGCATCTGTCGCACCGGTAAAATGCGGTCCACGGGATGCACGGTGGCGGATTGCGTTGGAGATGGGGCTGACGACATGGGGAAACACCTCTGGCTGTTTTTATGCGGTAGAGAGGGGTATTCGTCTGATGCCGATCAGCTCAAGAACACAGTGGAACCCTGTGGGAGCTGGCTTGCCAGCGATGGCGATTTAGCAGTCATCATTTTTATAAACTGACAGTCCGCTATCGCTGGCAAGCCAGCTCCCACAAGTTTTGTGTTGTGTAAAAAACTGGCATCAGTCATTCGTACACATGTGCCCGAAGCCGCCATCCACCGGCTCCGATGCCTTGTTTCAGCCTGCTAGGCAGGCGGCGAAGCCCTGGTTCAGCGCCGCGCGGTCGAGGTCGCGGCCGATGAATACGATCTTGCTCGAGCGGGGCTCCGTGCCCCACGCGGTCGAGGCGCGGAATTCCACCAGGCTGTGCACGCCTTGCAGCACGTAGCGCTGGTCTTCGTTGGCGACGGCGAGCACGCCTTTCATGCGGTACAGGTTGTCGGCCTGGGAAGAGCGCAGTCCGCTGATCCAGCGGTGGAACGCCATCAGATTGACCTCGCCGTCCACGGCGATGCCCACCGATGACACGCTTGGATCGTGTTCGTGATCGGGCGCTTCGTGATGATGATCGTGGTGGTCGTGGTGCTCAGGTTCAGCACCGATTTCCATGAGCTTCTGCGTGCATTCGAATGCGCCGATGCCGAGGATTTTCGTCAGGTCGATTTGCGCATGGGTCGAGGTCACCAGATCCGCTGTGGCGTTCAAGCCACGGATCTTGCCGCGCAGAACGTCCACCTCGTCGCTGCTGACCAGATCGACCTTGTTGATGACGATCCGGTCGGCGCAGACAATCTGATCCACCGCCTGATTGTCGACGCCATCGAGTTGCAGATCCTCCAGATGCTGAGCGATGTGTTTGGCGTCGACCATGGTTACGATCGCGTCGAGTTCGACTTCTTCGGCGATCGGGTCATTGATGAAGAAGCTCTGTGCCACCGGATACGGATCGGCCAGGCCACTGGTTTCGATGAGGATGTGATCGAGGCGCACCGGCCGCGCCACCAGTTCGCGGACGATGCGCACCAGGTCCTCACGAACCTCGGCAGTGCAGCACACGCAGCCGTTGACCATCTCGTAGATTTCTTCGGTCTCGGAGCTGAGGACGAGGTCGCCGTCGATACCGACTTCGCCGAACTCGTTTTCGATCACGGCGATCTTGCGGCCGTGGTTTTCCTTGAGGATGTAATTGAGCAGGGTGGTTTTACCCGCGCCGAGGAAGCCGGTGAGGATGGTCACGGGGATTTTCGTGTTGCGGGTTGGGGCGTTGAATGGGGTGTTCATGGTGAGGCTCCTTTGATTGACCGGTGCACACTGAATTCGGGTGATGCTGCTTCATTGTGGGAGCGAGCCTGCTCGCGAAGGCGGTGTGTCATTTAGCAGTGATGGCGACTGATCCATCGCATTCGCGAGCAAGCTCGCTCCCACAGGGTTTTTGGTGTTCTTGCCAGCGGGTGGCAACGCCCGCATCGAGACCAAACAGGTCGAGCACGCGGCCGAGGCTGTGGTCGACCATTTGCGCCAGGTTCTCCGGGCGGGCGTAGAAGGCGGGCACCGGCGGGGCGATGATCCCGCCCATCTCGGTGACGGCGGTCATGTTGCGCAAATGGGCGAGGGTCAGCGGCGTTTCCCGGGCCATCAACACCAGCGTGCGGCGCTCCTTCAGCGTGACGTCAGCGGCACGACCGATCAGCCCCGAGGACGTGCCGGTGGCAATCTCCGCCAACGTCCTCATCGAGCACGGCGCAACCACCATCCCGAGGCAGCGAAACGATCCGCTGGCGATCCCGGCGGCGACGTCATCGGCGCGGTGGTAATGACTGGCCAGCGCAGTGACGTCGGCGAGTTTGTAGTCGGTTTCGTGGGCCATGGTCAGCAGCGCGGCGCGGCTGACGATCAGGTGGCTTTCGATGTTCAACTCGGCGAGCAATTGCAGGAGTCGCACGCCATAGATAAACCCGGACGCACCGCTGATGCCGACCACCAGCCGTTGCCGGTTCACGATTGCAGACCTTTGAGCAAAACCCGCGCGCGCTCCAGAACTTCCTGATCGAGCTGCGCCTTGATCCCGTCAAAACCCGAACCGCGTGTGGCATCCAGGCCCATCCGCGACGTGGTGCCATTGACCGACGATGAAGGATCGAGCGGACTGCCCGGCAAACCATCAATAGTGAAAATATCCAGGTGCGGCTGGAAGTGCGTGGCCAGTGCCCACAGCACCTGGCTGTCATCGCTGATGTCGATATCGCTGTCCACTGCGATCACTGTTTTCAGGTACGGATCCCAGCCGAGCAGCGCCAGCATGATCTGCCGCGCCTCGCCGTCACGGCTTTGGTCCAGCGCGACGTAGCAGTGAAAATGCGTGCCGGAATTGGGGTAGTGCACAGCGGTGACGGCGGGGAAACGCGCCTTGAGTTTCTCGCTCATTTCCGCTTCGCGCGGCAGGCGGGCAAGGGTCAGGTGTTCGGCGTAGCGGCCGCCCATGACGTCGACCAGCCAAGCGTCTTTGCGCTTTAACAGCGTATCCACGCGCAGCACGTTGTTGGTCGAACGATCCGAGGAGTAACCGCTGAATTCACCGAACGGACCTTCCTCGGCATACGCCGCCGGGTCAATCGCGCCTTCCAGAACAAACTCGGCATACGCCGGCACACCGATGCCGTAGCGTGGGGTTTTCACCAGTTCCAGCGGCGCGCCGAACAGCCCGCCAGCGACGGCACGCTCATCGGCGCCATAAGGCAAGCGCGCAGCAGCGGCGAGCATGAACAACGGATGCGCACCGACGACCATTGCCACGCGCAACTCTTCGCCACGCTCGCGAGCGGTCTGCAACATTCGCCACAGGTGCCCGCGTGAATGCAGACTGGTCGCTAGCGCTTGGCGGGCGTGGCGCATCGAGCGGTGATAGCTCATGTTGGCGATGCCGGTCAGCGGGTCTTCGGCGATGATGATTGCGTTAGTGATGTATGGGCCGCGATCGCTGGCGAAATGCTTGAGCATCGGCAGCAGCGCCAGGTCCAGCGCTTCGCCTTCGAAGACCTCATCGAGGATCGGACCGCTCTCCACATAGCGTGGTGCGATGGGCTGGTTGGCGCGGGTCTGGAAGGTTTCGTGCAGTTGCGCCGCAGTGACGCCGAACAGCCGGGCAATGCGGGTACGGGATGCAAACAGATTGGTCGCCACCGGCACACCGAGGTTGCCGACGTGTTCGCAGATCAGCAGTGGATCGCGGCCTTGGGCGGCGAGGGCATCGACCAGGGCGGTGACGTCCTGATCGGCGGAAATCGCTGGGGTGACAGTCAGCACATCGTCCGGGTACTCACGGCGATAGGCGTCGATGAACACGTGAAAGTCCTGAGAATCGCCGAGCGTCGAACGGGTCATGGTGTCACCTCGTAAAAAGCAGGCACGCAGGGGTGAGAGGGCGATCGCGCGGCCAGCCGTTGGCCTGCCGGTCGAACGAACGCCGGGTCATTTTCGTGCCTGTAAAGTCGCTGTGTGCCTGGGTTGAACACTGATCCCCTGTAGGGGTGAGCCTGCTCGCGATAGCGGTGTATCAGTCACTATCACCGCTAAATGACACTCCGCTATCGCGAGCAGGCTCACTCCTACAGTGGGATATGTGTGTGGCTACAAGTACGTGGTGGTCAGGCGTATGTCGGCCTCGACCAGATCCTTGGGCGGTGGCGTCGGTTCGATCCCGCACAACCGGGCGATGTTGTTGCCCAAGTAGTCCTCGAGATGATCCTCATCGATGCCCAAACCCTGCGGCGCCGGTGAGCACAACACCTCAAGTTCGCGCAGCCACATACCCGGTTCGTTCGGCGGCGAATCCGTACCGAACACGATCTTGTTGCGCGGCAGTTCCTTGGCGAATTCGACGATCCGCGACTGGAAGCACCAGCCCGATTCGCAGTACACGTTCGGCGTGTCCATGGCCATCCAGAACGCCTCGAACGAGTAGTTGCCGCCGGTCTGGATGCCGAAGTGGCCGATGATGAAATTGACCATCGGGAACTCGCGGATGATCGGGTAGAACATCGTCGGAATCGTGTACGGGCCGTCGCCAGTGTGGATCAGCACAACGATGTTGTACTTGGCGCAAACCTTCATCGCCGGGCGCAACCAGTCGAGTGCGCGATCCGGGCGATAGCCGTGCATGTTGGCGTGCAGCTTGAGCATCTTGAAGCCGTATTCCTTGATGTGGAATTCCAGCTCCGCCGCACCGTTTTCCGGTCCCCAGCGCGGGTTGAAATTGAAGTTGCCGATGAAGCGATCTGGGTACTTCACGCAGAGTTCAGCGACGTAGGACATGTAGTCCCGCACGCCCTCGCGGCCCCGGCGGTTGCCGTCGCGATAACCGGTGTTGCCCGGTGGCGGCTGGATGAAACCCATGTCGATGCGGCGCGGTTTGCCGTTGATCATGTACGGGCCGTCCATCAACTTGAGCATGCGCTCACCGGTGAACGGTTCGCCGGTGTGGCGCCAGGCCTCGTCGACCAGATTGGTGGGGTGCAGATGGGTGTCGATGATCATCGGTTCAGCTCCTGGCCAGTTGAGTGGTGACGGGACGCTTGAGTTGCGCCTCTGCTTCGGAAACGGAACGCGGTGGCGGGGTTGGCTCAAGGCCGATCATCCGCGCGGTGTTGTTGCCCAGATACTCTTCGAGGGTGTCCTCGTCGAGGTTCAGGCCTTGCGGCGGCTCGTGGCAAAGCACTTCGAGCAGGCGCAGCCACATGCCCGGTTCGTTCGGCGGGGTGTCGGTGCCGAAGAGGATCTTGTGCGTCGGCAAGACCTTGGCGAATTCGACGATCCGCGATTGCAGGCACCAGCCGGATTCGCAGTAGACGTTGGGCAACTCCATCGCCCATTGCATCGGTTCGAACACATAGACGCCGCCGGTCTGCACGCCGAAGTGGGCCATGATGAAATCGACGTTGGGAAATTCCTTGATCATTGGCACCCATTCCGACGGGATGCTGTAAGGCCCATCGCCGGTGTGCAGCTTGACCGGAATGCCCAGCTCGGCGCATTTCTCGAAGCATGGGCGCACCCAGTCAAGTGCACGGTCAGGCCGGTAGGCATGCATGTTGGCCTGCATCTGGACCATCTTGAAGCCGTGTTCCTTGACGTAGCGCTCGATCGCCTCGACGCCGTTTTCCACACCGCAGCGCGGGTTGTAGACGAAGCAGCCGATGAAGCGGTCCGGGTAGGTCTGGACCATTTTCAGGGTGTAGGCCATGTAGGCGTCGATGGATTCGCGGCCCGAGAGTTCGCCGTCGGTCCAGGTGTAAATCGTGTTGCCCTGCGGTGGCTGGATGAAGGCTTTGTCGATACGGCGCGGCTTGCCGTTGACCATGTACGGGCCATCCATCATCTCCAGCAGACGCTCGCCGGTGAACGGGTCACCGTCATGCCTCCAGGCGAGGTCCACGAGATCCGTGGGATAGCAGCTGATATCGATGATCATTGCAGTCGATCTCCTGATAGCGGGGAAGGGAGCCTTGCGGCTCTCGGCATCCACGTCCCGGGCAATCGGCCGTTGCTATGCGCAAGACACGCGCATTCCCTCGCCTGTTCGCATCCGGCCCGGGTGGGTGGTTGCTGAGGGCGAGTATTGGAAGGCGGGGTTGGGTTCGTACAATATTAATTGGGCGCGGTGGTGATACTTGGGCGATATGGGCAGATCAAGAGCTACCCTCACCCCAGCCCTCCCGAAACGTCGGACCGCCCGTAGGGAGAGGGGGCCGACCGAGGTGTTTTTCGCGATGCATCGACCTGAAAGATCGAGTCGATTATGGATTCAAGGCTGATCTTTCAAGTCGGCGTAATTCGTCAATATCCCCCAATCAGTCCCCTCTACCTCTGGGCGGTCCGACGTTTCGGGAGGGCTAGGGTGAGGGCTGGATTTCAAGCGTACGCAAAGCCAACTGCTTGATCACTTCAACCACCGGCGCCACGCGCTCAGCCTGCCCATGCGGCCACACCGCATAAAGGTTGTAATGCGCGGCAATCTGCGCCTCGTTCAACGCCACCAACCGCCCACTGCGCAAGGCATCGGCAGCCAATAGTCCACGCACCAACCCCGCACCAACGCCAGCCTCAGCCGCCGCAATCAAATTCGCCGCATTATCAAAAATCACCCGCGTCGACGGTTCGGTCGGTGTCATCCCAGCGGCATCCAGCCATGGAATCCACGAGCGCCGCGTATACCCCAACAAAGGCAATTGAAGAATCTGCGCGGGACTCAACGGCGCCTGCAAACCATAGCGTTCCAGCAATTCGGGCGAAGCCACCGCCAACACCCGATCGCCACAAATCTGCGTCATCTCGCAGTCGTCCCAATCGCCATAGCCATAACGCAACGCCAGATCCACTCGCTCAAACGTACTGCGATCACTGCGCGGCATCGACAGCAGCGTCACCTCGTAATCCGGCAGCTCATCGAGCAGCTGCGGCAGGCGCGGATTGAGCCAGCTCTGTGCCAGTTCACTGTCGACATCCAGGGTCAAACGTTGCGCCATGCTGCGGTTTTTCACCGACGAAATCGCCCGATCAATCTGCGCCAGACCGTCCGACAGCACACTGGCAAACAACTGCCCGGCGTCGGTCAGATTGCTGCCGCCACCTTCACGCACGAACAGCGGCTGGCCGATGAAATCTTCCAGCGCGCGGATCTGCTGACTGATCGCACTGTGCGTGAGGTCGAGCTTGCGCGCAGCACTGGAGAAACTGCCGCTGCGCGCCGCGTGGATAAACGCGCTCATGGACTGCACCGACGGGTATCGCTTGTACATGTTGTTAGTCCTGCTTACAGCGGTTGGCAGAAATCGTCGCTGGCCGCGTTTTGCCCGGGGTTCCAATAATCGGTCACCAGGCCCGCACAAAGACGGGCCGCTCTTTTGGAGCCTGACAATGATTGCATTCACGGTTAACGGCGAACGACGCGAGCTGGATGAAGCGTCCTCCTCCATGCCCTTGTTATGGGTACTGCGTGATCAACTGAAACTCACCGGCACCAAGTTCGGTTGCGGCATGGGCCTGTGCGGTGCCTGCACCGTGCACCTGGACGGCGTCGCGGTGCGTTCCTGCCAATTGCCGGCGGCCGCCGTCGCGGGCCACCGCATCACCACCATCGAAGGCTTGTCACCGACGCAAAACCACCCGTTGCAATTGGCCTGGATCGCCGAAGATGTGCCGCAATGCGGTTACTGTCAATCCGGGCAGATCATGTCCGCCGCCGCGTTGCTCAACACCGGTGCGGCGGTGACCGATGACTCGATCCGCAATGCGATGTCCGGGAATATCTGCCGCTGCGGCACTTACGGGCGCATCAACAAAGCGATCAAACGCGCGGCGAATGCGCCGAAGGAGGCGTGATGAGCCTTATCGACGACAGTCGCACAGAATTGCCGCGCCGAGTGTTTCTCAAGCAAGCGGCGACGGTTGCTTCGGGCCTGGCGATTGCTCTTTATCTGCCGAGTGGCATGGCGGCTACTGACCCAAAAGCGCCAGCACCGGCGAGTGAATTCGAGCCGAATGCCTGGGTGCGCATCTTTCCCGACGGCACGGTGAAACTGGTGGTGCACAAGCACGATTCCGGCACCGGCACGCAAACAGCGCTGGCCGCGTGCGTGGCGGAAGAACTGGACGTCAATCCGATGACCGTGCAGGTCATCACCCCGGAAGATCCGTTCTTCGAGACCTACATTCATCCGGTCTGGAAGGTCTTTTCCACTGGCGGCAGCACCAGTGTTTCCCTGGAATACGAGCGCCTGCGCATGGCCGGTGCCATGGCGCGGGCGCTACTGATCACGGCAGCCGCCAAGCAGTGGAAAGTCAGCCCTGACAGTTGCACCACGGAAGAAGGTCGGGTCGTTCACATTGCGAACAAACGAAGCCTCGGTTACGGCGAACTGGTCGGCGTTGCGGCGAATCTGCCAGCCCCGACAAACGTCAAGCTGAAGGATCCGGCGCAGTTCAAATACATTGGCAAACTGCGCCACAAACGTGATGCGGCGGCCAAGGTCTGCGGGCAATTCAAGTACAGCATCGACGTGCAACTGCCAGACATGCTGGTCGCCGTGATTCAGCGCGCGCCGGTGGTTGGATCGACAGTGCTCAGCGTCGACTCAGCGGCCGCATTGCAGGTGCCGGGCGTGCGCAAAGTGCTGGCGATTGCGGGGCGCCCTGATGTGCTCGGCGGCAATCAGGAAGGCGTCGCTGTGTTGGCGGATACGTTCTGGGCCGCGCAGCAGGGGCGCAATCTGCTGGCGATCAAGTGGAGCGATTCGCCGTTGGCCGGGTTCTACAGCGAGCAACTGTCCAGCGCGCAAGCCAAGGCCATCGGCGACCCGCAAGCACAAACCGTCAAAGCCATGGCCCAGGGTGATGTCACCGGGCAATGGTCAGGCGCGGCGAAGCTGATCGAAGCCGATTACACCATGCCCTACAAGGTGCAAAACCCGCTGGAACCGATCTGCATCACCGCACACGTCAAGGACAAAGCGATCACTTACTGGGGCGGTGTGCAGGTGCCGTCCTCGGCACTGGAAGCGGCGCAAACCGTGTGCGGCATCGACAAGGCCAACGTGACCATTCATGAATTGGTCTCCGGCGGCAGTTTCGGCGCGCGGGAGGCTAAGTACTGGTTGTTCGAAGTCGCGTATCTGGCGCAGAAAACCGGCGTGCCGGTGAAACTGCTCAACAGTCGCGAGGACGAAATGCACGCGCTGTTCAATCACCCAGCGACCTTGCATCGAGTCAAAGGCGCGCTCGACGCCCAGGGCAAACTCACCGCGCTGCAACTGCACGCGGTGTCGCCGGCCTCGCCGGAGCAGTGGGAACCGGGTTACTTCGAACGGCCGGACCATATGGATTACAGCACCACCGAGGCGATCACCGCGTGGGACTTCGCTTACCGTCCGCCGCACCTGGAGCTGAACTGGGTCAAGCATGAAAGCCACGTGCCCAGTGGCTGGTATCGCTCGGTGAGCTTCATCCCCAACGTGTTCGCCGTGGAAAGCTTCATGGATGAACTGGCCCACGCCGCAGGCGAAGATCCATTGGCATTCCGGTTGGCCAATATGCAGGAGCGGCCACGGCATGTGGCCGTGCTCAAGCAGGCTGCCGAGCGCGCCGGTTGGGGCAAACCGTTGCCGCCGGACACGGCGCTGGGGATCGCGACCAATCAGGGTTACACCAGTTTTATTGCGGTGGTCGCGCGACTGGCAACGGTTGATGGCAAGGCCCAGGTCGAGAAGCTCACCTGTGTGGTCGATTGCGGTCTGGCGGTTTCGCCGGGCGGTGTCGAGGAGCAGATCTACGGGGGTCTGATGTGGGGACTTGGCCATGCGTTGTTCGATCGGCTCGACATCAAACAGGGCCGGGTGGTGCAGAGCAATTTCCACGATTATCGGGTGATGCGCATGTCCGACATGCCGGCCACCGACATCGTCGTGTTGAATGGCGAGCCGAGTAAACCCGGTGGCGTCGGCGAGTTGGGCAGCCCTTCGGTAGTGCCGGCCATCGCCAATGCCTTGTTCGCGCTGACCGGCGTACGCCAGCGTTCGACGCCGCTGAGTCTGGGGTAAGCCGCCATGGACTTGCGCCTGTTGCGTTACTTCATGGCGTTGGCCGATGAGCTGCATTTCGGTCGCGCCGCCGAACGCCTGCACATCTGCCAGCCGCCGCTGAGCCAGCAGATTCGTTTGCTGGAAGAGGAACTCGGTACGCCGCTGTTCGAGCGCAGCCATCATCGGGTCGAACTCACGGCGGCGGGGCAGATGCTCAAGGAGCAGGCGCCGCTGGTGTTCGAACAGCTTGAGCGGGCGCTGGACCTGACGCGGCAGACCGGGCGCGGACAACTTGGTGAGCTGGAAATCGGCATGATCAGTTCGGTGATGGTTGGCGTGCTGCCCAAGGCCTTGCACCTGTTTCGCGAGCGTTATCCGCAGGTCAACTGGCGTTTGCATGAAATGACCCCGGCGGCGCAGGTCAAGGCGTTGAAGGAGAAACGCATCGACGCTTGTGTGTTTCGCGTCGGCTATGACGATCCGCAGTTGCGCAATGAACTGCTGATCTACGAGCCGATCAACGTGGTAATGCCGGCGGATCATCCGCTGGCTGGCCGCGAGGTGCTGGCGCCGGCGGATCTGGCGCAGGAGCCGTTTGTGGCACTGGAATTGAAACAGTCGCGGTTCGCTCATTTTCTGTTTCAGTGCTGCATTCAGGCCGGGTTCACGCCGCAGATTCGTCAACAAGTGATCGAGGTGCAGACCTTGCTGAGTCTGGTGCGCGCCGGGTTTGGCGTGGCGCTGTTGCCGGCGTCCATCGAGCAACTGGCCCCGGCGGGGTTGGTGTTCCGGCGCCTGACCCCGGCGTTGCCGGAGGTGCCGCTGTATGCCACTTATCGGGCGGATGATGCTTCGCCGGTGCTCAAGCTGTTTCTCGACACCCTCCGGGAACTCAAGACGCAAAATTCGAACTGAAATCCAATCCCCTGTAGGCCTTCGCCTGCTCGCGATAGTGATGTGTCATTCAACGGATCTGCTGGCTGACACACCGCTATCGCGAGCAGGCGAAGGCCTACAAAGGGATTTGTGCCGTTGCGAACATTTATGCTCGGCACGATCAGAGGTGGCTGCGGTCGTACTCTTCACATGGGCGTATCACTTGTGGAGATCCAATGAGCCAGGAAGTCCTGACCACCGAAACCAACCGCCGCCAGTTGCAGCAGATCATCGCCGGGCTGTCCGACGGGGTGATCCTGTTGGAGCTGGATCAGAGCATTCTCTGGGCCAACGAAGCCGCGCTGGCCATGCACGGTGTCAAGCGGATCACCGATCTGGGCCACAATGCCGACGAATACGCCAAGAAATTCAACCTGCGCTATCGCAATAATCACTCGATCACCGCCGAAAACTACCCGATCAGCCGAGTAGCGCGCTGTGAGAGTTTCAATGACGTACTGATCGAAGTGTCGCCGAGCGACGACCCGGAACGCATCTGGGTGCACAGCGTACGCAGTATGATTCTCACGGACCGCGAAGGGCAGCCCGAGTCGCTGGTGCTGATCATGAGCGATGTCACCGATTGGGCCAACGCCGAGCAGCGCTTCGAAAGGACGTTTAATGCCAACCCGGCACCGGCGGTGATCTGCCGGCTTAGTGATCTGCGTTACATCAAGGTCAATCCGGGGTTTCTGGAAATGACCGGGTACACCCGCGAGCAGGTGATTGGCACGACCTCTTATGAAATCGACATTTTCGAGCAGGCCGAACACCGCGACCTGGCTATTCAGCGCCTGCGCGACGTTGCGACCATCCCGCAGATGCAAGCCGAGCTGCGCCTGCCCGATGGCAGCAGCAAGCAGGTGATCGTGGCCGGCCAGCCGCTGACGCTCAACGATGAGGATTGCATGCTGTTCTCCTTTGTCGACATGGAGCTGCGGCACAAGGCCGAGGTGGCGCTGCGTCAGAGTGAGGAGCGTTTTGCCAAGGCGTTTCGCCTGACGCCGGTGCCGATCCTGATTTGCAGTGCCGACGAACAGCAGGTGATCGACGTCAATCAGGCGTTCCTCGAAACCCTGGCTTATGACAGCGACGACGTGCTCGGCAAAACCGTGCCGCAGCTGGACTTTATCGATGACAGCGGCGCGCGCACGCGGTTGCTGGCGGCGCTGGCGAAAAACGGGCGGGTGGATCGGGTGGATGTGCGGGTGCGCAAGAAAGATGCGGATCTGCTCGAGTGCGCGCTGTCCGCTGACACCGTGAATATTCAGGACACACCGTGTTATTTGCTGGTGTTGATGGACATCACCGAGCGCAAGCGTACCGAGCTTGAGTTGGTGGCGGCGATTGAGGAGGTGATGAAAGATGCTTCCTGGTTCAGTCGTACGTTGATCGAGAAACTGGCCAATGTGAAAAAGGTCAACTCGCCGCAACTGCCTAGCGTTTCGTTCACCGATCTGACGGCGCGTGAGCGCGATGTGCTGGGGTTGATCTGCGAAGGGCTGGCGGACAAGGAGATCGCGGCGCGGCTGAAACTGGCGCCGAACACGGTGCGTAATCATGTCGCCACGGTGTATTCCAAGCTCGATGTGCACAGTCGCAGCGAGGCGATTGTCTGGGCGCGCGAGCGTGGATTGTTTTCCGGGGAGTGGGGCGCCAAGGGCCAGCGCTGAGGTGCAAATGCACTAGTTCATCAGGTGCATATTGAGGTGTTGGCGGTCGACGGCTGTTCTTAGTCTGGCGGGGTGCGATACGAGTTTTTTCTGGCTCGGGATCGTGGCCCTTCGCAGTCGTTATAGGAACAGTCTGATGATGAATCTTGCGCAGTTGCGCACGCAGCTTGAACGCAGTTTTTCGCCGCTGGCGTGTGAGTGTCTGGTGGATGGCGATCATTCGCTGACGGTGAAGCTTTATCACCCGGTGTCGGGGCAGGTGGATCTGGTGATCAGTGGGTTGAAGCTTGATGCGCTACGGACGCCGGAGTCGGTTGAGGCTTTGATTGAAGAATTGCGGTATGAGTTGGAGAGCAACACTTTGCGTTCTTTTCGGGATCCTGATTTGGCTTAGGGCTTTTAGGCTTGGCGGCCTTTGGGCCGACCATGCTCTTGGGGGGTGGGTGTATATCCGTTTCTTTGGGTGCTGCGGCTGGCGGTTCCGCTCTTACAGCGGGTCACTTTTGCAGACGCCCAAAAGTAACCAAAACGCTGGGCCCCGGCGTTCGGCCCACTCGCTAAAGCTCGGGGTTCCTTCGCTCCGGGATCGATCCGGGGGCAGCGCCTACGGTTTGCTTCGCTGCACCTCCTCTCGCTGTGTTTGGCTTCGCCAAACGGTCGCTGCGCTCCCACCCCCGGATCAATCCCTCCACTCAGCCTGCCGAAGGGGCCAGCACGGCAAGATCAAGAGCTGCAGCCGAGCTAACGCTCATCCTGTTGAGTGGTGAGAAGCACAAGCGATGCGCGATTTGTGCTGTTTTGCTTTGGCTGTTCTGTGGGAGCGAGCCTGCTCGCGAAGGCGGCCTGACAGCCGACCAATCTCTGCCAGATGTACTCTGTTCAATTGTAGGAGTGAGCCTGCTCGCGAAGGCGGCCTGACAGCCGACCAATCTCTGCCAGATGTACTCTTTTCAACTGTGGGAGCGAGCCTGCTCGCGAAGGCGGCCTGAAGCCGACCAATCTCTGCCAGGTGTACTCTTTTCAACTGTGGGAGCGAGCCTGCTCGCGAAGGCGGCCTGAAGCCGACCAATCTCTGCCAGATGTACTCTGTTCAATTGTAGGAGTGAGCCTGCTCGCGATGAGGCTCTATCAGGCAAAGCACATTTCAATTTGCCAATCCTCTCGAATCCGAACGCAAAATCGACAGCCACTTCCTCCCGATCCGGCCGATTCACTGGCGCTTGCGGGGGGCTCGGCTATAAAGAATGAGTGGTCAGGTCTTCCGTGGTCGGTTCGGTCGCGGGAGTTGCTCTTCCATTTGTCGCGGGTCGTCCTATGAACAATCTTGGGAAACGCGTGTTGCCGTTGGCTTTCTTTACAGTGTTGTTGGCGGGTTGCGCCAGTCCTCCACCCCCTCCACCGGCAGCGCCGCCGCCACCGCCGGAGCGTACGTGTCAGGTGCTCGAAAACACTGAGGTCGCCGGTGACGTGTACGCCGACGGGCAGGTTACTCGACACATCACGACCACCCGTTGCGTCACGCAATAGCGCCGGCGGGGCGGCAGTCCCGGGTTGAGCGGATTGTGCTGGTAGCCGACCTGGCCGGCACTGCGGTGTTTGCCGTGGAAGGCGCTATTGCGGCGATGCGCAGTCAGCTCGACTTGCTCGGTGTGATGGTGATTGCGTTTATCGTCGCCCTCGGTGGCGGGGTGACTCGTGACTTGTTGATCGGTGCGACGCCACCCAATGCCGTGGCCGATTGGCGCTACCCGGCACTGGCGTTTTTCATGGGCGGGCTGGCGTTTGCCTTTCATGAGCAGGTGCTGGGCTGGTCCGGTTCAACCTTGATTGTGCTGGACGCTGCAGGCTTGGCGCTGTTTGCTGTGGCCGGTGCGCAGAAAGCGTTGAATTTCGCGATTACGCCGTTTGTGGCGATGCTGATGGGCACCATTACCGGCGTCGGTGGCGGGGTGATACGCGACATTGTGCTGGCGCGGATACCGGTGGTGTTGCAGGCGGATTTGTATGCGAGTTCGGCGTTTGTCGGTGCGGCGGTGTTGATCATCGGCCGCAGGCTGGGCGTTTCACCGGTAGCGGCGGCGTTGCTGGCGGGGGCGGCGTGTTTGCTGTTGCGTTTGCTGTCGGTGCATTTCGGTTGGCAGTTACCGAAAGTCATTGCCTGATACACAAAACCCTGTAGGAGCTGCCGAAGGCTGCGATCTTTTGATTTTGATTTTTTTACAAATAAGATCAAAAGATCGCAGCCTTCGGCAGCTCCTACAGGGACAAGATCAGTTCAAGTCCCGAGTCGAATCAGGACAGAAACCCACCGTCCACATTCAGCGCAACCCCGGTGGTGTAGCTCGACGCATCGCTCGCCAGGTACAGCACCGCACCGGCCATTTCGCTTGGATCAGCCACACGCTTGAGCGGGATCTGCGTCAGCGCTTGCTTGAGAATCGCATCATTCTTCACCAGTGCCGAGGCAAATTTGGTGTCGGTCAAACCCGGCAGCAGCGCGTTGCAGCGGATGCCGAACTGCGCGCACTCCTTGGCGAAGACCTTGGTCATGTTGATCACCGCCGCTTTGGTCACCGAGTAGATGCCCTGGAAGATCCCCGGCGAAATGCCGTTGATCGACGCGACGTTGATGATGCTGCCGCCACCGTTTTCGCGCATCAGCTTGCCGGCTTCGACCGACATGAAGAAGTAGCCACGGATGTTCACGTCAACGGTTTTCTGGAACGCACTCAGATCGGTGTCCAGCACATTGCAGAATTGCGGGTTGGTCGCGGCGTTGTTGACCAGAATATCGAGGCGGCCGAACTGTTCCTTGATCCCGGCGAACACCTGGCTGATCTGTTCCATTTCACCGATGTGGCAGGCCACGGCCGTGGCTTTGCCGCCGGCGGCGATGATCGCGTCGGCGACGTGCTGGCAGCCGTCGAGCTTGCGGCTCGACACGATCACATGGGCGCCTTGCTGGGCCAGCAGTTTAGCGATGGCTTCACCGATGCCACGGCTGGCGCCGGAAACGAAAGCAATTTTACCGTCGAGGTCGAACAACTGAGTCTTGGACATAAGGGTTCCTGGGTGTGGGCCGTCAGAGGCTCGATTTCGCAATGACCTGCAAGCTCATCTGCTCCAGCAGTTTGTTCATGTGAATGAACTGCGCGAAGCGTTTGTCCTGGGTCTGGCCGTGGTAGAAGCGGTAGTAGATCTGCTGCACGATGCCGGCCAGACGGAACAGGCCGTAGGTGTAGTAAAAGTCGAAATTGTCGATCTGGATGCCCGAACGTTCGGCGTAGTAATCGACGAACTCGCGGCGGGTGAGCATGCCCGGCGCGTGGCTTGGCTGGCGGCGCATCAGTTGCACCGGCGCCGGATCGTCCGCCTGAATCCAATAGGCAAGGGTGTTGCCCAGATCCATTAACGGATCGCCGAGGGTGGTCAGTTCCCAGTCGAGCACGCCAATGATCTGCATCGGGTTGTGCGGGTCGAGGATGACGTTGTCGAAGCGGTAGTCGTTGTGGACGATACTTGAGGTCGGGTGGTCGGCCGGCATCTTGTCGTTGAGCCAGGCTTTTACTGCTTCCCAATGCGGCGCATCCGGGGTCAGGGCTTTTTCGTAGCGCTCGCTCCAACCTTTGATCTGACGGGCGACGTAGCCTTCCGGTTTGCCCAGATCGCCCAGGCCGCAGGCGTTGTAGTCGACGCGGTGCAGTTCGACGAAGCGCTCGATAAAGCTTTTGCACAGGGCTTCGGTCTTTGCCGAATCAAGGCCCAGCTCCGGCGGCAGCTCCGAGCGCAGGATGATCCCTTTGACTCGTTCCATGACGTAGAACTCGGCGCCGATCACCGATTCGTCGGTGCAGTGCACGTAGGCTTTCGGGCAATACGGAAAACCGTCGCGCAATTGATTGAGGATGCGGAATTCACGGCCCATGTCGTGGGCGGACTTGGCCTTGTGGCCGAACGGCGGACGGCGCAGGACGAATTCCTGTTCCGGGTATTCCAGCAGGTAGGTCAGGTTCGACGCACCGCCAGGAAACTGGCTGATCGCAGGTGTGCCGCTCAGGCCGGGAATGTGCGCCTTGAGGTACGGATCGATCAGGCTGGCATCGAGTTCTTCGCCAGAGCGGATACGGGTGGACTGGTCAGTAAGCGCCATGCTTATCCCTTCTGCTTATTTTGGAGGCCAGACATCATTGGCTAATCTAATAGCGCGCTCGGGTCGCCACAAGCGCGAGTCGGTCTTATAGGCTAGCGTGTTGCCCGATAATCACCTTTGGGAATGTGCGCGAAAGGTCGCGGTGAACCAAGGTTTAGCGGATATGCCGTGGCCGAAAAGGAGGGCTGGGACGAGCGCTCGCCACGTCGTCCGGTGTGCTTCAGTGCACGCGCTGGTTGTTGAGTTTCGGAGGCAAGGCAATGGGCGTCAGTACCGGTTCGCCCGAAAAAAACGCCACGAGATTTTTGCCCACCAACTCCACCGTGCCTTGAGTGGCTTCCGGTGACAGACCGGCGACGTGTGGCGTCAGAAGCACGTTGCTCAGGGTTTTCAGCGCATCCGGCACTTGCGGCTCGTGGTCGAACACATCCAGTGCGGCGCCGGCAATTTTGCGTTGCTCAAGCGCCGTGATCAGATCCGCCGTGGCGATCACACTGGCGCGGGCGATGTTGACGATAAAGCCTTTCGGCCCAAGCGCATCGAGCACCGGGCGAGTCACCAGATGCTGTGTACCGATGCCGCCGGGCGTGGCGATGATCAGGAAATCCGAGGCCCGTGCCAGTTCGGTTGGCGTCGAGCAGAATGTGTAAGGCACATCGCTGCGCATCTGGCGGCTGTGATAGCTGATCTCCATGTCGAAGCCAAGGTGGGCGCGTTTGGCTATCGCCATGCCCACGGCGCCCAGTCCGAGAATCCCCAGGCGTTTGCCGGCCAGCGACGGGCGCATGATCTTCGGCCATTCACCGCGGCGTACCGCCGCGTCACAACGGGGGATATCCCGGACCAGCGCCAGCAGCATCGCCATCGCATGGTCGGCCACCGACGAGGCATTGACCCCGGCGCCGTTGGTGACGGTAATGCCACGGTTACTGGCGGCTTGCAGGTCGACCTGCTCGTAACCGGCGCCGATTACCGTGATGATTTTCAGCGCCGGCAGGGCGGTGATTTCATCGGAGGTCAGGCCCAGCGGGCCGCGGGTCAGCACCGCGTCGATGCGGCTGCCGTGAGTGGCGATGGCTTGCGCACGCTCGGCCGGCGTGGGGGCGAGGATCAGGTGAAAACCCTGATGTTCGAGGATCGGCAAATAGTCATTGATGGTTTCAACCAGTACCAGAACGGTTGCGGGCATTGCGCGGCTCCTGTGAACGTCGGCGGGTCGGTCGCGAAAGTCGTTTCAGAGTGCTGAATCCGCAGCGGCTTGGCAATCGTTGTCATTCGCGCAGTGGTGCTTTGATTCTGGACGGCTTCGGGCAAGAAGCAAGGGTAGGCAGCACACCGGTGATCCGGTGTGCTGTCGGCATCATTGGGCTGCTTGGGCTTTGGTTTGTTCTGCGAGGGCAATCGGCTTGAAATCATAGGTTGGATAAAACTCGGTTCGGTAACTGCCCCATGCGGTGTTTTCCAGGGCAAGGTTCACTTCTGCCAGCCGTGAGGCGGGGAAGCGTACGGTCACCACTTGGCCAATGCCCATCATGATGTTCCAGCTCACCACTTCGACCCCGGCAGGGGGGAAGGTCTTGTAGAAGCCTTGTTGTGTGAGCTGGGCCTTGAGTTCGCTCAGCGGGCGGGTCTGATCATGTTTCAGAAATACGGTCAGCATCATTGCATTGTCGGCGGTGGCAACAGTAGTTGTGGCGGGTTGGGTGGCGGCTTGCGCACTGACTCCGGCGCAATACACCGTGGAGGCCAGCAACGTCGACATCAGCAGGGTTTTGACTGTCTTTTGCATGTTGAACTCCAGGTTTTATTGTTTGATGGCGGATTTGGTTTCTACGGTGCCGGTATACGGCGCGTGAACGACATGAATACGTACAAGTGGATTGTTGTCGATCATGTCGCGGGGGACTTCCCGAGAGTAAGTGAATTCACTGTTGTTCAGTGTTTCCAGGCGCCTGACAATTGTTTTGGTCGGACCGACATCGGGTACCAGAATGTGCTGTTTCTGGTTACCGGTGACAAAGAAATAACCGCCTCCGCCTTTGTTGTACTTTGACTCGCCCGTGTCGGTGTAAAAGAACTCGTATCGATTACTCTCGGGATCCCAGGTCGATATACCTACGACGCCGGGATACTTCGCCTTGACGTCTGTTTCAGGAGCGCCATCGATGTAGACCTTGGTAGTCAGCCATCGCGGCGAAGAAGCCAGCTCGCGGACATCAGCGCTGGCAAGCGGGGTGAAAAGCAGTCCGGTCAACAGCAGGCCGGTGATCGTGCGCTTTTGCATGCTTTTTCCTCTTTATCAAACTTCGAAGGTCGTTTGCGATTGGTCTTTCGTCATTCAGGACGTGGAAAATATAGGCCTGAAAAAGAGGAGTGTTCAATGGCTGCGTAGTTGCTTGTAACAAATGACTGTTATTCGGATTTCGGTAATATTTCGTCGTGGTTTTATTAGGTGTTTTTGGTTGTAGGAGTATTCTGAAGTATCGATAAGCGAAGGGCTTTTTATTGGTGTTTTCTGTAATTCATAGCGCAGATGACATTAGAGAAGTACACGCAGTTGTAGGACGGAGGATAAGGTTACAAATTCGTGATTGACGCAACCGCAGACAGCGAAGTTGCGTCAATTTCAAGGAGCGTTTCTTTTAAAACCTGAAATGAGCACTGTCGATTACTCGTGCGAAGGCAGCGCCGAGGGTTGCGTTGTGATGTTTGATGATCGCTTCGGCCGGTAGCTGGCTGTCAATTGCGTGGTCAGGTGACGTACTGGGCAATGCCATTGCCGAATGACCAGTTCTCTTTTTTTACCTCGACCAGATTGATGAACACGTCTTCCAGGCGCACCGCCAACTGCGCGTGCAGGCGCTCGGCGATGGTTTTGAACAGCAATTGCTTTTTCTCCACCGTGCGCCCTTCGCTGATGGTGATCTGAATGAATACCACGCCGTCGCTGCGCTGGATCCCCAGGTATTGCGGGTCGTAGACCAGGTGCTGGCCATCGTGCTCGGTCAGGATCTGAAAGTTGTCGTGCTCGGGCACATCGATACAACTGCGCAGGGCGGCGTAGATCTGCTCGCCGATGCGCTTGGCGAAGTTGGGGTCGGGGTTTTGTCTGATGTCGACGCGAACCAATGGCATGGGAAGGCTCCGCAGGGCAGGGGGACTCATTTCACGCTAGATCATGTGGGCCAAATTGAAAGGCACGGGTACTTGATCGCGAGGTGTTTTCTGAAAGGTCTCTGTATGAGGCTGCCTACCTGACTCGCGGATTTTGCCTACGAATTCGACAGATCCGTCCGCTATCGGGCAGTTGATGAATGCGAAATCATGAGGGCACAAAGCAGCCCGGGCACTCAGTGCTAAACGCCAAGGAAGGCACATGCTTCAGAATGATCGAGAAAACCTGGAACTCGAAAGACTACAAAACGAATCCCGCAAGCTCATTGTCGAGAGGCGCAAGCTCATGGCTGAGGAAAACAAACTCAAGCGAGAAAGGTTCTGGTACCCGGTGGCCGTAGGCACGGGACTGCTAACTGCGATTACGGCTGTATTCGGGATATTGACCAAGCTTTGAATGAAACGCTGCAAGCATCATGGTTTGCGATCAGGCGTATCGGATGCTCAACAACGATTTGCATAGCAGATTGATCTCGTGACTTCGCAAAGGACAATAAACATGTACACAGAAGATCCCAAGGCCAGAGTCGAACGACTTCGACGAGAGGACGCCGAGTTCGCTGAAGAGGCGAAAGGACTGTCCCCCGCGGAGATTCGCTCTGAATTATTCAGGTTCGCCATGGGGGCAATATTTGCGCTGGTCGTCATCACAATCGGAACCCTGGTTCTTCGTTCGGTCTGAAATGTGTTCTTGAACTCGCACGGTCATACTAAAAACGACATTCGGCGTGTCTTTGTACGACAGCCATTTTTCCGAAAACGACACTCGACTGATCTGCTCCGCACAACCATTCCTCAGCTAAGTCTTTGCTTCTGCTCATTTATCGCGGAGAATCGCGCCCCTGTTTCGGCCGGAGCATGTCTGTCGGTTTTTTCCGACGCGTCTGACCGAGTGGCAAGTGACCGGAATGCGGAGATCCGACCGGATGAATGATCAGGCCAATAGCGTCGAAGAGCGCTTTGATGCAGCAGCACCCGCTGAACTTTCGAGCTGGAATCGCCAGGACACCACCTGGATGTTGGGACTGTTTGGGACGGCCATCGGCGCCGGTACCCTGTTTTTGCCGATCAACGCAGGACTGGGTGGCTTCTGGCCGCTGGTGGTCCTTGCGCTGCTGGCCTTCCCGATGACGTTCTACGCGCACCGTGGTCTGACCCGCTTTGTGCTTTCCGGTCGTGAAGGCGCCGACATCACTGAAGTGGTCGAGCAGCATTTCGGCATCAAGGCCGGCGCGCTGATCACCTTGCTGTACTTTTTCGCGATCTTCCCGATCCTGCTGATCTATAGCGTCGGTCTGACCAACACGGTCGCCAGTTTTCTCGAACATCAACTGCACATCACGCCGCCACCGCGCGCTCTGCTGTCGTTCGTGCTGATCCTCGGTCTGCTGGCCGTGGTGCGTTGCGGTGAGCAGGCGATCGTCAAGGCGATGAGCCTGATGGTGTATCCGTTTATCGTTGCGCTGCTGTTCCTCGCCGTTTACCTGATTCCACACTGGAACGGCGGCATTCTCGCCACGGCTTCGCAGGTGCCGGCACCGTCTGCGTTGCTGCACACGCTGTGGCTGGCGATTCCGGTGATGGTGTTCTCCTTCAACCACTCGCCGATCATCTCGGCGTTTGCGGTCGATCAGAAGCGTCGTTACGGCGTCCACGCTGAAGAGCGCAGCTCGCAGATCCTGTCCCGCGCACACCTGTTGATGGTGGCGATGGTGCTGTTCTTCGTCTTCAGCTGTGTGCTGACCCTGTCGCCGGCACAACTGGCCGAGGCCAAAGCGCAGAATCTGTCGATCCTGTCGTACCTGGCCAATCATTTCAGCAATCCGACCATCGCTTTCGCAGCACCGTTGATTGCGTTTGTGGCGATCTCCAAGTCGTTCCTCGGTCACTACATCGGTGCCAGCGAAGGTCTCAAAGGCCTGATTATCAAGAGCGGCAAACGCCCGGGCGCCAAGGCGCTGGATCGCATCGTGGCGGCCTTCATGTTGGTGGTTTGCTGGATCGTGGCAACCCTGAACCCGAGCATTCTGGGCATGATCGAAACCATCGGCGGCCCGGTGATCGCGGCGATTCTGTTCCTGATGCCGATGTACGCAATCCGTAAAGTGCCAGCGATGGCCCGCTATCGCGGCCAGGCGTCGAACGTGTTTGTAACGGCTGTCGGCCTGGTAGCGATTTCGGCGTTGATTTATTCGCTGACCGCGTAAGCTACAACTCCAGATACTCAGCTACAGTGGCCGCTGCATACGACGTATGCAGCGGCTTTTTTTCGTCTGGAGACAGTGGATTGTCGAGCGCCCCGCAACCTGTAGAGCAACGCAATCGCTGGCGGGATGTACTCGCCGGTCTATCGATAGCCGGTCTCTTGCTGCCCGAAGCGGTGGCGTATTCGACCATTGCCGCGCTGGCACCACAGGCCGGGGTAATCGCGCTGTTTGCTGGGCTGTTCTGCTACGGGGTGTTCGGTACGAGTCGCTTTGCGATTGTCTCGGCGACGTCTTCTTCGGCGGCTGTGCTGGCGGCGGCGACGGCGACACTGGCCAATGGTGATCCGCAATTGCGCTCCGCTTTGGCGGTCGGTCTGGTTCTCATCAGCGGTGCGCTGTTTTTGCTGGCCGGGGTGTTTCGTCTGGGCAGTGTCACGTCCTTCATCGCCAAACCGGTTCTGCGCGGATTCGCCTTCGGCCTGGCGTTGACCATCATTCTCAAGCAGGTCGCCACTGTGGTGGGCGTGCATCTGACCGAGGCCAATCTGGTGCGCTTCGCCCCGCAACTGCTAGAACAACTGCCGCATTGGAACTGGATGGCCGCGGCTGTTGCGGCCGTCGCGCTGGTGTTGCTCGCGGTGTTTTCACGATTCCCGCGGGTGCCCGGTGGCTTGCTGGTTGTAGTGATCGGCATCGCCGCCGGGCAATGGTTGAATCTGTCGGCGTACGGCGTGCAGATGATCGGCATTATCGACCTGAGCCTGGAAGTTCCTAACCTGCCGGTGCTGCCATTCGCCGACTGGCTACGGCTGGGGGAGGTGGGTTTTGCGCTGGTGATGATTCTGTATGCGGAGTCTTACGGGTCGATCAGTGCGTATGCGCTCAAGCATGGCGATCGCGTCACCTCAAACCGTGATCTGTTGGCGTTAGGCGCATCGAATCTGCTCTCCGGATTGTTTCATGGCATGCCGGCCGGGGCAGGGTACTCGGCGACCTCGGCGAATGAAGCAGCAGGTGCGACGTCACGCTGGGCCGGCGGTGTGGCGGCGTTGGTGGTGTTAATCATCGTGCTGACGGTGTTGCCGTGGATTGCCCTGACCCCGGAGCCGATCCTCGCCGCGATTGTCATGCATGCGCTGGGTCGCGGTTTGAGTCTGCAGCCGCTGGGCCGCTACTTCATCTGGCGGCGGGATCGTGTGCTGGTGATCTGCGCGGTTACGGCCGTGTTGGTATTGGGCGTGCTGGACGGTCTGCTGGTTTCGGTGGCGATCAGTGTGCTGCTGATGCTCAAGCAGATGTCAGCCGCGGACATTCAAGTGCTCGGGCGGATTGATGGCGGGCACGATTTTGTCGATGTGCAGCGTCATCCCGTTGCGCGAACGGAGCCTGGCGTACTGATCATTCGGCCCAGTGAGGCGTTGTTCTTTGCCAACGTTGAGCGGATTCTGGGCGCGGCGTTACGGCTGATCCGCCATGCAGAAATGCCGGTGCATACGGTGATTCTGAGTCTCGAGGAGACGCCGGATCTGGATGGCACCAGCATTGAGGCGATGCAGGAGTTCTTTGTGCGGGTGCATCAGGAAGGCAAGCGTTTGATTCTGGCGCGGCTCAAGCATGAGGCGCTGGCGGTGCTGGAGGCGTTGCCCGAAGTGCAAGCCAACGCTGTGATCCTCAGCGGTTTGAGCGTCGATGGCGCCGTGCAGAAAGCCCTCAAGCTCAACCCGTAACCCTATCGGGAAATGCAGGTCTCTTGTCTGGTAAGAATCAAACGTGGGAGCGAGCCTGCTCGCGAAAGCGATTCATCATCCAATAGTTACATCGACTGACACACCGCTTTCGCGAGCAGGCTCGCTCCCACAGGGTCTATGTGTGAGGCATAAAAAAACGCCGCTCATCTCACGATGGGCGGCGCTTTTTCATTGCGTTGCAGCGTTAGGCTTGAACGACCGGGATGTTGGCGTTCGCAGCAGCTTCACGGAACTCGGCAATCTGGTCGAAGGACAGGTAGCGGTAGATATCGGCCGCCATGCTGTCGATCTTGCCAGCGTATTCCATGTACTCCTCGACGGTCGGCAGGCGACCCAGGATCGAAGCCACGGACGCCAGTTCGGCCGAAGCCAGGTAGACGTTCGCGCCGTCGCCCAGACGGTTCGGGAAGTTACGGGTCGACGTCGACACCACGGTGCTGTTCGGCTCAACGCGTGCCTGGTTACCCATGCACAGCGAGCAGCCTGGCATTTCCATGCGTGCGCCAGCCTTGCCGTAGATGCCGTAGTAGCCTTCTTCGGTCAGTTGGTGAGCGTCCATTTTGGTCGGCGGCGACAGCCACAGACGGGTTGGCAGCTGACCCTTGACCTGATCCAGCAGTTTACCGGCAGCGCGGAAGTGACCGATGTTGGTCATGCACGAACCGATGAACACTTCGTCGATCTTCTCGCCAGCAACGCTGGACAGCAGACGGGCGTCGTCCGGATCATTCGGCGCGCACAGTACCGGCTCGTTGATGTCGGCCAGATCGATTTCGATGACTTCGGCGTATTCGGCGTCGGCATCGGCTTCCATCAGTTCCGGGTTGGCAACCCAGGCTTCCATCGCTTGAGCGCGACGTTCCAGGGTACGCGCATCGCCGTAACCTTCACCGATCATCCAGCGCAGCAGGGTGATGTTGGAGTTCAGGTACTCGGTGATCGACTCTTTCGACAGCTTGATGGTGCAACCGGCAGCCGAACGTTCGGCCGAGGCGTCGGACAGTTCGAACGCCTGCTCCAGGGTCAGACCTTCCAGACCTTCGATTTCCAGGATGCGGCCGGAGAAGGCGTTTTTCTTGCCTTTCTTCTCGACGGTCAGCAGACCGTTCTGGATAGCGAAGTAAGGAATGGCATGAACCAGGTCACGCAGGGTGATGCCAGGTTTCATTTTGCCTTTGAAGCGCACCAGGATCGATTCCGGCATGTCCAGCGGCATAACGCCGGTGGCCGCAGCAAACGCAACCAGACCGGAACCGGCCGGGAACGAGATGCCCATCGGGAAACGGGTGTGCGAGTCACCACCGGTACCCACGGTGTCTGGCAGCAGCATGCGGTTCAGCCACGAGTGGATGATGCCGTCGCCCGGACGCAGAGAAACGCCGCCGCGGGTCATGATGAAGTCAGGCAGGGTGTGGTGGGTGGTCACGTCGATCGGCTTTGGATACGCCGCGGTGTGGCAGAAGGACTGCATCACCAGGTCAGCCGAGAAGCCCAGGCACGCCAGGTCTTTCAGTTCGTCACGGGTCATTGGACCGGTGGTGTCCTGAGATCCCACGGTGGTCATCTTCGGTTCGCAGTAGGTGCCAGGACGAACGCCTTGGCCTTCTGCCAGACCGCAAGCCTTGCCGACCATTTTCTGCGCCAGGGTGAAACCCTTGGTGCTTTCAGCTGGTGCTTCTGGCTTCTTGAACAGGTCGAACGGTGGCAGACCCAGTTCGGCGCGAGCCTTCTCGGTCAGGCCACGGCCGATGATCAGCGGGATACGGCCGCCAGCACGGACTTCGTCCAACAGCACCGGAGTCTTCATTTCGAAGGTGGTCAGGACTTCGTCGGTGCCGTGTTTGCAGACTTTGCCAGCATGCGGGTACAGGTCGATCACGTCGCCCATGTTCATGTTGGAAACGTCGAACTCGATTGGCAGTGCGCCGGCATCTTCCATGGTGTTGTAGAAGATCGGAGCGATTTTGCTGCCGAAGCAGAAACCGCCAGCACGCTTGTTCGGCACGTAAGGAACGTCGTCGCCGAAGAACCACAGCACCGAGTTGGTGGCCGATTTACGCGACGAACCGGTACCGACCACGTCACCGACGTAGGCGATCGGGAAGCCTTGACCGCGCATTTCTTCGATCTGCTTCATCGGGCCGATGGCGCCCTGCTGATCAGGAACGATGCCGTCGCGGGCCATTTTCAGCATGGCCAGGGCGTGCAGCGGGATGTCTGGACGCGACCAGGCATCAGGAGCAGGGGAGAGGTCGTCGGTGTTGGTTTCGCCGGTAACCTTGAATACGCGCAGGCTGATCTTGTCGGCCAGGGTCGGACGGTTTTTGAACCACTCGCCGTCAGCCCAGGATTGCAGCACGGCTTTAGCGTGAGCGTTACCGTTCTTGGCTTTTTCCGCGACGTCGTGGAACGCATCGAACATCAGCAGGGTGTGCTTGAGTTGCGCGGCAGCGACCGGCGCCAGCTCGGCGTCGTCCAGCAGGTCAACCAGAGTGACGATGTTGTAGCCGCCCTGCATGGTGCCGAGCAGTTCTACAGCGCGTTTTTTGTCCAGCAGAGGGGAGGAAACTTCGCCCTTGGCCAGTGCAGACAGGAAGCCGGCTTTGACATAGGCCGCTTCGTCCACGCCTGGTGGAATGCGATTGGTGATCAGGTCAACGAGAAATTCTTCTTCGCCAGCCGGAGGGTTTTTCAGCAGCTCGACCAGGCCTGCTGTTTGTTCGGCGTTAAGCGGCTGGGGAACGATACCCAGGGCTGCACGCTCTTCGATATGTTTGCGGTAGGCTTCAAGCACAGTTATTACCCTCATCAGTGGTCCCAAATGGGTGTCCGGGACGCTCATCCCGAAATTGCCGTACTCATGCTCCTCACGACGTTGTGGGTCGTTCGGCCAGAATTACCGGCAATTCCTTACAGAAGCTGCTTTCAAAGTTTTACGCCTGCAGAACGGGGAGCTGATGAGGGTTGGCGCTGGATTTTTCCCCGCTGGAAAAATCCCTCGCCAACACCGCTCTGAAGGAACGACTGTGCTCGTGACGCTTTGAAAACAGCTTCTAACGGACATTGGCGCCTTAAAAGGCTGGCTGATTCTACGGCAAAAAAAATTTAAAGGTAAGTCGGGCTCTATTGGACTTTCGTGGCAATGCGCGTGGCCAGGGCAAACGCCGCGCGTGGCTGTGACCCTGAAGTTTGAGGGGTGATCAATGCCCGACAAAGGGCTAACATGCCGACCTGTTCCGCGTTTCAGTGTTTTACCTATCTTATGCCCAATCAGACCATCAAGACCCCCTGCGTCGGCCTCTGCTCCACTGTTTACGGTGATCTGGTGTGCCGTGGCTGTAAGCGTTTCCACCACGAAGTGATCCACTGGAATGGCTACAACGAGGAAGAAAAACGTGCGGTATGGTTGCGTCTGGAGCAATTGCTGTCACAAGTGATGGCGGCCAAGGTCGAGATTTTCGATTCGGCGCGCCTGCGCGAGCAACTCGAGCAGCGCAAGATCCGCTTCGTGCCGCATCAGTCGGAATATTGCTGGGCGTATCAGCTGATTGCCCGTGGGGCGCGGGTGATCATTAATCTGGAAGCGTACGGGATGGTGTTGCTGCCGGAGTTTCGCGACTGGAACCTGCCGGAATTGCGCGATGCCATTGATCGGGAATTCTTCCTGCTGTCGGAAGCGCACTACCAGCGCTACATCGCCCCGGGCTTTCTGAAAGACGCCTTCGGCGCCTGAAGGTCAAAAGATCGCAGCGTGCCGCAGCTCCTACATGGGAATGCGTTCTACCTGTAGGAGCTGCCGAAGGCTGCGATCTTTTGATCTTTAATGTTTCACCGCCAACTCCACCAGATGATCCTCAACCTCCTGCGGTTTGAGCACCAACACATCACTTTCCAGCGCATCCAGCACCACTTCCGCGGTATTGCCGATCAGCGCCCCTGATAACCCGGTGCGCGCCACCGTGCCAATCACGGTCACCGCCGCTTGCAGCTTGTGCGCCATGAACGGAATCAAAACGTCCGCCGGGCCTTCCTCGATGTGCAGATGCTCATCATCGACATCGAATTCCGCCTGAAACGCTCGACATTGCTCGCGATAACGCGCCTCGATGGTTTCGCTCAGTTGCAGCGTCGGGTCTGCAGCCGACAGCATCGGTGATGGATGCGCAGCGATCACATGCAGATGCGCCTTGGCCAGGCTGGCGATGTCGTAGCCATGATCAATGATCGTCGTGTGCAAATGCCGATGTTCACCATCGGCATTGCCCACGTCCACGGCTGCCAGAATCACCTTGTCCTTCCACGAACCGGCGGTTTTCACCAGCAGCACCGGGGTAGGGCAGTGGCGCAGGAGCTTCCAGTCCGCCGGGGTCAGCAGGGCTTTTTTCAGTGAGCTGTCGGGGAAGTGCTGCTTGATCACCAAACCGCAGCCCTCGGCCTGCTGCACCTCGATGATGGTTTCATGCAGGCTCTCGTTCCACGCCTGTTCGGTGGTCACGCTGTAGCCGTCGGCCACTAGTGCGGCTTTGAGCACACCGAGCATGCCGGCGTGGTCGTGCTTCTTGTCGCACACCAGCAGGTGCAGATGGGCCTGGGTTACGCCGGCGATCAATTTGGCGCGCTTGAGCGCCAGGCTTTCCGAATGTTCGGGTTCGATGACCACCAGAATGCTGCGAATGGCTTGCATGAGCGGAGTCTCCAGCAAAGAAAAGGCACGGCGTTGCACAACTATAGTTGCTGTCCGATCGTGCGCGACTTGATGCATATCAACGCCAGCCGCTGGTGGTCTGCGGACAGGCCGGTATAATCGGCGCCCTTCGCTCGAACACCTTTTACCGTGAGCCCCATGATCCTTCCCGAAATCCACGAATTCCTTGGCTGCCGCACCCCCGACGCCTGGGTTCAGGCTGCACTGGCCGATCAGGAAACCCTGCTGATCGACCACAAGAACTGTGAGTTCAAGGCTGCCAGCACCGCCCTGAGCCTGATTGCCAAGTACCATTCCCACGTCGACCTGATCAACATGATGTCGCGTCTGGCCCGGGAAGAACTGGTGCACCACGAGCAGGTCATGCGCATCATGAAGCGGCGCAAGATCGAACTGCGCCAGCTCCACGCCGGTCGTTACGCTTCGGGCTTGCGCAAGGTAGTGCGCAGCCACGAGCCGGTGAAGCTGGTGGATACGCTGGTGGTCGGCGCGTTTATCGAAGCACGCAGTTGCGAGCGTTTCGAAGCACTGGTGCCGCATTTGGACGAAGAACTCGGCAAGTTCTACTTTGGCCTGCTGAAAAGCGAGGCGCGGCATTTTCAGGGTTATCTGAAACTGGCCTATCAATACGGCGATGCGAAGGATATTGCTCAGGTCATCGAGAAAGTCCGCGCCGCCGAGCAGGAACTGATCGAGTCGCCGGATGAAGAATTCCGCTTCCACAGCGGTGTGCCTGTCGCGGCATAACCCTGTTCGAAAAAACAACGTCAAAATATCGCAGCCTTCGGCAGCTCCTACATTTGGAATGCGTTTCCCTGTAGGAGCTGCCGAAGGCTGCGATCTTTTGCGTTTGAATGTTAAAAACTCTTAAGAGTATGAAACATTACCGATAACGGACCTCCGCCTGCGATTGCCGCCATAATGCCGACCACTTCACACATGGGCGGCACACGGTCGTTATGGAAAACCTGGGTTTTGGCAAACTCCTGCTGGTGGAAGACGATGAGCGCCTCGCCGCGCTGATCGCCCACTTTCTCGAACAACACGGCTACGAGGTGCGCACGGTGCATCGCGGTGATCTGGCCGTGGCTGCCTTTCTCGAGTTCAAACCGAAAGTCGTGGTGCTCGACCTGATGTTGCCGGGGCAGAGCGGTTTGCACGTGTGCCGCGAGATTCGCAGTGTATCGGACACGCCGATCGTGATTCTGACGGCCAAGGAAGATGACCTCGACCATATCCTCGGTCTGGAGTCCGGCGCCGATGACTACGTGATCAAACCGATCAAGCCACCGGTATTGCTGGCCCGGCTGCGAGCGCTGCAGCGGCGGCAGGTGCCGGATAGCAATGTCGTCAGTTTTCTGCAGTTCGGCCAGTTGAGCGTCGACCGCAGTTGCCGTGAAGTGCGGCTGGCGGGCGAGGTCATTGAAATGACCACCATGGAATTCGAGCTGCTGTGGTTGCTGGCCAGCGCGGCGGGCAAGGTGCTGTCGCGGGATGACATTCTCAATCGCATGCGCGGGATTGCCTTCGACGGGCTCAATCGCAGCGTCGACGTGTACATCAGCAAATTGCGCAACAAGCTCAAAGACAATCCCCGCGAGCCGATGTGCATCAAAACCGTGTGGGGCAAGGGGTATCTGTTCAATCCGTTCGCGTGGGAGCTGTAGATGCTGCGGTTATTTCTCGGGCTGTTTCTGGTCATGACGATAGGTCTGGTGCTGGCGCTGCAAACGGTCGAGCGTACTTTTGATGCCTTGCTCGATTATCAGATGCAGGACTACAACCGTGAGGCCGTGCGCGGCCAGGCCTGGACGCTGGGCCAGCAGCTGCGCGACCTCGACAGACCGGCCCGGGAACAACAGCTGGAAACGATCCGCCCGCATTACGGTTTGGGGCTGACGCTGGTCGACGCCTCTGAACTGGCCCTGAGCAACGAGGAAAAAGCCGAGCTGGCCAAAGGGCTGCTGGTGATCCGCGACAAGTACAACCAGTACATTTCTGCGATTGACGAGGGGCCGCAGTTGCTCAGCATCCGATTGCCGGCCGAGCCGAGCCTGATGCCGTTCTACATCGCCAGTGCCTACCTGATGATTGCCGTGTTGATCGGCATCGTCCTGTTTTTCTGGGTGCGCCCGCACTGGCGCGATCTGGAAAAACTGCGCCTGGCCGCCGAGCGTTTCGGCGATAACGACCTGTCGGTGCGCATTCAATTGTCGAAACGCTCGAACATTCGCGATCTGGCCGAACACTTCAATCTGATGGCGGCGCGCATCGAAGGGCTGATCGCCAATCAGCGTGAGCTGACCAATGCCGTGTCTCACGAACTGCGCACGCCGATTGCGCGGCTGTCGTTTGAACTCGACCAGCTTAAGCAACAGCCGGACGCCAGCCAGAACCGCGAGCTGATTGCCGACATGTACGCCGACCTTGGTGAACTGGAGGAGATGGTGTCCGAGCTGCTGACCTACGCCAGCCTTGAGCGCGGCGCGACGGTGATCAAGCGCGAAAACATCCAGGCTGCCAATTGGCTTGATAGCGTGGTTGGCAGCGTGGCGCTGGAGGCCGAAGCGGCGGGGGTGCAGTTGCTGATCGCGGATTGCCGGATCGACACAGTGCGCATCGAACCGCGATTCATGGCGCGGGCGGTGATCAATCTGCTGCGCAACGCGATTCGTTATGCCGAACAGCGGGTGGAAGTGACGCTGGAACGCACGGGCGATTATTACCAGGTGCGGGTTAACGACGATGGGCCGGGGGTGCCGGTGGACGGGCGCGAGAAAATCTTTGAACCGTTTTCGCGGCTGGATGCCAGTCGCGATCGCCGCACCGGCGGGTTTGGTTTGGGCCTGGCGTTGGTGCGACGGGTCTCGCAGTCCCATGGCGGGCAGGTTGAGGTGGGCGATTCGCCCTGGGGTGGGGCGTCGTTTCGCATGACCTGGGCGCATCTGGATTGAATGCGTTGCCCTGTGCCGCCCCCTTCGCGAGCAGGCTCGCTCCCACAAATGGAATGCGTTCTCCTGTGGGAGCGAGCCTGCTCGCGAAAGCGTCGGGTCAGTCAGCATGGGTGTGCCTATCCACCGCTATCGCGAGCAGACTCACTCCTATAGGGGCACTGTTCAGCGGGTCAAGCCGAGGCGCTCATGCCACTGGGCAATCGATTCTTCGGGATATTCGTCAAATTGCTGGTCCTTGGGTTTCACCTCGACTTCCACCCAGGTTGCTTTCGAACCGAGCATCAGATGCGTATGTTCCGGCGGCACCGGCAACGGCGTGTCGATGGCCGAGGCAAACGGGTGGATCAGTTCCGGCCATTCCGGGCTGAACAGCCACAAGCCGCTGCCGCACAGTGAACAGAAATGTCGTTCGGCGCTGCTGCGATGGGCGCGCTGGTCGCCTTCGTCTTTCATCTTCGCGTGGTAAATGCTGATGTGTTTGCGCCCGCGCACCTTGAGGCTGGTCGCGTCGCCGCCAAGGTTGATCGCACAACCGCCACCGCCCTGAGTCTTGCGACAGATCGAGCAATAGCAGCGTTGATAAGGGTAGGGATGGGCGCTGGTGAGACTGAACGTGACCTCGCCACAATGGCAGGAGCCTTCGAGTTGCATGGTTGCTCTCCCGTTTTTGAATGTGCGGTTGAGCCTAGAACATTCAGTGCGATGGCGGCCGGTGTGATTCGACGGGCGGGCGCAGCGTCTAGCCCCAGTGTCCCCGCAATCCCATGGGGCGAGACTTCGGAACCCGGCATGCAAGCGCTGTTGAACGAGATTCTTGACGCTGTCCGCCCGTTGATCGGGCAGGGCAAGGTGGCTGACTACATTCCTGCCCTCGGCACCGTGCCGGCCAATCAGCTGGGCATCGCCGTGTACGGCAACGACGGCGAGATGTATTGCGCCGGTGACGCCGAGACGCCGTTCTCGGTGCAGAGCATTTCCAAGGTGTTCAGCCTGGTGCAGGCGATCGATCATTCCGGCGAAGCGATCTGGGAACGCCTCGGACACGAGCCGTCCGGGCAACCGTTCAACTCGCTGGTGCAGCTGGAATTCGAGCGCGGTCGGCCACGCAACCCGTTCATCAATGCCGGCGCGCTGGTGATCTGCGACATCAACCAGTCGCGCTTTGCTGCACCAACCCTGTCGATGCGCGATTTCGTCCGCCGACTGTCAGGCAATCCGCAGATCATGATCGACGGCAAAGTCGCCGACTCCGAATACCAACACCGTGCGCGCAATGCAGCGATGGCGTATCTGATGCAGTCGTTCGGCAACTTTCACAACGACGTCGAAGCGGTGTTGCGCAGCTATTTCAGCCACTGCGCGTTGCGCATGAACTGCATTGATCTGGCGCGGGCGTTCTGCTTTCTGGCCAACGACGGTTTCTGCAAACACAGCGGCGAACAGATCCTCACGCGTCGGCAAACCCAACAGGTCAACTCGATCATGGCTACCAGCGGCTTGTATGACGAAGCGGGCAACTTCGCTTATCGCGTTGGCTTGCCGGGCAAGAGCGGTGTCGGCGGCGGGATTGTCGCGGTGGTGCCGGGGCAGTTCACGGTGTGCGTGTGGTCGCCAGAATTGAATGCGGCGGGGAATTCGTTGGCGGGCATGGCGGCGCTGGAGATGCTTAGCGCGCGGATTGGCTGGTCAGTCTTCTGACCTGATCACACAGACACCACAAAACCCTGTGGGAGCTGGCTTGCCAGCGATGAGGGTCTGTCAGTCACTATAAATTGACTGAACCACCGCTATCGCTGGCAAGCCAGCTCCCACAGGTTTCTTAAGTGTTTGAAGAGGTGTATTTCATCGAGTAATCCGCTACATTTTCCGGCCGCTCCCTGCATGGTGAATCCGCTTCATGTCTCTCGCGCTCGAACGTCTAGTCGCTGGCACGCCGATCCCTTTCGCTGGTAACCGCGTCACCGTGGTCAGCCCCGAACTGGCCGCGCGCTTTCAGCCCGGAGACCATCTGCTGGTGGAGCAGGTCAGTGGCGAGTTGCTGTTGATTCCCGTGGCGGATCAGCAAGCGGCGTCCGTGGCGATCGAACGTGCGGCAGCGGCATTCACTGCGTTGTCGGCGGTGTCCGATGAGGCCATCAGCCAGTTTTTCGACCTGTTTGCGCAACGTCTGGAAACCCCTGCGTGCTGGGCACACATCGAAACCGCCAACCGCGCGGACATCGAACGGGCCAAGGCGCGCGGTCGTTCCACCACCCGATTGCTCGCCGATGAGCGCATGCGTGGCGACATGATCGCCGGTCTGCGCGCCTGGCGAGATGCCGCAGCCACGCGCGGTAAAGTCATCAGCAGCGTCGAGCACGACGGCTGGAAGGTCGAGCAAGTGGTTTCGCCGTTGGGCATCGTCGCGTTTGTCTTTGAAGGCCGGCCGAACGTGTTCGCCGACGCAGCCGGTGTCTTGCGCACTGGCAACACCGCCGTGCTGCGCATTGGCAGCGATGCGTTGGGCACCGCGCAAGCCATCGTCACTCATGCGTTGAACCCGGCGCTGGCCGATGCCGGTCTGCCGGCCGGCGCGGTGTCGTTGGTGGAAAGCGTCAATCATGCCGCCGGTTGGGCGATGTTCGCTGACCGGCGTTTGTCGCTGGCGGTGGCGCGCGGTTCGGGGCGTGCGGTCAGTCAATTGGGCAGCATTGCCCAGCAGGCCGGCACCGCCGTCAGCCTGCACGGCACGGGAGGTGCGTGGTTGATCGCTGATCGTGATGCGGATGCCCAACGTTTCGCCGCCGTGGTGCGCAACTCGCTGGATCGCAAAGTCTGCAATACGTTGAACGTCTGCCTGATCCAGCGTGATCGCGCGGCGGAACTGGTGCCGTTGTTTCTTGAGGCATTGCAACAGGCCGGCACCGCGCGTGGTCAGGGTTGCAAACTGCACATCGTCGAAGGCAGCGAAAGTTGCTTGCCGAGCGAGTGGCAGAACGCGACGGTCGAGGTCTATCGCGCTGAGGGCTATCAGACCGAAGCACTGGCCGAACCCTTGGCAGAGTCCGAGTTGGGCCGCGAGTGGGAGTGGGAAGAAACCCCGGAAGTCAGCCTGATGATCGTTGACGATCTGGATCATGCGATTGCGCTGTTCAACCGCTACAGTCCGCAATTTACCGTGTCGTTGATCAGCGAGGATGCGCAGGTTCAGGAGCGCTTTTACAACGCGGTCAACGCGCCGTTCGTGGGCAACGGCATTACTCGTTGGGTCGATGGGCAGTACGCGCTCAACAAACCAGAGTTGGGGCTTTCGAACTGGGAGAGTGGGCGCTTGTTTGCGCGCAGTGCGATTCTTTCGGGGGATGGCGTGTTCACTGTTCGTAGCCGCATGACCCAAGTAGACCTCACGGTAAAACGCTGATCTGGCGGACAATGATCGTTCCCACGCTCCAGCGTGGGAACGCAGCCCGTGACGCTCCGCGTCACTGGACGCAGAGCGTCCCCTGAGGCATTCCCACGCAGAGCGTAGGCACGATCAGTTGCTCAGGCGGCGTGGGTGGTTTGTGCATGAATCGCGCAAGTCGCCGGCTGTTCAGCCAGCGGCACAAACGTGCGGCGGTCGGCGGACAGCGCATCGATCGAGCCGGTCTCGATGTCATACACCCAGCCATGCAGATTCAGCAGGCCTTTCTCCTGAGCCAGACGTACGCTCGGGTGGGTCTGAATGTTCGCCAGTTGCGCGATCACGTTTTCGCGCACCATCGAACTCAATTTCGCCGCGTCATTGGCATGCGGCCGCGCTTCATTCACCACTTTTGCCGACTCGGCATGCTGCAGCCAGCCACTGACGGCGGGCAGGTGATCCATGCATTTGCACTGGGCAATCGCGGTCATCGCGCCGCAGTCCGAATGGCCGCAGATCACAATGTCGGTCACGCCGAGCACCGCCACCGCATATTCCACCGTTGCCGAAACCCCGCCCGGATGCGGGCTGTAGGACGGCACGATATTGCCGGCATTACGGATCACGAACAGCTCGCCGGGTTCTTGTTGAGTCAATAATTCTGGCACTACACGGCTGTCGGAACAGGTGATGAACAAGGTGCCGGGCTGTTGCGTGGTCGCCAGGTGTTTGAACAGTTCGGTGCGTTGCGGAAACGCTTCGTTCTGGAATTTCAGGAAGCCATCAATCAGGTTTTTCATGGTGTTGTCCTCTTAGTTCGAGCAACCACTGCCGAATTCGCTGTATTGAAGAACGTGTTTGCCACCGTGGCTGTCCAGATACGTCATCTCCACCGGCACCACGCCACACACATCGGCAACCGGGGTAATGTTCAGCACTTGGGCGATATCCATCTGCATGCCATAGCGGTAGGCAACGGCCTCGTCAGCGGCAGATGCCTGGACGGAAAAGCCGCCGAGCAGGGCCAGGATCAGTAGAATTTTTTGCATGGGGCAGCCTCCAGACGCAGTGGTGACGGGTAACCATTTGGGGTGGGTTGGCCCGCACGCAGGGTGCGGGCCGGTGCGGATCAGAACGGACGCAGGGGCAGGAACTTGCCGTCGAGGGTGACCACAGCGCGGGAGCCGCCTTCCGGATCTTCAACTTTCTTGATGTCGAGCTTGAAGTTGATCGCGCTGATGATGCCGTCGCCGAACTGTTCGTGAACCAGGGCCTTGAGGGTGGTGCCGTAGATCTGGATCATCTCGTGGAAGCGGTAGATGGTCGGGTCGGTCGGCACGCCGCTGAGGCTGCCACGCAGCGGGATGATCTGCATCGCCGCGACGTCTTCAGCGCTCAGTTCCAGCTTGTCACCGACCACTTGGGCGGCGTTTTCCGGCAGCGGGTGCTGACCGAGCAGGGCAGCGGTGACGTACGCCAGGCTCAGGCCGGTGTCGTCGGCGAGATCCTGCCACGACAGATCTTTGCGTGCCTTGGCGTCGAGAATGCGGGTGGTCAGGGCCAGGCTGGTGTCGTTGTAGGCGTGGGACTGTTGCATGGTGTCACTCCTTTCAGGGGTTGGCTTGCTGTGTGGGATTGATCTTCTGCCGATTCATCCATAGCGTCCAAGACCGATATACAATGCTTGGCATAAGTCCTGCCTATAGATGGTGTTCCCATGCTGCTGCGACATTTGCGTTACCTGCTGGCCGTTGCCGATCACGGCGGCTTTACCCGTGCCGCCGAGGCATTGCATGTTTCACAGCCGACCTTGTCGCAGCAGATTCGCCAACTGGAAGAGACACTGGGGGTCAATCTGTTTGATCGCACCTCGCGGACGGTCAAACCCACCGATGCTGGCGAGGCCTACATCGAATGCGCGCGACGGGTGCTGGTGGAGCTGGAGGCGGGCAAGCGCGCGTTGCATGACGTGAAGGATTTGTCTCGCGGGACGTTGCGTCTGGCGATGACACCGACGTTCATGGCGTACCTGGTCGGACCGTTGGTGCGCGACTTTGCCGCGCGCTATCCGGGGATTCATTTGCAGATTTTCGAGCTGTCGATGGACGACATCGAGGCGGGGTTAGCGGATGATTCGCTGGATATTGCGATTGCGTTTACGCCGGTGCGCAATGCTGATATCGAATGCATTCCGGCGTTTACCGAAACGTTGGGGATCATGGTCGGGCGTGAGCACCCGCTGTATGACAGCCACTCGTTACTGACGTCGGAAGATATTGCTTCACTGGATTTCGCCTTGTTGGCGCCGGACTTCATCACGCGGTTATCGGTGGATGAATATTTCCGTCAGCACGCAATTACGCCGCAGGTGCGGATTGAGGTGAATTCGGTGAGTACGTTGCTGGAAGTGGTGCGGCACTCACCGCTGGCGACGATGCTGCCGCAGGCGATTGCGACGGAGGATCGGGCATTGCGCCGGTTGCGCGTGGATAGCGAGGCGCCGCAGCGTGGAGCGGCGTTGTTGCGGCGGCGCAATAATTATCACAGTGCGGCGGCGGTGGCGTTTGTGGAATTGGTGTTGGGCATGGGAAGCCCCTCACCCTAACCCTCTCCCAGTGGGAGAGGGAACTGACCGAGTTGCTTGGGCGATTTACGCCGACCTGAGAAACCTGAGCCGAACTCTGGTTCTGAAAGCACCATAAATCGGCTCCCTCTCCCTCGGCAGAGGGGACTGACCGAGGTGTTTGTGCGATTTACGCCGACCTGAAAGTTTTGAGCCGAACTAAAATTTTGCGCGCAGCACAAATCGGCTCCCTCTCCCTCGGGAGAGGGCTGGGGTGAGGGGCTACAATTCCAGTCACGCCAAATCAATGCAAGCGAACAAAAAAAGGCCTGCTTCCTTTAAGGAAGCAGGCCTTTCAATTATTTAATTACTAGCTCAGCAGAACCGATCAATCACCCGAACTTCATTCTTATTCTGCATCGAATCCCACGCCTGTTTCAGCGTTTGCAGAACATTCCCGATGAAGTCCTTGTCGGCCGCGGCTTTCTTGCCAACATAACCGTGGCCGCGGCGGTACATCTTCAAGCGGGCCAGCAGGTTCTGATGATTGCGGTCGAACTCGTCTTCGTCAGCATGGGTCGCCAGGCAGTCGATATGCACCTGACCCGACTTGCTGATCCAGAGAATATGGCTGTCATGGCTGTCTTTCTGCGCAGCGAACATACGAGCCAGTTCTTCGATAGTAGGTTGATTGTTCAGATTCATGATATTGCCCCTTGACCAGTCTGGTGATCTTTCAAAGTTGATTCGCTAATACAGGTAGCCCATCGGTTAGTTGATCCCTGGCACCGAAACCAGGACGTCAGCGCTCGCCCGTGTGAAGTACGGGGTCGTGCATCTGTTGCATGTAGTCGTGTTGAATAACTGCTACGCAATAGCGTCACAACGAGGAGAAGCAGCGAAAACCGGGAGGCTCCTTGACGACATTTACCGTGTCGACCACAAGCGTCTTGAGAATTTTCGCCAGCGCTTCTCGTCCTTGTACTGGACGTTCAGGCCAGGTCAGCTTCTTCAATCTGCCTTGTGGGCAGCGTGTATCCGGAAAAAACAACTCGGCGGTCAGACGAGTTTGCTCAAGCGTGTTACCGATGTTCCCGATCGGGGAACGTCTTCATCATGCAAAAGCAAAACGACGCCGTCAACGGTTTTGTAGTGATTATTTTTGCTCACTACATATTGTCGGACAAAGCTGTTTTGGAATGAGAAAGAATCCGTTCAGGCAACGGAAAAAGGCGTTCGCAGCACGTAGAAGGTGCACGGATAGCCGTCCACTTCACGCTGCTGCAGGGTGAAGTGGCCGTCGCTCAATAAAGGAATCAGCCTGGCCCAGAAGCGCTGTGCCGGCAGGTTGGCGTCGATATGGAAAATCTGCCATTGACCGGGGATGCGGCTCAAGAGGGCAGAGACGACAAACTGCGCGACGCCTTGGCCACGAAAGCGTCGGGCGATGAAGAAGTAGCCGATGTTGTGTTCGGCCCCGGCGATGTGGATTTCGTTATCGACGGTCACGAAACCGGCGAGTTCGCCATTGACGCGAATCAGGAACGGTTGGGTGGTCGGGTGACGCCAATAGCCGATTTTCGGCTGGATCGAGAAAAAACCGTGCTCGGCGAGCTTCAGCGGCAGCCATTCGCTGAAGTCGTACATGTAGAACTGCATGAGGTTTTCGATGATATCCAGCTCATCGCGCTGAGCGGGGTGCAGTTCGATATTGGCCATGCGCAGGGTTCCTGAAAGTGCTGAGCCTTGCAGAAACACTAGCGGGTTTTATTTGCCTGACGGTTTCGCTGTGCGTTTTGTCGTACCCGTGGTTTTGCTGCGGGTCGATTTGCGTTTTTTCTTCCACGGGGCCGCCGCTTTACCGGCTGGTGGCGGGCCGCTGATGGTCAGGCTGAGACTGGAACAGCGCGTCACCTGTTTGCTCATCCACGCTGCCTGTTTGGTGACGAACTCTTCCAGACTCATTTCGCCATTTTGCACCATGTCCAGCGCCTGCTCCCAGATGGCCGTGGTGCCGGGGTCGGCAATTGCGCGGGGCACCGCGTCGATCAGGCTGAACGCCGCCGGGGTAGCGGCGAGGGCCTTGCCGTTTTTCACCAGATAGCCACGGTCAAGCAAGCCCTGAATGATCGAGGCGCGGGTCGCTTCTGTGCCGATCCCGGTGGTGTCCTTGAGCTTCTGTTTGAGCAGCGGATCTTCCACCAGTTTGGCGACGTTTTTCATCGCCTTGATCAGATCGCCTTCGGTGTAGGGTTTGGGCGGTTGCGTCCACAGATCCTTGAACTTGACGTCAGCCACCGCGCACTCAACGCCTTGCGTAAGTGCCGGCAAGGTTTGCGGTACCGGTGCCTCGCGGCCCTTGGCCGCTGCCAGCGCCTCGGGCAGTGCGCGTTTCCAGCCCGGTTCGATGATCTGCTTGCCGACCGCACGCAACGCTTCACCAGCGCAATCGAAATCGGCCTGGGTGCGATCGTATTCGTGATTGGGCAGGAACTGCGCCAGATAGCGCGCACGTATCAGTGTGTAGACCGCGCGGTGTTTGCCGGTCAGGCGCTCTAGATTCTTCGCTGCAGCGGTGGGAATGATGCCGTGGTGCGCGCTGACCTTGGCGTCGTTCCACGCGCGGGATTTGCGTTGCGGCTCCAGAAACCCGTTGAGCGCCTCAAGGCCCGGATCGGCCTGACGCAGCGCGGCGAGAATCCCCGGCGCCTCACTGTGCTGGCTCAGCGGCAAATAACCGCAATCACTGCGTGGATACGTGACGACTTTGTAGGTTTCGTAGAGAGCCTGGGCGATGTCGAGGGTTTCCTGCGCGCCGAGGCCGAGTTTCTTCGAGCAGACTTCCTGCAAAGTGCCGAGATCGAAGGGCAGGGGCGCCACCTCGCGCAGGCGCTCGGTTTTCAGTTTGACCACCCGGGCACTCGCAGCGCTGCTGATCGCAGCCGCCGCTTGCTGGGCCAACGCCTGATTCAGGCAGCGATCCTGATCGTCACAGGTATCCGACGGCGCACGCCACTGCGCAGTAAACGGTATGCCGTTGTGCAGCAGATCGACATCAATCGCCCAGAACGGCACTGGCACGAAATCGGCGATGCTGCGGTCACGATCCACCACCAGGCGCAAGGTCGGCGTCTGCACCCGGCCCACCGGCAACACGCCCTGATAACCCGATTGCCGACCCAGCAGCGTGAATAGCCGGCTCATGTTCATGCCGATCAGCCAGTCCGCCCGCGAGCGGCCCAGCGCCGAGTGATACAGGCTGAAGGTTTCGGCCCCCGGCTTCAATGCCGCCAGGGCTTTGCGGATCGAAGCTTCGTCCAGCGCCGACAGCCACAAACGCCGGATCGGCCCGCGATAGCGACAGTGCTCGACCAGTTCCCGGGCGATCATCTCGCCCTCACGGTCGGCGTCGGTGGCGATGATCAGCTCGCTGGCCTCGCCGAGCAGGCGTTTGACCGCTTTGTACTGGCTGGCGGTGCGCGGCTTGACGGTCATTTTCCACTTGTCCGGAATGATCGGCAAATCGGCCAGGACCCAGCGCTTGTAGCGGGGGTCGTAGGCGTCCGGCGGGGCGGTTTCGAGCAAGTGGCCGATGCACCAGGTCACCGTGACGTCTGTTCCCAGCCAGCAGCCGTCACCCCGACGCCTGGCGCCGAGCACGGCCGCAATGTCTTTGGCCTGAGAAGGTTTTTCACAGAGGTACAACCGCATAACCACCCACGTCGATCAAGGTCCGCACAGGTGCACAGAATGGCCGGACTTGGCGTCAGCAGCAACTTTTATCTGTATGGATATACAGATAAAAAGCATTGCAGCACATGACGGGTAATACAGGGACGCAGCCCGGGCTATCGAGAAATTGATTAGCCTGCGGTTTACACCTGTGTCAGGTTTTTCAGCGATTCAAACACGCGAGTGACAGGACGATCTCGCCAGAAGATCGCCGTGGTCTGTCGACACTGACTACTCAGAAACAAGGAAGTCCACCATGGCTCAAGCCAAATCGAAAACCAGCAGCGCCTTCGACGAAATCGATACCTTCAGCCACCTGTATGACCGTGGCGTCGGGCTGGTCAATGGCAAACCCTCATTCACCGCCGACCAGGCCGCTGACGAAATCCTGCGCAAAGGCCTGTCGTGGGGCGACAAGAACGCTGACGGCAAGATCGACCTCAGTTACAGCTTCCTGACCGAGAAACCGGCGAACTACAACGTCAAACTGGGCAACTTCAGCGAGTTCAGCGCCCAGCAAAAAGCTCAGGCCGTGCTGGCCATGCAATCCTGGGCCGATGTCGCCAACGTCACCTTCACTGAAGGCAAGGGCGGTGATGGCCACATGACCTTCGGTAACTATGATGTCAGCACCGGTGGCGCTGCGTTCGCTTACCTGCCGAGCGGCGGCAGCTATGACGGCCAGTCGTGGTATTTGATCAACGATCAGTATCAGGTCAACAAAACCCCGGACACCAACAATTACGGGCGTCAGACCCTGACCCACGAAATCGGCCACACCCTCGGCCTGTCGCACCCGGGCGCGTACAACGCCGGTAATGGCAACCCGACCTATAACGACGCCAAGTTCGCCGAAGACACCCGTGGCTACAGCCTGATGAGCTACTGGAGCGAAGCCAACACCGACCAGAACTTCAGCAAGGACGGCAGCGGCGCGTACGCCTCGGCGCCGTTGCTCGACGATATCGTCGCGGTGCAAAAGCTGTATGGCGCCAACTACGCGACCCGCGCCGATGACACCACTTACGGTTTCAACTCCAGCGCCGAGCGCGATTTCTACAGCGCCACTTCGGCCTCCTCCAAAGTGGTTTTCTCGGTGTGGGATGGCGGCGGTAATGACACCCTGGATTTCTCCGGCTTCAGCCAGAACCAGAAGATCAACCTCAATGAAGGCTCGTTCTCCGATGTTGGCGGTCTGGTCGGTAACGTGTCCATCGCGCACGGCGTGACCGTGGAAAATGCCATCGGCGGTTCAGGCAATGACCTGCTGATAGGCAACGCCGTTGCCAACGAGCTGGTCGGCGGTGCCGGTAATGACATCATTTACGGTGGTGGCGGTGGCGACACCTTGTGGGGTGGTGAAGGTGCGGATACTTTCGTGTTCGGTGCTGCCAGCGATTCAACTATGACTGCGCCGGACTGGATCATGGATTTCACCAGCGGCCTGGACAAGATCGACCTGTCGGGGATCGCCGGTTTCGCCACGGGCGCGGCGTCGCTGAATTTTGTCAGCGGTTTCACCGGGCATGCCGGCGATGCGATCCTGACTTACTTCGCGCAGACCAATCAGACCAGCCTGATGGTTGATCTGACGGGGCAGGGTTCGGTGGACTTTGCTGTGGGTGTGGTTGGGCAGGCGGTGGCGGCTGATATTGTGGCGTGATGCCTGGAGAGCGGCCCTCACCCTAACCCTCTCCCAGTGGGAGAGGGGACTGATTGGGGGATGCTACAGAAATACATCGACCTGTCAGCGCTTTGCCGAATCCATAATCGAAGTAGGACTTTTAGGTCGATGTTGAACGCAAAACAACACGGTAGGCTCCCTCTCCCTCTGGGAGAGGGCTGGGGTGAGGGGCTTTTGATGTTGAAGGGCCGTTCGGCTGCAAACCCACCCCAACCAGAACCAATGAGCTATACCTGAACCGGTCTCTTCGCCGTATCCAGGAGAACCCCATGAAAAGCTCCGGCCCTAGTCCCGTCATTGCCCTCGAACAACTTCCCGGCTGCCTGATAGTGAAATTCCACGGCATCCAGGTCGCGGCCTCGTCCCACGTACTGATCCTCAACGAAGCCAACTACCCGCCGGTCTATTACGTCCCCCGCGAAGACATCGACGAAAAGTATTTCGCCCGCACCGACCACACCAGTTATTGCCCGTACAAGGGCGACGCCAATTACTTCAGTCTGCAAGTGCCGGGGCATGAAGGGGCGAATGCGGTGTGGACTTATGAGAAACCGAAAATCTCGGTTGGTCCGATCAAGGACTACGTGGCGTTTTATCCGGATCAGGTGAAGTTCGAAGTGATCAAGGCTGATGCCTGAGCAAAAAAAACGGCGAGGGTCAAAGCCCTCGCCGATTGAGTTGTCAGGTTGAGTTTCAGTTCTTGTCGAGATCTATATTCTTCGTCTCACGCAAACAGATCATCCCCACCACCAGGCTCACCCCGGTAATCAGCACTGGATACCACAGCCCATAAAAGATGTCCCCGGTGTACACCACCAGCGCAAACGACACCGTCGGCAGAAACCCGCCAAACCAGCCGTTGCCGATGTGGTATGGCAGCGACATCGAGGTGTAGCGAATGCGTGTCGGGAACAGTTCGACCATCAGCGCCGCGAGCGGGCCGTAGCACATGGCCGAGATGATGATCAGCGCCACGATCAGGGCAACGATCATTGGCTTGTTGATCTGCTGCAAATCGGCCTGTTGCGGGTAGCCGGCCAGGGTGATCGCGCCGCGCAGTGCGGCCTCGTCGAAGCCATCGAGTTTGACGTCGCCGACGCTCACTTGCACGGCGCTGCCGGCCGGGGCGGCGGCGCTGGAGTAGGGCAGGCCCTGTTTGACCAGGAAGGTTTTGACCTTGTCGCACGGGCTGTCGAATTTGGCTTTGCCCACCGGGTCGAACTGAAAGGTGCAGGTCGCCGGATCCGCCAGTACGGTGATCGGTGCCTGACGGCTGGCCTGATCAATCGCCGGGTTGGCGTAGTGCGCGAGGGATTTGAAGATCGGGAAGTACAGCGCCGTGGCCAGCAGCAAGCCGAGCATCAGCACTGGTTTACGGCCGACCTTGTCCGACAGCCAGCCGAAAAAGATGAAGAACGGCGCGCCGATCACCACGCTGATGATCAGCAAGGTGTTGGCCACCGCCGGATCCATTTTCAGGAACTGGGTCAGGAAGAACAGCACGTAAAACTGCGCGGCGTAAAAGGTCACCGCTTGCCCGGCGTTGATGCTGAACAGGGCGATCAACACGACTTTGAGGTTTTCCCATTTGCCGAAGGATTCGCGGATCGGCGCTTTCGAGGTTTTGCCTTCCTCTTTCATTTTCAGATACGCCGGCGACTCGTGCAGGCTCAGGCGGATCCAGGTGGAAATGCCCAGCAGCACGATCGACAGCAGGAACGGAATACGCCAGCCCCACACCTCAAACTGATCGCCGGTGAAGTAGCGGCAACCGAGCACCACCAGCAGCGACAGCAACAGGCCGAGAGTGGCGGTGGACTGAATCCAGCTGGTGTGGAAACCGCGTTTGCCGATTGGCGCGTGTTCTGCCACATAAGTCGCAGCACCGCCGTATTCACCGCCGAGGGCCAGGCCCTGAAGCATGCGCAGCACCACCAGAATGATCGGTGCGGCGATGCCAATGCTGGCGTAGGTCGGCAGCAGGCCGACGCAGAAGGTCGCCACGCCCATCAGAATGATCGTCGCCAGAAAGGTGTATTTGCGCCCGATCATGTCCCCCAACCGACCGAACACCAGCGCCCCGAATGGCCGCACGATAAAGCCGGCGGCGAAGGCCATCAGCGCAAAGATGAACGCCGTGGTGTCGTTGACCCCGGCGAAAAACTGCTTGCTGATCACCGCCGCGAGGGCGCCATAGAGGAAGAAGTCATACCACTCGAACACCGTACCGAGTGATGAAGCGAAGATGACTTTGCGTGTATCCGGGCTGGTCTCCGCGCTGCGCACGGCGTCCAGCGGCTGAACGTGTTCTGACATATCGGTATCCCTCACAGTGATTGTTTTTGTTGTTCCACTGGTGTTGCGTGTCCGGGTGATGCCTTGAATTAAACGCGGTCCCTTGTAGGAGCTGCCGCAGGCTGCGATCTTTTGATCTTGCTTTTGATATGGAAAATCCAAAGTCAAAAGATCGCAGCCTTCGGCAGCTCCTACAGGGTTTGGGCCAGCTCCAATTTCGGGGTGCTGCTCCTGGTGTTGGGGTTGAGGATCAGTTGTGCCGCTTTCTCGGCAATCATCAGCGTAGGCGAACAGGTGTTGCCCGAGGTGATGCGCGGCATGATCGAGGCATCGGCGATGCGCAAACCGGGCACGCCGTGGACGCGCAGCTGTGCGTCGACCACCGCATCGCCGTCATTGCCCATGCGGCAGGTACCGACTGGATGGAAAATCGTCGTGCCGATCGTCGCCGCTGCTTGCTGCAATTGTTCTTCACTTTGCAGGTTGGCGCCGGGTAGGTACTCCACCGGTTTGTACGCTTGCAGGGCAGGGGCGCTGACGATGCGCCGGGTCAGGCGAATCGCATCAGCCGCGACGCGCAAATCCTCTGGATGACTGAGGTAGTTGGGTTGAATCAGCGGCGCTTCCTGTGGATCTGCCGAACGAATGTCGATGCGTCCACGACTCTGCGGACGCAAATCACACACCGACGCGGTAAACGCCGGAAAGCTGTGCAGCGGCTCGCCAAAACGCTCGAGCGACAGAGGCTGCACGTGATATTCCAGATTCGCCGAGGTCTGCTCCGGCCCCGAGCGCGCAAACGCGCCCAACTGACTCGGCGCCATCGACAGCGGCCCGCTACGGTCATACAGATAACGCAGGCCCATGCCCATCTTGCCCCACACGCTGCCAGCGATCTGGTTGAGAGTGCGGGCGTTTTCCAGTTTGTAGATCAGGCGCAATTGCAGGTGATCCTGCAGGTTGCCGCCGACGCCTGGCAGCTCATGAATCACGCCGATACCGAGGCGTTCGAGCAGTGGGCGCGGGCCAATCCCGGAGCGCTGCAAAATGCTTGGTGATCCGACCGCGCCGGCACACAGGACGATCTCCTTGCGCGCCTTGAACTGCTTGGTCTGACCTTCGTGGCGCGCACTGACTTTTGTTGCGCGACCGTCCTCTAGCAGCACACGATCCACCTCAACCCCGGTCAGCACTGTCAGATTGGCTCGGTCACGCACCGGTTTCAAAAACGCCTTCGCCGCGTTCCAGCGCACGCCGGATTTCTGGTTGACCTGAAAGTAGCCGCAACCCTCGTTGTCGCCCTGATTGAAGTCATCGATGCTGGCAATGCCGCTCTGTTCGGCGGCACTGCGAAAGGCATCCAGAATCGGCCACGACAGGCGCTGCTGTTCAACCCGCCATTCACCCTTGGCGCCATGAAATTCAGCCGCGCCGGCAAAGTGGTTTTCGCTTTGTTTGAACAGCGGCAGCACGTCGTTCCAGGCCCAACCCGGGTTGCCCTCGGCCGCCCAGCCATCGTAGTCGTTGGCCTGGCCGCGCATGTAGATCATGCCGTTGATGGACGAACAACCGCCCAGCACTTTACCGCGCGGATAGCTCAGCGCGCGGCCGTTGAGGCCCGGTTGTTCTTCGGTCTTGAAGCACCAGTCGGTGCGCGGGTTACCGATGCAGAACAGGTAACCGACAGGAATGTGAATCCACGCATAGTTGTCGCGCCCGCCGGCTTCGAGCAACAGCACGCTCTGCTGCGGATCTGCCGACAGCCGATTGGCCAGCAAACACCCGGCAGGGCCGGCGCCGACCACGATGTAGTCGTATTCATCGAGGGAAGTCTGCATTCCCTGACCTCGCTTTTTGTTTTTATTGTCGGACACTCTAGTTGTTAGCTTTCGTTAAAAGAATGTTAGTTTTTGCGCAGCCGCTGTGCGTTTTCAAACAGCGTGCATTGACCATAGCCGACAAGGACACGCCATGTTCGACTGGAACGACCTGCGGTTTTTTCTCGAGCTGCAACGCAGCGGCCGCCTGCTCACCGCCGCCCGCCGCCTCAACACCACCCACGCCACCGTCGCCCGCCATATCGAAGCCATCGAAAAAAGCCTCGGCACCGCGCTGTTCGTCCAGCACGCCCAAGGCTACGAAATGACCCCGGCGGGGGAGGCGCTGCTTAAACATGCTGAAGCGATGGAAAACGTTGCGTTGCTGGCGCAGGAAGAGATCACCCAATCCACTGCGCCACTGGGCAAGATTCGTGTTGGCGTCACCGAAGGGCTGGGCATCAAGTTTCTCGCCAGCCGGATGATCGGCTTGTTCGAGCGCTATCCGGGATTGGAAGTGGAACTGGTCGCGGTGCCGCGCTTTGTCAGCATCCTCAACCGTGAAGCGGAAATCAGCATTCACCTGGAGCGCCCGGCGGCGGACATGCTGGTCACGCGCAAGCTCACGGACTATCGCTTGGCGCTGTACGCCAGCCAGCGCTATCTCGATAAAGCCCCGCCCCTGCACAGCCGCGAGGACCTTGGGCGGCATGCGTGGATCGGTTATGTCGACGATTTGCTGTTCAGCCAGGAATTGATGTTTCTCAACAGTTTCTGTCGCAGCCCTCGGGTTGTGTTTCACAGCACCAGCGTCATCGCGCAGCAGGAGGCGGCGCGGTCGGGATTGGGCATTGCGGTGTTGCCTTGCTACATGGCCGAGTCTGATCCCGATCTGGTGCCGTTGCTGCCGGATGAAAGCATCGAGCGCAGCTACTGGATCAGTACGCGGCGCGAGTTGCACAAGTCGGTGCGGCTGCGGGTGGTCTGGGATTATGTGGTGGGGTTATGTGAAGCGGAGCAGGGGTTGTTGCTGGGCAGATCGCAGGCCGGCATCCGTTAATCCTTTTGGCTGTGCTGCTGTTGGCGCCGCTTTTGCTTGAATAGCTTCAAAGCCTTTGGCAATGGAGAGCAGCAATGAGGGAATGGCTTAGCGTTCGCGACATCAATGCGGACACCTTGAAGGCCATCAGTGACGGCGTCTTACGGCATGGCCGAGCCTTGTCTGAGGCTCGCGGCGGGCACGCTGAAGCCATCGCCTGTGCGCTGATGGAGGAGGGAACACTGATCGGCGGCGCTACCGGCAGAACCGAATTCCGGCGCCTGTTTGTCAATTACCTGTGGATCGACGCGCAATGGCGCGGAACCGGGCTGGGTACTCAGGCGTTGCACAAGCTTGAGGCGCTGGCCGTTGAAAGGGCGTGCGTGGATGCCTTGATCGAAACGCTGGATGACGACGTCGCCCGTTGGTACACCCGCTGCGGCTACCGATTGATCGCGCACGTGCCTGAGTACTGCGGCCCGTGGAGTCGTCATACGCTGTTGAAAACCCTTGGCGCAACCCAAGGAAATGCCGCCGATGACCAATAGCGATCTGGGCAGTACACCCAAAACCGGCAGGCTTCATCACGTTGAAATCAACGTCTCATCGCTGGAAGTCTCGCTGCGCTTTTGGCAGCCGTTGCTCTTGATGCTGGGTTATACGCAGCATCAAAACTGGCCCGCCGGGCGCAGCTTTATTCTCAACGGCACCTACCTGGTGTTCGTTCAGGCAAGCGATCTGCAACAGGGCTTTAACCGCCGGGGCGTGGGCTTGAATCATCTGGCGTTCCAGGCGGGTTCACAGGCGCAAGTGGATGAAATGGCGGATTGGCTGCGAACGTCCGGTTTTCGTCTTCTCTACGAGAGCGCCTATCCGCACGCCGGCGGCCCGGAGCACTACGCCCTCTACTGTGAGGATCCGGACAAGATCAAAGTAGAGATCGTCGCGCCGGTGGACACGCACCTGTAGTCCCGTTTGCAGGGCTGGCACGAATGACGTTGCGTGCGGCATTGAAGACTGTGCCTTCTACAGCGCTTTGGCAAAAAGGAAATTCTTGGGGTTGATTAATATATGGATATCCGTATATTCGAATTTCCATATGTACAGAGCCCATTCCATGATCACTCCCACCGAAGTCTTCAAGAGCCTCGCTGACGAAACCCGTGTCCGCGCCATGCTGCTCATTTCCGATCAAGGTGAACTCTGCGTCTGCGAGCTGATGTGTGCGCTCGACGACAGCCAACCGAAAATCAGCCGCCACCTCGCGCAACTGCGCAGCAATGGCTTGCTGCTCGATCGCCGTCAGGGCCAGTGGGTCTATTACCGGCTCAATCCGGAGCTGCCGGCGTGGGTGCGCGAGATTCTGCAAGTGACGTCCAAAGCCAACGCCGATTGGCTCAAGGACAACGCCGCCCGCCTGCAGAACATGGACGGGCGTCCGGTGCGCGAAGCCGCCTGCTGCTGAATCCGGATTTAGAGAGTTCTGACATGTTGCTGGCTTTCGCTGTTTTCGTCTTCACCCTCGTACTCGTCATCTGGCAACCCAAAGGATTAGGCGTCGGTTGGAGCGCCACGTTCGGTGCCCTGATCGCCCTGGCTGTCGGTGCCGTTTCGCTGCAGGACATTCCCACAGTGTGGGCCATCGTCTGGAACGCCACCGCCACGTTTATCGCGGTGATCATCATCAGCCTGCTGCTGGATGAAGCCGGCTTCTTTGAATGGGCGGCACTCCACGTTGCACGATGGGCAAAGGGCAGTGGTTATCGATTGTTCGCGTTCTGCGTGTTGCTCGGCGCGGCGGTGGCGGCGGTGTTCGCCAACGACGGTGCGGCGCTGATCCTCACACCCATTGTCATGTCGATGTTGCTGGCGCTGCGCTTTTCACCGGCGGCGACGTTGGCATTCGTCATGGCCGCCGGGTTTATTGCCGACACGGCCAGCCTGCCGCTGGTGGTATCAAATCTGGTCAACATCGTCTCCGCCGACTACTTCGGCTTGGGCTTTGCCGAATACGCATCGGTGATGGTGCCGGTGAGTCTGGTCAGTGTCGCGGCGACGTTGCTGGTGCTGTTTGTGTACTTCCGGCGCGATGTGCCACAGCGCTACCCGGTTGAGGCGCTTCAGGAACCCAAAGCAGCGATTCGCGACCACGCCACCTTCGTGGTCGGCGGCTGGACACTGCTGATACTGCTGGTCGGACTGTTCGCACTGGAACCGCTGGGGATTCCTGTCAGTGCCGTCGCGGCAGTGTGTGCGGCGATCCTTTTTGCGGTCGCTGCCAAGGGCCACAAGATCGCTACCCGACGGGTTTTGCGCGATGCACCGTGGCAGATCGTGGTGTTCTCGCTGGGCATGTATCTGGTGGTGTATGGCCTGAAGAATGCCGGGTTGACTGACCTGCTGGCCGTCGTCCTCGACCGCTTGGCCGAGCAAGGTTTATGGAGTGCCACCCTCGGCACTGGCCTGCTGTCCGCGCTGTTGTCATCGGTGATGAACAACATGCCCAGCGTGCTGATCGGTGCGCTGTCGATCCAGGCCAGCGACGCCCAAGGGCTCGTTCGCGAAGCGATGATCTACGCCAACATCATTGGCTGCGACCTCGGCCCGAAAATCACCCCCATCGGTAGCCTCGCCACGTTGCTCTGGCTGCATGTGCTGGAACGCAAAGGTCTGCGCATCACCTGGGGCTACTACTTCAAGGTCGGCATTCTGCTGACCCTTCCGGTTCTGTTGATCACTCTTTCGGCCCTGGCACTGCGCCTGAGCCTTTGATGTCCGCCAAAAGCGGTAGGAGCAATCCATGCGAGTTTTGTTCATGTGCACGGCCAACAGCTGCCGCAGCATCCTCTCTGAAGCCATGTTCAATCATCTGGCGCCAGCGGGATTCGAAGCGGTGAGTGCCGGCAGTTTTCCCAAAGGTCAGGTCTTGCCGCGCAGCCTGTCGACGCTGCAACAGGCCGGCATCGCCATTGATGGTTTGCACAGCAAAGGCAACGACGCTTTTGAAAGCAACCCGCCAGATATCGTCATCACCGTGTGCGACAAAGCCGCTGGCGAGACTTGCCCGGTGTATTTCGGCCCGGCGCTGAAATCCCACTGGGGGCTGGAAGATCCGTCCGAAGTGAAGGGCGACGAAGCCACTGTCGACGCGGCTTTTCACGCCACCCTTATGCGCATCGGCCAACGCTGTCAGGCCTTCCTCGATCTGCCTTTCCACTCGCTCAGCCGCGATCAACTCAAGGCTGAGCTCGACCGCGTCGGCACGCTTTAAGGAGGATTTATGTCCGAACTGCCCAACCTCGATCTCAATCTGTTCGATAACGCCAAACCGTCGCAAGCGGGCGCGCACAAACCGCGCATCCTGCTGCTCTACGGCTCGACCCGCGAACGCTCCTTCAGCCGTTTGCTGGTAGAGGAGGCCGCACGTCTGCTCGAACACTTCGGCGCCGAAACGCGCATCTTCAACCCATCCGGTCTGCCACTGCCCGACGACGTTCCAGTCGACCATCCCAAGGTGCAGGAACTGCGCGAGCTGGTGCTGTGGTCGGAAGGCCAGGTCTGGTGTTCGCCAGAACGGCACGGCGCGATGTCCGCCGTGTTCAAGGCGCAGATCGACTGGATCCCGCTGGAACTCGGCGCCGTGCGCCCGACTCAGGGTAAAACCCTGGCCGTAATGCAAGTCTGCGGTGGCTCGCAGTCGTTTAACGTGGTCAACCAGTTGCGCGTGTTGGGCCGCTGGATGCGCATGTTCACCATCCCCAACCAATCCTCGGTGCCGAAGGCCTACATGGAGTTCGACGACACCGGGCGGATGAAAGCGTCGCCGTTCTACGATCGTGTGGTGGATGTAATGGAAGAACTGGTGAAGTTCACCGTGCTGCTGCGTGATCAACAGGCGCATCTGGTCGACCGTTACTCCGAGCGCAAGGAAAGTGCCGAGCAATTGATGGCGCGGGTCAATCAGCGCTCGATCTGAGGCCGTCCCTCGGCGAGGGACGGCTGCGTTCAGTCGACCAGTACTTGCGGTGACACCACCCAGACGCTGCAGGGCATTTTGTACAGCAACTGTTCCACCGTGCTACCGATCAACCGACCGAGGCCGCGATGACCGATCCGGCCCATGACGATCACGTCGATGTCATAGGCATCGGCGTAGCTGCACAGCACTTTGGCCGGATTGCCCATGATCATGTGCTGGCGTTCCGGCGCGATGCCGTTGCGCTCGGCCAGTTCGCGGAATGCATCACCTTGCGCATCGAACAGGGTTTTCGCCTTGCCCGGGGTAAAAAACGTCGAGGCGTTGCCAAAACCGAACTCGTCGGCGCTGATCGATGACAGGTCGTAGGCGTAGATCACATCCAGTTCGGCATCGCAGAGGCTGGCCAGTTTCGCGGCCTCGCGCAGAATGCGGTCGTTGAAGTCAGCGTATTGCTCGTCGCGATGAAACGGATCAATCGCCGCGACGATCCGCCGAGGCCGGGCATGCTGAACATGGCTGACAAAGTGCAGCGGCACCCGGCATTCACGCAGCAAATGAACATCGAGCGGGGTGAACATCAATCGCGACATGAACGAGGCGTGCTGCAGATCCTTGATCAGCAGGGCCATCGGCTGCTCCTTGAGGTGAATCTGGATTTCACGCAACGGATTGTCGACCCACACCACTTCCGTGGTCACGGTCACGCCGAGGTGGCGCATGGGCCGGGCCTGGTCCTCCAGCCATTGGCGGTGGCGCTCGACATAACCCAGGCGCATCTGTTCCAGGGCCTGCTCGTTGACCAATCCGGCGGTCGCCAGCCCTTCGAGGTAATCGAATGCCACGATATGCAGCGCCGCACCCGATGCCTTGGCCAGGGCAGCGGCCCGATCGAACGCAGGGCTGTGTTTCATCAGCGGTGAAGCTACCAGCATGAAACGTGCTTGCTCGGACATGACGAATCTCCTGTGGGTAGCGGCATTGGCCGGCCAGACGCAACGGCGTCAGTTCATGTTGCTCCGTGCCGCCGGGCGCGGCTTGATCTTTGTCAATGACGCAGCCGAGCAACCCCCGCGCCCGACGGGCGGTAACGGCGGGCGCAATCCTGCATTGATTGATCGTTATCAACCTTGTGTCGGTCAGTTCGGCGCAGCCTTGGAAAGGTGCTGAACTCACTGCAAACACCTGCACAGGAGTCTTGATCATGGCCATGATGAAAGCGGCGATATTCGTCGAAAAGAATCGCATCGTGCTGGATGACAAACCGATCCCCGAGGTTGGCCCGCTGGACGCACTGGTGCGTATCACCACCACGACGATCTGCGGCACCGACGTGCATATCCTGCGTGGCGAGTATCCGGTGGCCAAAGGTTTGACCGTCGGTCACGAACCGGTGGGCGTGATCGAGAAACTCGGCTCACAGGTGCGCGGATTTTTCGAAGGCCAACGGGTGATTGCCGGCGCCATCACCCCCAGCGGCCAAAGCTACGCCTGCCTGTGTGGCTGCGGCTCCCAGGACGGGCCGGACACTCGCCACGGCTTTCGCGCCACCGGCGGCTGGAAATTCGGCAACATCATCGATGGCTGCCAGGCGGAGTACGTCTTGGTGCCCGATGCCTTGGCCAACCTGTGTCCGATCCCCGACGGGCTGAGTGACGAACAAGTGCTGATGTGCCCGGACATCATGTCCACCGGATTCTCCGGCGCCGAACGTGGTGAAGTCAGTATCGGCGACAGCGTTGCGGTGTTCGCGCTGGGGCCGATCGGCCTGTGTGCGGTGGCCGGGGCGCGGCTCAAGGGCGCGAGCGTGATCATTGGCGTCGACGCGGTGGCCGAGCGCATGAGCGTCGCGCGGCAGTTGGGTGCGACCCATGTGGTCAACTTCAAGGATGGCGACGTGGTCGAGCAAATCATGGCGTTGACCGACGGGCGCGGCGTGGATGTGTCCATCGAAGCCTTGGGCACCCAAGGCACGTTCGAGTCTGCCTTGCGGGTGTTACGCCCGGGCGGACGCTTGTCGAGCCTTGGGGTTTACGCGTCGGACCTGCGCATTCCCTACGATGCCTTCGCGGCGGGGCTGGGCGATTACAGCATCGTCAGCTCCCTGTGCCCCGGCGGCAAGGAGCGCATGCGCCGGTTGATGGCGGTGGTGCAAAGCGGTGGTGTCGATCTGTCGCCGCTGGTGACCCACCACTTCAAACTGGACGATATCGAAGCCGCCTATGAACTGTTCGCGCATCAGCGCGATGGGGTGATGAAGGTGGCGATCACGCCTTGATTGGCAATGCGCCCCGTACTGTTTACTGGTGCAGGGCGCAGGAATGGCGCTACAGACTCAGGCGATGAATGACCTGATGGGGATCATCAGGATCGCTGTGGGTTTCAAAGCCCAGTGATCGGGCGAGGTCGCGCATGGCCGTGTTGCTGGCCGAATCCACCGAATACAGATGTTTGAAACCGTTGAGCCGGGCGGCTTTGATCAGGTGCTCCATCAGCAACGTGGCCAGGCCCAGGTGCATCCATTCATCGGCGACCGTCACAGCGCATTCGCAGTCCTGTTCGCCCGTGGCGGCGTAGCGGCTGATGCCGATCTCGATCAATTCGCCATTTTCGTGAACCAGTGCGATGAAGGCCGCGCGTTGTTTGTAATCGACGTCCATCAACTGATCGAGCAACGCGGTGCCCGGCTCACTCATCTGCGCGAGAAAACGCAGGTGTCGGGACTCGGGCGACAAGCGCTTGATAAACGCGTACTCGCGTTCGCGATCCTTGGCGGCCAGTGCGCGGATCAAGACGTGGCGGCCATCCTTGAGCGACTCGATCCAGTATTCACCTTGGTGCGCGGCATAGGCCGGCGCCGCACGGTCATTGTGGTCTTTGACAGTGAGCATGAGATGAGCCTCCATCGGGGCTGAACGAGCAACGCGCAGGAGAGTGCGCTGAGTCTGTTCTACACCGATGTCAGCCCCGGAAGCTGATCTGGATCAGATTCCGACGCGCGGCCACTGTTTTTTAGCGGGCGATGGTGCTTCTGTTTCCGCAACAGGCTCAGCCCTGAGGTGGTTCGCGGGTGCTGCGTTGCGATGCGGGGCGCGGTTGCCCGTCGGGAATCGACAAAGTCGCGCGCAGGCCGCCCTCAGCGCGGTTGACCAAAGTGATCCGTCCGCCCAACTGCGTGGCAATGGTGTTGACGATGGTCAGTCCCAGCCCCGCGCCGTGGGCATTGCCGCGACTGTAGAAGCGTTCGAACAAGCGCGCCCGGTCGGCTTCATCGATGCCCGGCCCCTGATCTTCAACGCTCAAGTGATAGAAACCCTCAGCCTGGCTGAGCAGCACGGTGATCACGCCGTGTTCCGGGGAGAAGTTCGCAGCATTGGTGATCAGGTTGTTCAGGGCAATGTCGATCGTGCCGGGGCTGGCCATGATGTTGAACGGCTGGGCGCTGTCTTCAAAGGCCAGTTCCAGGTGTTTGCTCAGCAACCATGGCGTCAATTGCACCAGGCTGTTGCGCACGGTTTCGCTGAGGTCGATGGGTTGCAGCGGCGGCGGATTGGGTTTCGGCTCCAGACGCGCCATGGTCAGCAACTGGTTGACCAGGCGACTGGTGCGGTCGACCCCGGCGATCAGAAACGCCAGCGATTCGCGGCGTTCCTGTTCGGTGCCGGCCTCCTGCAGGTTCTGCGCATGCACCCGCAGCACCGCCAGCGGCGTACGCATTTCGTGGGCGGCGTCGGCGATAAAGCGCCGCTCGCGGCCGAGCACTTCCTGGATCTGCGCGAGCATACGGTTGAGCGCCGCCTGCATCGGTTCCAGCTCACTGGGCAGCGGCGCCAATTGCAACGGTTCCAGCGAACCGCTGTGGCGGGCGCGCAAGGTTTCGGCCATGTTCGCCAAAGGTTTGAGGCCCCAGCCAATCGCCAGCCAGACCATCGCTGCCAGCAGCAGGCTGCCGACCACGTTCGGCCACAGCGTGTGACGGACGATGCGGTCGACCAGATCGGCGCGCACATCGTCGCGCTCACCGACCCAGATGCGCAGGCCGTTCTGTTTGTCTTCAAGGAGAAAGGCGCGCCAGTGCCGATTGTTCAGATCCACCACATCGCTGAAACCGGGCTGAGTCGGCGGCGCCTTGAAGGACGGTGCGCTGGCGGTGTGCACCAACACATCACCGGCAGGATTCCACGCCTGAAAGGCGATTTTGCGTTCGTAAGGATGACCCTCGCCGCGCGGCACCGCTTCGCCCAGCGCCGAGTTAAACGCCTGGTAAAGCTCTGCGTGCTGTTTGCTGGCCAGGGGCATGCGCATCACCCCTTGCAACAAGCGCGCGTTCTGCGCCAATTGTGCGTCGTAGACTTCGGCGATTTCGTGGTTGCTGTCGTGCAGGTTGAAGGTGCTGAGCACCGCGAGGCCGGCCAGCAACAGGCCGATGATCAAGGTCAGCGTGCGGCGGCGGATCGAGGTCATCGACGCTCCTCCACCAGATAACCCACGCCGCGAATGGTGCGGATCAGGTCGGTGGAAAACTTCTTGCGCAGGTGATGGATGTGCACTTCGAGGGTGTTGCTTTCGGCTTCTTCATTCCAGCCGTAAAGCAGCTGCATCAACTGATCGCGGGTCATCACCCGGCCCGGCGGCGACAGCAGCTCGTGCAGCAACTGATATTCCTTGGGCGTCAGGGCCACAGGCTGGCCCTGATAGCTGACTTGCTGGGTGCCGGGGTTAAGGCTGATGCCGGCATGCTCGATCAACGCCTGGGCGCGCCCGGCACTGCGCCGCAACAGGGCGCGCAAGCGTGCCTTGAGCTCGTCCAGGTCGAACGGTTTGATCAGGTAGTCGTCGGCCCCGGCGTCGAGCCCGGCGATGCGATCTTCGGTAGCGTCGCGCGCGGTAAGAATCAGCACCGGCAGATTCGAACCGCTGTCGCGCAGGCGGCGCAGCACTTGCAGGCCGTCCATGCGCGGCAGACCGAGATCCAACACGGCGACATCGAAGGTTTCACTGAGCAGCGCATGCAACGCGCTGCTGCCGTCCTTGAGCCAGTCGACGGTGTAACCCTCGCGGCCCAGCGCCTGATGAATGCCTTCACCCAGCGCCACGTCATCCTCAACCAGTAATAAACGCACGCGGACTCCTGTCAGTCGAGTTTCTTGTTCACGTCCACCAGCAGGGCGGCGATCTCTTTGCCACGCCCGGCATCGGCACTTTCCCGGCCCGGACGCGGCGCCGCTTGTTGGGCTTTGAGCAGGGCTGCTTTGGCTTCAGCGTAGCGCTTCTGACGGTAGAGGTGATCGCCCCAGAAGTACAGGCTGTCGATGCCGTTGGGGTTGAGTTGCAAGGCTTGCTTGAGCAGTTGCTCGGCCTTGTCGCTGTCGCCGAAACCGATGGGCCAGCCGGGCACGCGGTCATACAGCGCGGCGAGGCTGGTGTAGGCCGAGCCTTGCAGGGCTTTGGGATCGAGGGTCAGGGATTTTTCCAGATCGGCTTTAGCGTCCTTGGCTTTGCCCAGTGCGCCGAGTCCGCCCTCGGCACCGGCCCAACTGCTGGTGACGATGCCTTTCCAGATCCACGCTTCGGCCACCGCCGGGCGCTGCGTGGTGAACGTGTTGGCCTCGTTGGCCAATTGTTCGAACGCGACGGCGCGCTGTTTTTCCGCCACTTCATATTGAATGTGCGCCCAGCTCTGCTGGATGCCCTCGAGACGTTGCTGGTCGGCCGGTTCCAGCGCCCAGACACTTTGACTCAAGGCGGCGAGCAACAGGCATGCGGATAGTTTTTTCATGGCTTTGGCGACTCGTGGTCAGGTTTTTCACTGAGACGGCGGATCAGCGGCAACTGCTTGCGCAGGCCTCGATCCACCAGATGCGGGAGCAGATTGTTCAGGCGGACGAAGAAGCGTTCCGGCCAGCCCAGGTAGAGGTCGCGACGATCACCGGCAATCGCATGGATCACCGCCGAGGCCACGGTTTGCGGATCGTCGACGTTGGCCTTGAGTGCGTCGTTCAACGCTTGTGCGGCGGCGCTGTTCATCGAGGTGCGCGTGGCGCGGGGCGCGACGTACAGCACGCTGACGCGGGTGTCGGCGAGCTCGCGGCGCAGCGCCTCGGAAAACCCGCGCAAAGCGAATTTGGTCGCGCAATAACTGGCGTAACCCGGGTAGCCGATCGAGCCATAGGTCGAACCGACGTTGACCACCATCGCGCTGTCGGCCTGCTTGAGCAGCGGCAACAGCATTTTGGTCAGGCACATCGGCGCACTGATGTTCACCGCCAGCATCGCGTTGATATCGCTGTCATCGAGCTGTTCGAGCATGGCGAAGTGATTGACCCCGGCGGCGTTGATCAGCAGGTTGATGCCGCCGATGGCTTCGGCGGCGACCAGCACTTTGCGCCGATCGCTGAGGAAGGTCAGGTCAGCCGCGACCCAGCACAACGAGTCGGGGTAGCGCTTGAGCAACGGCAGCAATGCCTCCTGATGCCGCGCCACCGCGAGCACATGGGCACCGGCTGCGCACAAGGTTTCGGCGATGGCCAGGCCGATGCCGCCACTGGCACCGGTCAGCACCACCCGCGCATCACGCAGCTGCATGTTGAGCCTCCGCGTCACGCGGCAAGCCACGGAACATGTCGGTGTACAGGCGATAGACGACTTTCGAGGCATGGATCACGGCGGCTTGATCGGCAGGATCTTCCAGCTGATTCATCAGGCGCCGATAGGTCTGCATGTGCTCGATATCGAGCGAACCGTGGGAGCTCAGGTAACTGAACGCCGTTTCCGGCAACGCCAGGCGCTCGCGAATGCTGCCCGCCGCGTGGGTGGCCAGGGCGATGCTGGTGCCTTCGAGCACGTTGACCATGCCGAACAGACCGACCGGATTGCCCCGGGCGATCAGGTCGTAAAGAAAGCTGACCATCAGTTCGATCGACAACGACGGCTGACCGTCGCGCACCGCATCACGATCACCGCCACATGCAGCGATGTCGTTGAGCACCCAGTGCTCGTGGCCGTATTCGTCTTCGATGTACTCGGCCACCGCTTTGCGCAGCCATTCCAGACGCGTCGGCAGGCGCGCACCGCAAGCCATCATCAGCGGCACGGTGTGGCGCACGTGGTAATACGCTTGCGCGAGAAACGCCCGATAGCTGTCGAGGCTGACCTTGCCTTGCAGGGCATCGACGATGATCGGCAGGTTGAACAGTTCGTGGCGTTCCTGTTGCGTGGCTTCTTGCAGGGTGTCAAAAAAACTCATGATGCGGACTCCTCGGAAACAGCGGATTCGGTCAATTGCGCGTGGTACTGCGCGACGATGGCGTCGCGGCGCGGGCGGCCATTGGCGGTGAGCAAGCCATTGGCGGCGGTGAAGGGTTGCGGCAGGCGCGTCCACTGATGCACCTGGGCGTAATCGGGCAAAGCCTCGTTGGCTTCGGCGACGGCAGCGGCCAGTTCGGCATCGGTGCAGTCCGGACGATGTGGCCAGAGCAGTGCGTGGTTATGCGGCAAGGCCTCGCCGTAAACGAACGCCTGAGCGATGTGGCGGCGCTGGGTCAGCTCGGACTCGACCCATTCCGGGTTGACGTTGCGCCCGAAACTGGTGACGAACTGGTGCTTCTTGCGGCCCTTGAGATAGAGAAAACCTTCCGGGTCGAACTCGCCCAGATCGCCGCTCGGCCACCACTCATCGGCGTACGGCGCGTCGCCCAGATAACCGAGCAATGTGGACCCCTTGATCAGCACCTCGCCGTCCTCGGCCAGGCGCACTTCAACATGTGGCAGCGGTCGGCCGACGCTGCCGGGGCGGCGTGCGCCGGGGCGATTGAGGCACACCACCGAGGCGCATTCGGACAGGCCGTAGCCTTCGTAAACTGGCAGCCCGACCCGTTGCGCACGGTGCAGCAGATCCTCCGAGACCCGCGCACCGCCGACAGCGGCAAAGCGCAGGTTTCGCGGGTCGAAGGCTTTCTGTTCGGCGGCGCTGACCAGCAACAACAGCAACTGCGGCACCAGGATCAGACTCTCCGGCGCACGGCTGGCCAGATAACCGAGCAAGCGCGGAATCTCGACGCCGCTGGCGCCTTGAATGCCGAGGGTTTTCTGGCTCGGCACACTGAGCGTTGCGCCGGCATACAGCGCGGCATAGCAGCCGAGGTTCTCTAGCAGAATCGCCAACGGCAACAGCGCCAGATGATGCTGCGGGCCGGTTGCTTCGCTGGCCTGATCCAGCTCCCGCGCCACCCGCAGCAGGCTGTCGGCGCTCAGGCACACACCTTTCGGCGTGCCGGTGGTGCCGGACGTGAAAGTGAGTTTCGCGGTGCCGGCCGGCATGCGACTGGGGCCACTGAACGAGCGGCGCCAGAACTCGCCACGTTGTTCATAACCAGCCGCGAGCACTTCGGCGCCCAGTTCTGGCTCGGCGATCACCCGTTCGGCTTGGCTTTGTTGCAGACAATGAGCACGTTGCGCCGCACTGAAAAACGGCGGCAGCGTCACACAGGTCAGGCCTTCAAACAGCACGGCCAGATCCCACAGCATCGCGTCGACGCCGTTGTCCAACGCCAGCGCAATCACCTGCGCTTGCTCATCGCGCAGGCGCTCCTGGCGATACAACACCTCGGCGTACAGCGTGGCGTAATCGAGTTTCAGCGTGTCGCCCCACAGGGCCGTCGCGTTGTCATTGCGCCGGGCATGGTCGCGCAGGGTTTCCTGGAAGCGTTGCAGTTCAAGCGACATGACAGGCTCCTTCAATCGAGCCGGGCAAACCCAGGCGAGTAAACAGGCCGATATCGCGCAAATGGACGAACCCGGCGCGGATGTTGCCGACGTGCACCCAAGGTTTACTTTCGTAATAACTGCCCCAGTGTTGACGCTCGTCACCCAACCGTTCCGGATCAGCGGCGCACAATGTCACTGGCTTCAAACCCAGGCGATGGAAGCTGTTGACCAGGCCGATGTTGCCGGTGAACGTCACCCATTCCAGGCCGCCCATGGCCAGCAGGTAGGTGATGGCGATGATGCTCAGGCGCGCGCTGCCGGTGTCGCTGGCGGCGAGGTTGCCGACTTCGACGATGGCGCTGCGCTCGACCGCACGATCTGCCGCCGCGCTGATCAACGGCTCGATCGGCTCATCCAGATAGCGCTCAAGGAACAGTGATTCCAGATGCGCGCGACGCACCCCGGCCACGGCGCACAACTCGCCATCGCCGTTGTGCATGCCGAACAGCTCGGGCATGAAATGGCGGATGTCGGCGCCGTGGGCTTTGCGAAAGCGCTGCTGGATAAAGCTTTCAAACGTCGCTCGCAGAGTGTCGTCGGGCAGCGCGCCAGTCAGTGTCATCTGCGGCGTTTCGGCTTGACCGAAGCGCAGGGGCAGGGGGATGTTCCAGTCAAATTCGGGCATGGGCAGAACGCCTCCCTCAATAGGTTTGAGGCGAGTATCGGAGGCATTTCTTAACGAAGTCTGAAGGTGAAAAAAGGTTAACGTGAGGGTCTGTCTTCAGACTCTCTTAAGACTGGGCGGGCAGGGTAACGCCGTCGGTTCGCCCAACAACCGGAGCGAGGCAGTCGAACGAATCGGCCGTCACTCACGACAATCAAGAGGCGCAGCTTATGTCCCACGACATCGCCGTAACCCGTTACGGAAAACTCTCAATCACCCTGCACTGGCTAATGCTGGCGCTGTTCGTCGGCGTCTACGCATGCGTCGAAATCAAGGGCTACATGCCCAAGGGCAGCGAAGCACGCGGCTTGCTGATGGGCTTCCACGGCCTGTTCGGCGCGAGCATCTTCGCCCTCGTGTGGATCCGCCTGCTCGGCCGCCTCAGCCCACGCCCACCGATCACCCCCAAACCACCGGCGTGGCAGACCGGCATCGCGCACCTGATGCACCTGGCGCTTTATGGGCTGATGATCGCCACCCCAATCCTCGCCTGGCTGATGCTCGCCGCCGCCGACAAACCGTTCCCGTACTTCGGCTTCCACGTCCCGGCACCCGTGGCCATCGACCCGGACTTCGGCAAACAACTGAAGTACTGGCATGAACTGATTGGCAGCACCGGTTACTGGCTGATCGGGCTGCACGCAGCGGCGGGGTTGTTTCACCATTATTGGGTGCGGGATAACACCCTCGTGCGGATGCTTCCGGGCCGCACCGAATAACCCTGATCCACTACAACCCCTGTGGGAGCGAGCCTGCTCGCGAAAGCGGTGTGTCAGCCTCTGATGATGTCGGCTGACACGGCCCCTTCGCGAGCAGGCTCGCTCCCACAGTTTTTTGTGGTGTTCTCGAGTAACCGACACTTCAGGTTTTGCGCCTGCCTGCCGATGAAATCTGCACGATTTCAACGGATGCCGTTCATGAACAAGGTTGTTGCTGTACTGGCGCTTACTGCCCTCGTTGCAGGCTGCAAAAGCAGCAGTTCTTCTACCCAGACCGCAGATCTCTCCAATCTGCGCTGCTTCGCTTACTGGGACGATAAATCCATTAGCTCGCTGGAAGTCAGCTACATCCGCGATCTGAGTAAGAGCGGTAACCTGCCGTGCACGATCATGCTGGGCGACCTGTACGAGAAGGGGCGCGGTGTGCCCCAGGACATTTCCAAAGCCAAAGCCCTCTATCAATCCGTAGCCGATCAAGACCCCGGTGCCTACGGCCAACTTGGGCGCATGGCCGAGGAAGGCATCGGCGGGCCGGTCAATGACATCGATGCACGGCAGTATTACCAGCGTGCTGTGAGCAAGCCCGAACAGCGGCGCAGTGAAGCCAAACTGGCCAAATACATGGAGGAAGGGCGAGGTGGCCCGCAGGATCTGCAAGGCGCGTTGACGCATTACTTCAACGCCACGCAATACCTCGGCGATGCCTCTTGGCAAGGCATTGAACGCCTGCGCGGCAAAGGCTTGGTTCTGACGATCGAGCAGCAACAGCGCTACAACAAAATTTTTGTCAGTAGTGTGCAGAGCGGCCTCAAAAAACGCGTTGATGTCATAGAGAAATCTCTGGAGAACAACGTCAATTCGACGTCTGCGAGCAAACCGGTGCAAGTGCAGTTGGAGTACACCCCTGGCGCATTGGCACCGGTGGTTTCGATACGGCAAAGCTCGGGCGATATCGCCCTTGATCAGAGAGTCATGCAAGCCTTTAGCGACTATCGCTTTCCCGGCGACCCGATCCTGCCACCGGGCCAGAAGAGCTATCAGGCGATTCCGGTCGTCAGGACAGACGGCAAGAGCCCGCTGCAGAGGTTCAACGAGAGCAGAAAAAAATAAGCCTTCACACTGCCAAAATCATTTACAGGCGTGCCATTCAAGGACGAATTCCGGATGAATCACATGAATAAGGCGGTTGCTTTTCTGGCCCTCGCGACCCTCGTTGCAGGCTGCAAGAGCACTCCACCCAATCCACAGGAAGAAAGCCTCACCGGCACCCGCTGCATGGTGTTCTCGAGCGTGAAAGACCTTTCCACCGAACACCTCGACTATGTTCGCGAAGCCAGCAGCCACGGCAACCTCAAGTGCAAGATTGCGCTTGGCGTGTTGTATGAGTTTGGTCGTGGCGGCTTATCACCAGATGTGCGCAAGGCCCGGTCCCTGTATGAGTCTGTCGCTGTCGTGGATGGCGCCGGGTATGAGCAATTGGCGCGCATGGCCGATGAGGGCAGCGGTCAGGCGCCCGATGCTGTCGAAGCGCGACGGCTTTATCAATTGGCGCTCAAGCATCGTCAGAGCACCTACAGCGAGTTCGCGCTGGCACAACTGATGGAAGCAGGTCGAGGTGGCCCACAGGATCTGTCCGGGGCGCTGACGCATTACCTTAATGCCACTCAGCGCATCGATGACGAGGCATGGGCCGGCGTGCAGCGGGTCCGCGCCCAGATGTTGACGCTGACCACCGAGCAGACACAGCGCTACAACGAAAAATGGTACGACGGCGTCGGCAACAGCCTCGCAGCAGCGATACACGATACCGAGTTGCTGTTGAACAGGCAGATCAAACCCGGCACCGCGAGCAAGCCCGTCACGCTGGAGGCGAAAGGCAAACCCGGTTCGCTGGTCCCGCAAATCACCTTGGTCGAAAGCTCCGGCAACAACGACGTGGACCAAGCGGTGGTCAAGGCCCTCAGCGAATACCGTTACCCGGCGCAGCCGATTTTGAAGGCTGGGCAGGAGTCCTGGTCATCAGAGTTTCCGGTCAAGGTCGGAGTGAAGTGAACTGGCCGGGCCGGGCCGGGCCGGGCCACTTGCCGGAACAGTCTCTCGCGTCCACTCTATGACCTGCCGACAAGGAGCGTCCGCCGACCCTCCGTCGTGACCACAGGGAGCTTGCAGCATGAGCGAAGACAACAAGGTAAAAGGCCCGGCGTCGTACTTCCCCTCCATCGAGAAAAAATACGGCCAGCCGATTGATCACTGGCTGAGCCTGCTCGCCGGCATCAGCGACAAGAAACACATGGAACTGGTGGCGTGGCTCAAGGAGGAACACGGCATGGGCCACGGTCATGCCAACGCCTTGGTTGCGCATCATCTGGCGGGTAAACAGTGAGGGCAGGGCAGCGATGAATTTCTCCCACCGGCCTGTGACGGCCGACGACGTCAACACCCTCTGCAGCTTTCCCCAGGGCGAACAAGAGCTGTTCTTCATGTTCCCGAAAGCCAACTTCCCGCTAACGGAAGAGCAGATGCACAGCGCAATCAGCCAACGCTTCGACTCCACGGCTTTTCTGGCCAACGGCGAGTTCGTCGGCTTCGCCAATTTCTACCGCGCTGAGCACGATGGCATCTGCTGCATCGGCAACGTCATCGTCGCGCCCTACGCTCGAGGCCAGGGTGTGGCGCGGTACATCGTCGAGACCATGACCGCAGTGGGTTTCGAAAAATACCAGGCTAAGGAAGTGCAGCTCTCCTGCTTCAACGAAAACACCGCAGGCTTGCTGCTCTACCCGAAACTTGGCTTCGTGCCGTACTCCATCGAAGAGCGCCCTGCGCCGGGTGGTAAACGTTCAGCGCTGATCAACATGACGCGCAGCAGAGACGCAGCGAATGCCACTCACCTTCCATAAGATGCACGCCAACGGCGATGACTTCGTCGTGATCGACTCACGCAACATCAGCAACCCCGTCACCAGCCAACTCGCCCGGCGCCTGGGCGATCGTCATCGCGGCATCGGTTTCAACCAACTCGCCGTGGTCCTCGATTGCGCAGACGCCGATGCGCGCGTGGAATTCTGGAACGCCGACGGCTCAGCGCTTGACGTGTGCGGCAGCGCCACCCGTGGCGTGGCGGACAGGTTGATGCGCGAAGCCAGCCGGACATCGATCACCCTGCGCACAAACCGTGGCTTGCTCACCTGCGAACGCACGCCCAGCGGATTGATCGCGGTCGACATGGGCGAACCGTTGTTCGACTGGCAATACATCCCTCTGGCGCAAGAACACGACACGCTATTTCTACCGCTCGCCGGCGCTCCAACCGCGTGCAACATGGGCAATCCGCACTGCACCTATTTCGTCGACGACCTTAGCACCGTCGATATCGCCGCCCTCGGCCCAAGCCTCGAAACCCATCCGTTGTTTCCGCAAAAAACCAACGTCCACTTCGTGCAAATCATCGACCGCCAACACATCCGCCTGCGCATCTGGGAGCGCAACGGCGCCATCCCGCTCGGCTCCGGCTCATGCTCATGTGGCGCAGCGGTCAACGGCATCCGCCGAGGCCTGCTCGACCACACCGTCAACGTCGAATGCGACGGGGGCCCCGTCACCGTTCACTGGAACGGCACCGGCCCCGTCACCCTGAGCGGCCCGGTAGAGTCGAGCTTCACCGGCACAATCCCCGACAGCCAACTCGACCTCAAGTGAACAAAATCCCCCTGTAGGAGTGAGCCTGCTCGCGATGACGCCAGCCCAACCACCACCAATCCCAACCCAACCACATAACCCTGTGGGAGCTAGCCTGCTAGCGAAGACGCCAGCCCAGTCCCCCCATCAACCACCGACCGAAATAAACAGTAAAAACCACCACTGTTTAAACGAAGCCTCAAGTAACCACCAAAACCCTACAACGCCTTGCGCCGTTACCTACGACTAAGCCAGAATCCGCCGGCTTGTGCGTCTAGGTCGCGGGTTCTATCGTCTGTCGGTCGCTGAAAAACAGTGATCGGGTTTGGTAGCCCGCCATAACTAGTCGCATCGCGAACCGTTTGCAGACCTCATCAGGTCTCTGCTCAATGGTGGCCATGCGCAGGACACCTTCGGGTGTGCCGGGTCCTAGTTACCGGTCTACCAACCCGCGTATGGCCGCCACCTTCGTTTGGTAGCGAATGTGAAGGCTCCTTTTTATTAACTAGGAGTTTCACCATGATCAAACCAACACCGAACCCACCCGAAACCGACCCAACATCCCCCTACGAATCCCCCGATTCCAAACGCTTCCACGAAGCCGCCGAACGCGCCCTCGACCACTACCTCAAACCCGCCAGCCAAATCATGGCCAGCACCCAACAACCCGAACGCATGTACCTCGCCAACCCGAAGTACAACAGCGAATCCCTGCTCGCCAACGCCAGCGAAACCCTCGGCTCCGCCAGCGAAATGCTCCTCAACTTCGCCGCCATGCTCGACACCCCGCACCGCAAAACCGCACTGGGCATCGCCCAAGTCGTGATGCTCGGCGAAATCGCCGTCAACCAGGCACTGGATAACGTCGAAATCGCCAGCTAGATGTGAACGATCTCTGTAGCGATTCCTCTGTTCTTCGCTACAGGGATCTATTACCCCACATTGTTCTGGCGTCGCTTTAAATAGACATGTGCTACATCGCTTGTAATGGCCTGACTTGACGCGATAGCGTTGGCGCCCATCTCTCGATCGAGCGGTTCTCCAATGGCGTTACACGAATGCATACACACATTTGAAGAGTTAGCCAAAACTGTTCTGCCCGGCCATATGAGCAGAATGAAAAGCTCTCTTGAAACTCCGCGAGAGATGAAGGACTTTTCAGTGCCCGGTGTTGGCGTTAAATCGTTGCTGAAACAGTTCAAACTGGCGCAAGATTTTTCGGGCTGCTACGTGTTGATCGACAACGGCGTGCCTATCTATGTCGGTATTTCAAGAAGCGTGATCAGTCGGCTTCGTCAGCACGTCTTCGGTAAAACACACTTCGACGCTAGCCTGGCTTTTCGAATTGCGATGGCAAAACATCCAGATCAAACGATTTCCAAGCTGACGCGCGCGAAGGCAATGGATGATCCTCTATTCGGTACATCATTCGCAGAGGCTCAGTCCTATCTCAAGTCACTCCAGGTGGCAGCGATAGATATTGAGAATCCGCTTGTGCTTTACGTTTTCGAACCCTACTGCGCGCTGGATCTTGATACTCACCAGTGGAATTCGTTTGAGACCCATTGATTCGGAATTCTCTGCATCTCAACTGACCTGTTAAACAGATGATCTACATGTTTGTTTAATAGGTGTCTCTCGTTGCTGGCTACGCCCTACAACTCCTTGCGCCATCGCCTACGACTAAGCCAGAATCCGCCGGCTTGTGCGTCTGGCACTCCCTCCGTACCTTGATTCCCGTCACTGCTCATCAGTGATCGGGTCTGCAAGCCCGCCGGAAAAACCAGTCGCACAGCCAGCCAAAAGGACACTCGTTCGTGTCCGCTCAATGGCAGCTTTGTGCGGGAGACCTTCGGGTCTGCCGGGTGCCTGGTTTCCCGGTCTTGCAGACCCGCGCATAGCTGCCACCCATCATCTGCAAGTGATGCTGGTAGCTCCTAATGAAAACCAGGAGTTTCACCATGATCAAACCAACACCCAACCCACCCGAAACCGACCCCACATCCCCCTACGAATCCCCCGATTCCAAGCGATTCCACGAAGCCGCCGAACGCGCCCTCGACCACTACCTCAAACCCGCCAGCCAAATCATGGCCAGCACCCAACAACCCGAACGCATGTACCTCGCCAACCCGAAGTACAACAGCGAATCCCTGCTCGCCAACGCCAGCGAAACCCTG